>JAPFDH010000030.1 GCA_026169045.1 Lachnospiraceae bacterium | reverse complement strand
TCCCCAATATATTGCTCTTTTGGCTAGTTTCGCGCAGGCTTATAAAATCGGATCCCAGGTAAATTCCAAGCAGAATCCTACGATTCGATTGGTGGTATTGGATGAAGCATTTTCAAAAATGGATGCTGAAAAAGTAGCCAGTTGTATTAAACTGATTCGGGATTTGGGCTTTCAGGCCATTATCAGCGCCACCAATGATAAGATACAGAATTATCTGGAAAATGTGGATAAGACATTTGTCTATGCCAACCCAAATAAGAAGTGTATTTCTATACAGGAGTTTGAGCGGAAAGAGTTTGATGCACTGAAGGTGGAAGAATAATGGTGTATGTGACGCATCGTATGAGTACAACGGTATCGGCAAATCTTATTTTGGTAGTGGATCATGGAGCGATTGTAGAGATGGGAACGCATGAGGAACTGATGAAATGTGGAGGAAAATATGCATTACTGTGGAAAACTCAGGCGAAATGGTATGAAAATGTGTAAAAAAAGATTGTAATCTATTGAATATTTGTGATAAAATCAAAATATGATAACGATATATCTAAATATAAAAATGTTTTAGTTAAATAAAAGATTGGGGGGATTCCGATGGGGAATATGAAAAGAAGCGAATACGGAAAAAGAGTTGAACGAAGCGAATAGATTCTTTTTAAGATGGGGGGATTTCTATGAAGAAAATAAAAATTGTTTTGTGTGTTGTGCTCCTTTTTGTACTTTGCGGATGCAGTATGAAAAATGATAAAAAAAACGAAGATACGGTACCGGATGAGTATGAGTTTTTACAGACAAACATAGGAAAAACATCAGAAGAGGTGAAAACAATAATCGGTAAAGACTGGACTGATCAATCGTATCCTGGTGTAGAAACAACGCAATTTGAAGATACGGATGGAAATTATTATATCTTTCATGGTGATCGTCTTGCGGCTGTCCGGTATGCATATGCAGATCAGGAACAGGGATTTCAAAAATGTCGGGAACTCTATGAATATTTTGAAAAGACATATGGCGAAGAGCTAAAAGACAGTATTCTTTTGAATCGACAAACATTAAAAGATATTACAACCCTTGCGGAGTTCCAGAAAGTTGGAAACGGAGAAAGTATGTATGATGTATTTTCCAATTGGTATTTTGCCGAAGATGCGTCCCAGTGGGAGTGTGTTTCGCAGGATGAAGAAATGAAGGGAGTATGGGAACAATCTGACGGAAAGCCTATTTTGATACTGGATCTGTGGATGGCAGATGATAAACTGTCAGTGGCTTTGGGATATACAGGATTTCCCAAATAGCAAGGAAGATGTGTCAGAATGAATTTTTTGTTTTTCCAAAAAAAGTGATTATTTTCTTTAATGAAAAGAGAAGCAGAAGGGCAGGCAGCCATTCTGCTTCTCTTTTGAGCACTGTGCATCTCCCGATATAAAAACATTTGATCGATTGTTTTACGGAAGAACATTTCCGGCAGCCCGAAAAACATCATACCATTCTTCACGGCTCAGATGAAATTCAGCAGCTTTTGCGATCGCTTTGATTCGATCTGCGTTGACGGTGCCTAAGACTGGCTGCATGTTGGCAGGATGCCTTAAGATCCATGCGATTGCTATGGCCGAGTTCGTTACACCGTATTTTTCAGCTAATTCATTTATTTTCTTATTAAGCTCAGGAAATTTTTCATTGTCCAAAAAGACTCCTTCAAAAAAACCATACTGAAACGGTGACCAAGGTTGAATCGTGATATCATTCAATCTGCAATAATCAAGAATACTGCCATCATGATCAACTGATGCCTCATTTACCATATTAACATTTAATCCATTTTTAATCATCCCCGTATGTGCAATACTGAATTGAAGCTGATTAATTACGATTGGTTAATTTATGTATTTCTTTAAAAGTTCGATCTGCATGGGTTTTTGATTGGATACACCAAAATAACGAACCTTTCCTGATTTGTGCAGAATATCAAATGCTTCGGCAACTTCACAAGGTTCCACAAGTGCATCCGGACGATGTAAAAGAAGAATATCAAGATACTCTGTGTTTAATCGAGATAAAATACCATCGACAGAATTCAAAATATGCTCTTTGGAGAAATCAAAAAATCCAGGTCTTATTCCGCATTTGGATTGTAAAATAATTTTTTCCCGGACAGAAGGAGACATCCCTATCACATCGGCAAAGATTTTTTCACATTCTCCTTTTCCGTATATGTCGGCATGATCAAAAAAATTCAAACCTAATTCCAACGCAGTATCCACAAATCGTTTCGCTTCTTCGCGGCTTTTGGAATTTATGCGCATACATCCCAATGCGATCTGCGGAACACACAAATCGGTATTTGCAATTTTTATTTTTCTCATAAAGCAATCCTCCTAGATTTATTTTAAATTATTTTTTCTGTATTCTTGCGGAGATATTCCATAATAATGTTTAAAAGAAGATGAAAAATATTCCATGGATGCAAATCCCAGTTTTTCTGAAATGGAAGTGATCGTCTCATTGGATGAAGAGAGAAGCAGAAGGGCAGCAGCCATTCTGCTTTCTCTCTTTTTTTCACGAAATGTTTTTCCATAGGAATTCAAAAGAAAACGTTGGGTCTGTCGGATGGAAAATCCCAGGATACCTGCCAACTCTTCCAGAGACAGATGGCCATATTCAAATAAAAAGTAATTTTCTGCCAATAGCGTTTTGTCCGATCCGGAATGTGGATCAGACAAAGGAGGAGTATTACATAAAAGGGAGGCAGTCAGAGGAGAGTCATCATAATTACGCAGCAGAGCGATGATGCATTGCATAAGCAGGGAATGAACCTGCTGCATATATCCCAAACGTTTTTCTCCCAGCTCTTGGAAAATTTGCTGCAGTAAAGAAAAAATATCCTGGCTGTCCTGTCCGAACCATGTGGTTTGGGCAAGGAAACGGGAACCGAGAGAATTGGAAAGGGTATTTGCAGGAGCCGGATCCACCTTTAGATTCAGACAATATTCAAACATTGGTGAGTCGGGAGAAGAAATCTGGGAATGTTCCACAAAAGGTCCTGTAACATATAGCGTATTGGGAGCCACCGGATACTGTTTGGAATCAATCATAGCAGTTCCGTAACCAAAAGGAAGATAATGGATCTCATAAGTGTCTGCTCCATGGCTGTGAACTGGAACCTGTTCGATGGTTCCGCGGGAAATTCGAATAACATGGATATTTCGATCATCAAGAGTAAAAGAAAGATCAAGGGAATAAAATTCTGGTGACATTTCGGCTCCTTTTTTTCAGGAAATGGTTCCTCTGGGATGAAAGAGGAAACTGGGATTGAAAAGGTATTTAAAAATGCGACATCTATGAAAAAAATATGTCAAAATATTCTATAAATCTTTGGTTTCATTTCCTTTATAATGGAAAAGAAGAAAAAGGAAGATTATTTGGAAGATGTATAACGGCGAAGGTTTGCCGATGCTGCTTTCATTAGATCCGGAATCGGAAGGTTGAATGGACAGCGCTTGGTACATTGACCGCAGCCGATGCAGTGGTCGGCTGTCTGAGAATCCGGAACAGAGGACGTATATTCTTCTGTAATCTGATGCATTTTGGACCAATCGGTTCCTCCGAATACCTGCCAGCGATTGTATAATTTTAAAACGGTGGGGATGGGGATATTTTTTACACAGGGTAAACAGTAGCCACATCCACGGCAGTAATCTTTTACTTTTATATCTATTTTTTCTATGATTTTTTTTCGTTCATCGGAGGACATGGAAAGAAGAGAAGAGCCAACCGCGATATTTAAACGAACGTATTCCAGGCGATCCGTTCCGGGAATCACACAGGATACGTAAGGATTGGAAGCAGCAAAACGAAGTGCTTCTTCGGCAGTAATGGAAAAGCCCATTTGTGCACTGCGGGCTTCGGTTAAAATACCTCCGCCATATGGTTTCATAATGACAATTCCCATATCATAGGATTGACAAAGCGGGAAAAGGGTATCTTCTACTTCCAGATTGGTGGGGTTATAGGCCAGCATGGCAACTTCAAATAAACCGGTTTTTATGATTTGTTCACCGATTTGGCAGTCATGAGTAGAGATGCCCAAATGGCGAATGCGCCCCTGGCGTTTTAATTCCAGAGCATAATCTAGAATTCCGTTTTTTTGAATGGCATTCCAGTTTGCTGCTGTGCTGACATCATGAATAAAAAAGATATCCAGATAATCGGTCTGGAGGTTTTTCAGGCTGGTTTCAAAATCATTCTGAAAAGACGGAAGATCCCGCTTGATGACTTTTGATGACAGAATAAAGTCTTTACGCAATCCAAGTTCTTTCAGAGCCTGGCCCAGGCGGGTTTCACTTTCATTATAGGCACGCGCAGTGTCAATATAGTTAATTCCTCCTTCATGGGCTTCTTTTAGTATGGTTTTTGTCTCTTCAAGAGTACAATTTCCCATTTGCAGTGCGCCAATTCCGATGACGGAGACGGAAAGTCCGGTTTTTCCCAGTGTGCGGTATTGCATTGTGTATCCTCCTTTATTGATTCAGCATAGTATGTGATTTCTGGTAATTGTATAAATGTCAGTATAGCATAAAACAAAAAAAGAGAACAAGAAAAATCCGCAGGAATGAAAAGAAAAATCATTCCTGCGGATTGGATGGTTTGGGCTTATCTGATTAACATTCCGGCGGTAGTACACCATTTTCTAAAAGAAGCGTTTGCAGGTGCGCAACAGAAATATCCCGAACCTTCTGCTGATTGGAAATGGCAATGGCAGCGGCGGTACCGGCGGCTTGTCCCAAATTAACGCATATGGGCATGACACGGTAGCTGGAATGGGCCATGTGGGTTCCAGAAATATTTCTTCCGGCTAAAAGCAAACCGTCTATATGTTTGGGAATCAGACATCCATAGGGGATGGTGTAGGTTTTGCTTTGGGGGAACTTGGCTTGACAGCCAGTTTTATCAAGTCCTGCGCCGGTAATGTTGTGGACATCAAAATTGAAGTGAGCATGGGTGACAACCCAATCGTCAAAGACTTTGGCGGAGAGAATATCTTCGGCAGTCAATGTTTTTTCACCCTCAAAATGGCGGGTTTCACGGATTCCCACGATGGAAGCGCTGCTGATAATATAGCAGTCTTCAAATCCCGGAACAAATTCGCGGAGAAAATTTTTGATGGGTTCCATCTGCTGGCGGCAGGTGGCATGGGCTTTTGTAAGATCCAGGGCGTTTGTCCCATCAATATCCAGTGCATTTGTCATGTTAATGGTTATGACTCCGGGTATAGTGGATTTATATAAGAGTACATGACCGATGGGGGATTTCAGATTGGCTTTCCCCAAATCCTGAATTGGCCCTTTTGGAATCATTGGATTGTTTTCAAAACCGCCGGGGAGAGGAAAATTGATTTCTTTTTCATGTACTCCGGCTACTTTGAACATAAGGGTGGCAGGCTGCATTTTACCGTCTTCTTCCCGACCTTTGTAATAAGGAACACCTGCCTGAGCAGCGATATCTCCGTCGCCACTGCAGTCGATCAGTACCTTACACAGAATGGCTTCTCTTCCGGATTTGCTTTCCACGATCAGTCCTTTTACTTGGTTTGCTTCCATGATGGGGCGGCAGGCAAAGGTGTAGGTGCGGACGATGACATTGGCTTTTGCCAACATGGATAGAAGGACGGTTTTCAAGTATTCCGGGTCAATGGTCTGACGATTTTTCTGTCCTTCTTTTTGACTGGCTTCCAGTATTTCCTCATACAGGCCTCCTGATGTTTTTCCTGTCCAATGACTCATTAAGCCGGTGGTAGCGACGCCGCCCACATCACCAGCCTGTTCTACTAAAAGGGTTTTCATGCCCTGGCGTGCGCTGCTTAAAGCGGCTCCGATACCGGCGGGACCGCCTCCTACAACGATAACATCGACTTCATCGGAAATGGAAAGCTGACGAGCTTCTTCGGTATATGTTTTCATATGACATCCTTTCTACGTGGCATCTCCCACGATTTTGCCGTAATGATTTTGTATTCCTATTCTGACATAGGTTGAGGAAAAATACCTGAAAAAAACGGCACAGGATGTGTAAAATCATGCATAAAAAATTATACGTTTTTTGGATGGTTTGTTTTTTTAAATTGTGTGGGAGAACAGGCACAGTAACTGGAAAATACTTTAGTGAAATAGTTGGAACTGGAGAATCCCAGGCTTAATGCAATATCCGTAATGGAGAGACTGGTACTTTTTAATAAGATTTTTGCTTCATTGATTCGCAGTTCATTGATGTATTCGTTGATATTTTTTCCGGTGCGCTGTTTAAATATGTGGCTCATGTAGGAGCAGCTGCAGTGGCAGAAATCGCAAAGATCTTTCAAAGAAATGGATTCCCGATAGTAGCGCTCCAGATATAACAGGGCTTTTGTGAAGGTGGAAGATTCATCATGGGTTGGGATATCCAATTCATGATACAGATCCAGCTGTTTGACGTAAAGGTATTCTAACATCGCAACAAGGGGAGCCATCAGGGTATAGACAAGTGTCTGGGAAGGGACATTGGGATTTAAGTAATCAAAGTAAAGTTTTTTCATATGGGGAAAATTCAGCTGGAATTTTTCCGAAATATGCGTAAGTTTTTGAAGGGCGATATCCGTATTGGTTCGATATCCGCTGACGCTGATGAAACCGATTTTCTTTTCTTTATAAGAAATGGGGAGAATAAATTCCTCCACACCACAGTGGCACATACCGAACTGAATGGGCTCGGTTAGTTTGTTTAACAGAGAGGGCTGGCGGCAGATACAGGCATCCCAGACTTCCCTTGTGTTTTTCAGCTGAATACAGAAGGGGTTATTATGTATATGATAAGGAGAAAAGGCGGAAATAAAACGGCCGGTAATATGGTGAAAATCATGGATCGTAATCTGCCAGTGATAGGTATCTGTCAGGTACTCCAGATACGATAGAATTTGTTTAATGTAGGTATCCATAAATTAACCTTTCTTTCTTTTGATAGAATCGGTGTGAGTAAAGTTTTTATTTTGTATCAAGAGTAATCCGGAATAACTGTTTTGTCCATAGGCAAACGTGCATGATATGTGTAAAATAATGCATTTTTATACAGGAATTTACCTGTATTGTGTTGTAAATTTAAGATTATATGTAAAAATAAGTCGTTTATTAAATTCGTATCGTTATGAAAAAAAGGGAGGAAAAAATGATACAGTTAAATACGTTATTTACAGACAACATGACACTGCAGTGTGAAAAGCCGGTTAAAATCTGGGGAGAAGCAAAGGAAGCAGAACAGATTACAGTATCTTTGAATGGGAAAGTACTTTTGGAGAAATGGGTGGAAAAGGGAGAATTTTCTTTGCTGCTTCCGGCACAGGAGGCGATGGAAAATGCGACCCTTTGTATTGGAAATGTAACTCTGAGAAATGTGGACTTTGGAGAAGTGTGGATTGCAGGCGGCCAGTCCAATATGGAGTTTGAGCTTTATAAGGAAGCGCATTTTGAAGAGGTTATGAAATGGAAAGAAGATGAGCACATTCGTTTTTATAATGTGGGAAGATATGCATTTTACGGAGAAAAAGAAGAATTTCAGGATAACTATCCGTTTTGGGATCGATGGATGGGATTTTTGAAAGGGGACCGAAAGGAATTTTCCGCAGTGGGACTTTACTTTGCTTATCAGTTGCGTAAAATATTAAAAAAACCCGTAGCCATTGTGGGATGTAATTGGGGCGGAACGACCGCTTCCACATGGGTTCCCGAGGAAATGCTTACGGGAAATCTGAACATATTTTTTAAGGATCGGGATCAGAATTTTCAGGGAAAATTACTGGATCGGGGAATGTATCGCTTTTATAATTTTCCTGAATTAAAGGAGGATGCAGAATGGTATCGTTCCTGTTATAAGAGTTATCCCGGACGATTGTTTGGGACGATGGTGAAACGTATTGCAGGGTATACGGCAAAAGGAATTTTGTGGTATCAGGGAGAAAGTGATGCTCCTCGTGCCGATTATTATGAAGAGTTATTCCGTTGTGTTATTAAGAGCTGGAGAGAGGCTTGGAAAGAAGAATTACCCTTCCTGTTTGCGCAGCTACCTCCTTTTGATTACTGGATGAACAGCAGCGGAATGAATTTTCCGATTATAAGAGAAGCACAGCGGAGAGTGGAGAAGGAGACATCAAACTGTCATATGATTTCTCTTTCCGATGCCGGAGAAGCCACAGATATTCATCCCCGGGAAAAGCGGGTAGTGGGAGACCGGATGGCACAGACGGTTTTGAAATTCTGGTATGGGAAAGATTTGTTTTGTGAATATCCGATGGCATATTCTGCACAGATTGGAGAAGGTCAGGTACGGATTTCATTTCAAAATGGAGAGGGATTGTATGTGATTCCTGGGCAAAAGCTTCATGCAATGGAACTTTGGATTGACGGGAATCGAAGCTGTGTAGATTCTTTTCGTGTGGAAAATACATCATTGATTCTATATCACACATCCATTCATGAAACATCCAATGTATGGATTCGATTTGCCGAAACCCCGTATTATCAGGTGAATTTGTATAACAAAGCAGGTATTCCGGCAATTCCGTTTACTTTGCAGGCAGAAAAAGAAACACAGCGGTGATAAAAGAAAAGAGATTCTATTGTACGGGAGGAAGGATAGATGAAAAGATATGGACAGCAGGCGGGGATTTATAGCCTGAACAAAGGATGGAAATTTATAGAGCAGGACTTTTCAGTGCTGCCCATTGACCGTTCCCATTCACAGGTATATGCTTATGCAAAAGCGGGAACGACCGGAGGACCGGCTTCTCCCATTTTCAATGATGAGGCATGGGAAACTGTGGAATTACCCCATGATTGGGTAAATGCAAAACCGATTACACCGGATGGGGCGGCGAATTTTGGATATAAAAACAGAGGAATTGGCTGGTACCGGATAAAGTTCCATTTGAAAGAAGAAGATCGTGGGAAACAAATATTACTGGAATTTGAAGGAATGTCTTCGGATGCGGAAATCTATTGCAACGGTCAGCTGGTGAAAAGAAATTTTTCCGGGTATGCCAGTTTTTCCGTGGATATCACAGATATGATCAATTATGGAGATGTACCAAATCTTATAGCTGTGCGCATCAATGCATCTAAGTGGGAAGGATGGTGGTATGAGGGAGCCGGAATTTACCGTAATGTCTGGCTGATTAAGAAGGAACCGGTTCATATTGCGTATAATGGTGTGTTTATTAAGCCGGAGAAGAAAGAAGATAGGTGGAATCTGCAGGCATATACAACGTTGGAAAACAGTTTGGGAGGAAAACAGAGGTATTGTCTGGAAACAAAGATTCTGGATCCGGATGGAGCCTGCCTTGGTACCATGAAAACAGAGGGAGTTCTCGAAGGATATGAAACAGGAGAAATATTGCAGGCCATGGATGTCATATCCCCTCAAATCTGGGATATTGATAGGCCCTTCCTTTATACTGCGGTTACCAGTGTGAGATATGAAGGAGAAACGAAGGATTATTTAAAAACATCATTCGGATTTCGTACCATAAGGATGGATGCCGATACGGGATTCTGGTTAAATGAAACCAATATAAAACTAAAAGGATTCTGTAATCATCAAGATCATGCCGGTGTCGGGGTGGCGGTGCCATATGCCATTAAAGAGTACCGTATGCAGCTGATAAAGGGAACCGGCGCCAACGCCTGCCGTCTGGCACATAACCCAGATCCGGAGATTTTGGATATCTGCGACCGCCTTGGACTTTTGGTAATGGATGAAAATCGGACCTTTAGTACAGAAGAAGGAAATATGGATGTGATATCCAATTGGATCAAGACAAGCAGAAACCATCCCAGTGTTATTTTTTATTCTATTTTCAATGAAGAACCGTTGCAGGGAGCGGAAAAAGGAAGAAAATTGGCTGAAAGGATTCAGGCTCAGGTAAAAAAATTGGATTCTTCCCGTTATGTATTGGGAGCATTTAACGGCGGGTATCTGGAAAAAGAGGGAGCTGCATCGGTTTTGGATGTGACAGGAATCAATTATGGGATCAATCGATATGATGAGTTTCATCGTTTGTTTCCTAAAACACCGGCAGTGGGATCCGAAACCAGCAGTGCATTCATGGTGAGGGGAGAATATAGCACCGATTACAGCAGACATGTTATAGGAAATTATGATGAAGAGGCAGCACCTTGGGAAGCCACCATACGGGATACTTGGAAAGCCGTTAATGAGCGCCCGTTTATAGCAGGAAGTTTTGTATGGACGGGATTTGATTATGGCGGAGAGCCGTCCCCGTTTGAATGGCCCAGTGTTTCCAGTTTTTTTGGTGTGTTTGATCGTTGTGGGTTTAAAAAGGATGCCTATTATTTGTACAAAGCATTTTGGAGCGGAAAACCGGTTCTGCATATTCTTCCCCATTGGAACCATCCGGGAAAGGAAGGACAGCCCATAAAGGTGGCAGTATTCACCAATTGTGAAGAAGTGGAAATCCGGTTAAACGGACGTAAGGTCGCCCGCTTAAATTGTGATCCTTATGATATGGCGGAATGTGAAATTTTATATGAAAAAGGTGTCTTGGAGGCAGTCGGATATCAAAATGGAAAAGAGATGGCAGTCACAAGACGTATTACATCCTCTGGTTATACCCGCTTAAAACTGGAAGTAAGCAAAAGGGAATTGAAGAATGATGGAAAAGATGCGGTGGCTGTCAATGTCTATGCAGTGGATGCAGACGGGCAGAAAGATGTAGGTGCAGATGACATGGTTGTCTTTCATGTGCTTAACGGAACCGTGTTGGGGGTAGGAAATGGAAATCCCAATTCCCATGAAGCGGATTATGCCAAGGAGAGAAAGATGTTCCATGGATGTGTCCAGGCAATTGTAAAAAACAATGGAGCAGAGGATGTGTGTGTCCGAGTGGAAACGGCACGGGGCGTGGCGTCTTCAATTGTGATTCCGGTGACAAAGACGGATGCCATTGAGGATATGGAACCGGTGATGGAGCAGATCGTAGTGGGATGGAAAATGTATAAGGAGCTGTCGGATGAATTTCCACAACTGGATTTTTCTGTCACAGAACATGATATGAACAGTTTTGAACCGGTGGAGTTTGAAGGAAGATTGCAGGCGGCATTTAAGGATCAATATGGAAAGTACGGTATATATCGGGTGATGCCCAACTTAGAAAAAGGATCCAAGTATTTTTACTTTGAAGAAATAGTAGGCGATGTCTGGATTTATGTGGATGATCAGAGGGCATTGCAGAGAGTAGGCGGTTAGGAAGGAAGAGTCATACTTGAGATTCCAGAGGAAATGGAAGGAAAACATTTGATCACTGTGGTTATTCAAAATGTGAGAAAAAACTGGTCAGCTGCAGGAATTGCAAAACCGGTTTTTCTGGTAAGAAATAAAAGAGAAAATAAATGATAAAAGGAGAATAAAAATGGAAAACATTCATATTACAAGAGATACGATTACCATGCGTTATCCGGCTTCCTGGTGGAGAGACACCTGGAGAGAAGCACTGGTATGCGGGAATGGCCATATGGGAGCCAGTTTTTATGGGGGAACCAAAATTCAGACAATCATGGTTACAGATGGAGATTTATGGTATGGAGGAGTGGAAGATACCCTTCCCGATGTCCATGAAGCGGTGGGACGCATGCGTGAAAAAATGGATCGTGGAGAATATAAAGATGCCAGTTGGGAAATTGTCCGGGAATTGAAAGAAAAAGGATATCGTACCCAGTTGGAATCCTGTCTGCCTTTGGGAGATGTAAAGGTGGAGATTGTTCCGAAAAAAACATTTCGTGATTATATGAGAGCGTTGCAGATGGATACCGGTGAGGCATCATGTCAGTGGACCGATGATGGTGTAGGCTATCGTTGTGATGGATTTGTATCCAGAGCGGATGATGTGGCGGTTTATCGGATACGGGCAGAAAAGCCGGTGATTCATGCTAATTTCTACACCGATATTCATAGAAATCCCGGAACCCCTCTTCCAAAGGATTGCGCATGTATAGAAGAAAATAAAACAACCGATGCAAGAGATGGTTATCTGACATATCAATCGGTCAACACAGACGGACTTCATTTTGGAATGGCTGTAAGAATCACATCAAATGGAAAGCAAAAAGTAGAATTCGGACGTATTTATGTGGAAGAAGCCAGTGAAATCGTTTTGACAATCCGATCCTTTATAAAAGAATCGGATTCGGATGGTACAGAAAAGGCGATAGACTATCTGAATACACTTGATCAGGAATACAATATCTTGTTTGAGCGTCATGTTCCGCTTCACAGGGAAAAATATGATAGTGCCAGTCTGGAATTTGGCGGCTATGAAGGGAAATGTAATGAGGATTTGATTGCGGAAGCCTTTTCAAAAGAACAATCCCCTGAGCTGATGGAAAAAATGTGGAAATATGGGCGCTATCTGTTTATCAGTGGAACGGATGAAAACGCCAATCCATTTCCGTTGTACGGACTATGGGGAGGCGGATACGGTCTGATCTGGTGCCATAATATGGCAAATGAAAATACACAGATGATTTATTGGCATAGTTTTGTGGGAAATCTGACAGAGTATCACCGTGCTTTATTCCGTTATTATAATGATCGAATGGATATCTATAGAAAAAATGCAAAGAATTTATATGGATGCCGGGGAATTTACATGACGGCGGGGACGACCCCCAATGTCTCTACACCGAATCAGGTAGTTCCGGTTATCATGAACTGGGTGGGAGCAGCCGGATGGCTGGCACAACATTATTCCAATTATGTTTCTTACAGACCGGAAGAGGAAGACTGCATACGAAATGAGATTTGTCCGTATCTGGAAGAGGTGGCAGCCTTTTACGAGGATTTTATTCAGTATAAAGAGGATGGAAGCATAAAATTATATCCCAGTGTTTCGCCGGAAAATACACCACAAAACTTTATGCCTCCATTGACAGAGATGATTGCTCATCCAATGCCTACCACGATTAATTCCACCATTGACCTGGCTATTGTAAAAGAATTCTTTACCAATCTGATTCATTTGGGAAAACAGTATGGCATGTATGAAGATAAGATGGATGACTGGAAGAAAATCATTGACTCCATTCCGCCTTATAAAACCAATGAGCTGGGAGCGATTCGGGAATGGCAGGAACCACAGTTTGAAGATCGGTATGATCATAGGCATTTATCCCATATTTATCCGGTATTCCCGGGATATGAAGTGAATTCTGTGGATCAGCCGCAGGAAATGGAAATGTATAAAAAAGCAGTTGAACTGCGTAAGATTGATGCTCAGACCGGCTGGTCCATGGCTCATATGGCATCTATTTATGCCCGTTTTGATCAGGGTGAGATGGCGGCGGAATGTTTGGATAATATGGCGAAATCCTGTTTGTTATCCAACTTTTTCACATTGCATAATGATTGGAGAGGAATGAGCATTACGCTGGACATGGATCCTGCTCCGGTTCAGCTGGATGCAGCGTTGGGATATGTCAATGCGGTTCAGGAAATGGTAATGTATTCCAGTGAAAATCTGGTTAAGATTCTTCCGGCACTGCCAAAACGTTTGGAAAAGGGCATGGTAAAAAATTTCCAATATCCGGGTGGAAGTATTTCCATGGATTGGGATAAAGAAAAGAATCGTTTTCATATTTGTATGAAAGCAGCACGTCCCCATACCATCCGTGTGGCAGTTCCGAAAGACATACATATATCAAAATGGGAAGGAAAACAAGTTAATATTTGTAAGTGTGATGGATATATGGAACTCCATTTTGATGGAATGGGAGAAATCATCGAGGCAGACGGTATAATGGTTTCAGAGAAATAGAAGATTGTAGGGCAGTAAAAAAAAGGGTATAATCATTTATACAAAACCGGAACAATAAGGTTTGGAAAGGTGGTTATACCATGAAACTTTTGCTTGCTGAAGATGAAACAGAATTGGCCAGAGCGCTGACAGCTATTTTAAAACATGAATGTTACACTGTGGATGTGACAGATTCAGAAAAATATTGAAGTGTATGGTGAAGAACGTTCTTTTCGACAATTGATATTTATTCTTGTGGAAAATGCGGTGAAATATTCGGACTCCTGTGGAAACATTACCATTTCTCTTTTGGAAACGGAAAAAAAGGTGATGTTGGAAGTGGAGAATCCGGCAAAAGATGTAAAGGAATCAGATTTGTCCAATCTTTTTGACCGTTTTTACCGAATAGATACTTCATGTAATTCGCAAACCGACGGACATGGAATCGGACTTTCTGTGGCAAAGGCGATTGTACAAGCCCATAAAGGAGAAACATGGGCATCAAAAAATGAGAAACATAATTTGAAATAAGGCTACCGAAATCTCACTGACTTTAGACGGTGGGTTAAGGTAGCCAAAAGTAATGGTTTATGCTATGATTACGTCATGGGAACATGGAAATCAAAGAACAGGCACAAATATTTATTACAATATCGTATAGAAAATCAAGGTTAGATAAAAAGGTGGTGACAACGAATGTTAAAAGCATATAAATATAGGATTTATCCGAATAATGAGCAGAAAGTGCAGATAGCAAAAACATTCGGCTGTTGCCGTTTTGTATATAATCAGACTCTTGTATACCGAAAAGAAACCTATGAAAAAGAGAAAAAGTCTGTTAGTAAAACAGAGTGCAATAACTATTGTAACAGAGAGTTAAAGAAAGAGTATGAATGGCTGAAAGAAGCAGATAAATTTGCATTAACCAATGCAATTTATAACATGGACAGTGCATATCAGAAATTTTTTAAGGAACATGCAGGCTATCCAAAGTTTAAAAGTAAGCGTGATAACCATAAATCATACACAACCAACTTCACAAATGGAAATATAGCAGTAGATTTTGAGAGCGGAAAAATCAAACTGCCCAAGTTAAAAGAAGTAAAAGCAAAGCTACACAGAGAGTTTTGCGGTCAAATAAAATCAGCTGCAATAAGTCAGGTTCCAAGTGGGAAGTACTATGTATCAATCCTGGTAGAAACAGAGCATGAAGAACTGCTATATACAAAGCAAACGATTGGTCTGGACTTAGGAATTAAAGAATTATGTATTACATCAAAGGGAAAGAAGTATGAAAATCCGAAGTTTATAAAAACGCAGGAAAGAAAACTGGAAAAACTGCAAAGACAATTAGCCCATAAAGAAAAAGGAAGCAGTAATTATTGCAAAAAGAAAAAACAGATCGCATTATGCCATGAAAAAATAACAAATACCAGAAAGGATTATCTGCATAAGATTTCCCGTGAGATTATCAACGAAAACCAAGTGATAGTATCAGAAAATCTTCAGATCAAACATATGATAAAAAATCATCATTTGGCAAAATCCATAAGCGATGTTTCATGGTATGAGTTGACAAGGCAGTTAGAATACAAGTCAAAATGGAATGGCAGGAAATATGTCAAAATAGACAGGTTTTATGCCAGCAGTCAGTTGTGTTCAGTTTGTGGTTATCAAAATGTAGATGTAAAGGAACTCTCTGTAAGAGAGTGGATATGCCCTGTCTGTGGTACAAAACATGACAGAGATATCAATGCAGCGAAGAACATATTAGCAGAGGGATTAAGACAAATAGCATAATAAAAAATTATATACAATAGGGCAGGGACTGCCCGAATTAACGCCTGTGGAGATAGTAGGTTTCGAGGTCTAAGAAGCAGGAAGCCCATTGGCTTTAGACAATGGGTAGTTCACAGCAGGACAAATGGTACGCATTCTTTAGGGAAATCTACAGGAGGTACTCTTGTGGCAGTGGCCAAAAGCGGAATGGAACAAAATTTCGGAGATTCTTCCACGCAGGGAGCAATTTTAGTAACCACTTCATCCACAATGGAAGCTGGAAGCGTTGTGAAGCTTCAAGATACCGAGGGAAATGTATTGACTGAGTTTTCTCCGGTAAAAACCTATAATTCCATATTGGTAAGCTGTCCCCAGCTTGCATCGGGAAATACTTATACAGTTGTGGCCGGGGAAGAGACGATTACTGTAGAAATGACGGATACTATTTACGGCAGTGGTATGACTGGAGGGAAAGGTCCTGGCGGAAACGGGGGACGAAACGGAAAGATGAAACCGGACGGAGAAATGCCAGAAGGAGAAACACCACCGGAAGGAATGGAACGACCGGAGGGAGAAGCTCCACCGGAAGGAATGGAACGGCCGGAGGGAGAAGCTCCACAGGAAGGAATGGAAATACCGGAAGGGGAAACCATGCCGGAAGGAATGGAACGGCCAAATAGAGGAATGTCACCGGATAAAAATGAAACAATAGATTAGTCTCATAGGGGCGCTTTTGCCAATGGACTCTGAATAGTTACTAAAATTTAAAAAAAAAATAGTAAGTATTTACTAAAATTGAGAAAAGTATATAAAATTTGGAGACAAAAAGAAGAGAAAATGTTATAATACCCTCATAATAATGACGCGTTAAAGCGTTGATACGTCGATGTGGTACAGGAGGGTTATAATATGATTTGGGCAAAGGAGGAAACACTGTCCAGAAAAGAAATAGAAGCACTCCAGTTGGAGCGGTTGAAGAATACAGTACAAAGAGTATATGATAATGTGGAACCATATAGAAATAAGATGAAAGAGGCAGGGGTAAAACCGCAGGATATACAAACACTGCAAGATTTACAACGGCTTCCGTTTACGACCAAACAGGACATGAGAGATAATTATCCTTATGGCCTGTTTGCTGTATCCAGGAAAAATTTGCGAAGAATTCACGCATCCAGTGGAACCACAGGGAAACCGACGGTCGTAGGGTATACAGAACGGGATCTTGGTGTGTGGAGTGAGTGTGTGGCAAGATTGGCTGCGGCAGCAGGAGCCAAGGAAGAAGATGTGGCTCAGATTTGTTTTGGATATGGAATGTTTACGGGAGCATTAGGACTTCATAAAGGATTGGAAAAAGTGGGGGCTGCCATCGTTCCTTCTTCCACAGGAAATACGGAAAAACAGTTAATGTATATGAAGGATTTTGAAACGACCCTTTTGGTAGCGACCCCTTCCTATGCCATGCGAATTGCCGAGGTGGCAAAGGATCTCGGCATTGATCCGAAGAAAGATTTAAAAGTCAAAACGCTGGTTTTGGGCAGTGAACTTATGACAGAAGCCATGAGAAGTGAGCTGCATAAGGTTTGGGGAGAGGATGCATGTATTACACAAAATTATGGAATGAGTGAACTGATGGGGCCGGGAGTGTCTGGAGAATGTCAGGAACTTTGCGGAATGCATGTTAATGAAGATCATTTTATTCCGGAGGTGATTGATCCTAAAACCGGCCAGGTATTGCCCCCTGGAGAGAAAGGGGAATTGGTGGTGACATGTATCACGAAAGAGGCACTGCCATTGATTCGCTATCGTACAAGGGATATTACAAGATTAATGTATGATGCCTGTCCGTGTGGAAGGACAACTGTCAGAATGGAAAATTTATCAGGACGAACCGATGATATGTTAAAAATTCGGGGAGTCAATGTATTTCCGAGCCAAATTGAAGAAGTTCTGATTAAAACGGAAGGAATTGGTCCCAATTATGAAATCTTGGTAGAACGAAAGAATCATTCCGATATTCTTACCATAAAAGTAGAAGTGGAAGCGGAACAAATGATGGATTCTTATGGTGCATTGGAGCAGCTGGAGCATCGGCTAAAAGAGCGGATTCGTCTGGTTTTGGGATTGGATGCAAGGATTCAGCTTGTTTCACCAAATACATTAAAACGTTTTGAAGGAAAAGCAAAACGAGTTACTGATTTAAGGGAAATGATGATTTAGAAGATAGAGGATGGAAAGGAAGAAAAAAAGTGGCAGAGAAGAAAATTTTACTTGGTAATGAAGCAATTGCCAGAGGTGCATATGAGGCAGGAGTAAAGGTGGCTTCGGCATATCCTGGTACTCCCAGCACGGAAATCAGTGAAAGTCTGGCAAAGTATGATGAAGTATATGCAGAATGGGCTCCAAATGAAAAGGTGGCAACGGAAGTAGCTATCGGTGCATCCATTGCCGGAGTACGTTCTATGTGCGCTATGAAGCATGTGGGAGTAAATGTAGCCGCCGATCCTTTATATACGGCAGCTTATACCGGTGTCAGAGGTGGCATGGTTTTAGTGGCTGCCGATGATCCTGGAATGTATAGTTCACAGAATGAACAGGATAGCAGAATGGTAGCCAGGGCAGCTATGGTTCCTGTTCTGGAACCTTCAGACAGCGCAGAGGCAAAAGAATTCATGAAATATGCGTACGAGTTGAGTGAGACATATGATACGCCGATGATGCTTCGTACGACGACACGTCTTTCCTATTCCCAGGGAGTGGTAGAATTATGTCCAAGAGAGGAAAGAGAAGATATCGCCTATGAGCGTGATCCGGCTAAGTTTGTTATGATGCCGGGAAATGCGATAAAACGTCATTTGGTTGTGGAAGCCAGGATGAAAAAAATGGCGGAAGATGCCTGCCATTTTTCCATTAATCGAGTGGAATATAAGGATCGTTCCGTTGGATTCATTACTAGCGGGATTCCATATCAATATGTAAAAGAAGCTATGCCTAATGCTTCTGTATTAAAACTGGGGCTGGTACATCCGCTTCCCAGAAAGTTGATTGAAGAGTTTGCATCCAATGTGGATCGACTTTATATTGTGGAAGAATTGGAACCGGTAATCGAAGAGCAGGTAAAATCCTGGGGAATATCAAAGGCAGTGGGAAAAGAGATTTTTACTGTGCAGGGTGAATATAGTGCCAATATGATTCGGGAAAAGGTACTGGGAGAAAAGAATGAGGTTGATACTCCTGCCCAGGTTCCGGCTCGTCCCCCCATTCTCTGTCCGGGATGTCCCCATAGAAGTGTCTATACGGTATTAAATAAACTGAAAATTCATGGAGCCGGTGATATCGGTTGTTATACACTGGGAGCAGTTGCTCCTCTTAGCGTCATTGATACGACGATCTGTATGGGAGCCAGCATCAGTACCCTTCATGGTATGGAAAAAGCGAAGGGAAAAGAATACATAAAAAATTGGGTGGCTGTGATTGGAGATTCCACTTTCATGCATACTGGTATCAATTCACTTATGAATATGGTTTATAATCAGTCATCCGGAACGGTGTTGATTTTGGATAATTCCACAACAGGAATGACCGGACATCAGGATCATGCAGCCACAGGGAAAACGCTGAAGGGGCAGGTAGTTCCGGCTATTAATATTTATCAACTTTGCCGGTCTCTTGGAATTGAACATGTTTATGAAGTGGATGCGTTTGATCAGGAAGAGCTGACGAAGATAATACGACAGGAGACAAAAAGGGATGCCGTGTCTGTTATTATTACAAAGGCGCCGTGTGCATTGTTAAAAGGTGTAAAATTCCCCAATGTCTGTCGTCCGAATTCGGATCAATGTAAGAAATGTGGGGCTTGTCTGAAACCAGGTTGCCCGGCTCTTACCAGAAACGAAGATGGTACGATTTCCATTGATGAGACCATGTGTAATGGATGCGGACTGTGTATGCAGCTTTGTAAATTCCATGCTATAGAGAAAACGGAAAGAAATTAAGGAAAGAGGATTTGTATGGATAACAAAAATATTATGATTGTAGGAGTCGGTGGTCAGGGAACGCTTTTGACCAGCCGTATTTTGGGAAAATTGGCGACAATATCCGGTTTTGATGTAAAATTATCTGAAGTGCATGGAATGGCGCAGCGGGGAGGCAGTGTGGTTACTTTTGTCCGCTATGGAGAAAAGGTAGCGGAACCAATTGTGGAAGAAGGTCAGGCTGATGTATTGATAGCATTTGAGCGTTTGGAAGCGTTGCGTTATCTTCATTTCTTAAAAAAAGATGGTGTGGTAATCGTAAATGACTGGAGAATTGATCCCATTACAGTGGTGACAAGAGTGGCTTCTTATCCGGAAAATATTATTGATACATTAAAAGCATCGAGAAAAACGATTGTGGTAGAGGCTACAAAGGAAGCAAAAAAAATGGGTATGCCAAAGGCATTTAATGTCATCGTTTTAGGGGCAGCAGCAAGGCATATGGGATTTGCCAAGGAATCATGGATTCATGTAATTGAAACTACGGTTCCGGAAAAAACTGTGGAAGTAAATAAAAAGGCGTTTGAGATCGGATACGGGCTTTCTGTCTGATAATTTATACTGGAAATGAATAAAGGGAAATAAGTTGGGCAGAAAAATATATGGTGCGGAGGTTTTGGAACATGATATGGAATGAGACAAAAGAATGTATGAGCCGGGATGAAATGGCAAATTTGCAGAGTGCAAGACTGGTAAAACTCGTGGATCGGGTGTATCATAATGTTGAGTTTTACCGAAAGAAAATGCAGAAGGTCGGTTTGGAACCGGGTGACATTCGTGGAATAGAAGATTTGGAGCGATTGCCATTTACGACAAAAGATGATTTGCGTGATACATACCCGTTTGGCATGTTTGCTGTTCCGAACTCTCAGATCACCAGAATTCATGCTTCCAGCGGTACCACAGGGAAAGCTACCGTAGTAGGATATACAAGAAAAGATATTGATGTGTGGAGCGAATGTGTGGCCAGGTGCATATCCATGGCAGGACTTGGAAAAAATGATATCATTCAGGTAGCATACGGATATGGACTATTTACCGGTGGCTTGGGAGCTCATTACGGAGCAGAAAAAATGGGAGCCACAGTGGTTCCTATGTCCACCGGAAATACAAAAAAACTGGTTACTATGATGGTAGATTTTGGTGTGACTGGAATTATGTGTACACCATCCTATTTGCTTCATATAGCGGAAACTATTGAAGAAATGGGCGTAAAAGATAAAATAAAATTAAAAGCATCTTTAAATGGAGCAGAACCCTGGACAGAAAATATGAGAACATCCATTGAGCAAAAATTGGGAATTCATGCTCATGATATTTATGGACTCAGCGAAGTGATGGGACCGGGTGTAGCCGCCGATTGTGAGTATCACAAAGGGCTTCATATTCATGAAGATCATTTTCTGCCGGAAATTGTGGATGAACATACATTAAAACCCTTGCGGGACGGTATGACAGGGGAATTGGTATTTTCCACTCTCACAAAAGAAGGAATCCCTTTAATCCGTTATCGCACTAAGGATTTGACCAGTATTGACCACAGTCCCTGTGATTGCGGAAGAACGACGGCAAGGATCGCCCGGTTCAAGGGAAGAAGCGATGATATGCTGATCATTCGTGGAGTTAATGTTTTCCCATCACAGATTGAGGCAGCTCTTTTAGAGATGGGAGGGACAACACCACATTATCTGATGATCGTGGATCGTGTCAATAATCTGGATACATTGGAAGTTCATGTAGAGGTGGAAGAACGCTTTTTCTCAGATGAAATCAGAGAGCTGGAAAATCTGACAGGAAAAATTGCGCATGTAATCCAACAGGCTATTGGTTTAGCTGTAAAGGTAAAACTGGTAGAACCTAAGGGGCTGGAACGTAGTATGGGAAAATCAAAGCATGTAATTGACAAAAGAAAAATGGAATAAAAAGTGCTTGAGTGTTGGGAAAAGGAGGAAGGAAAATGTTTGTAAAACAGTTATCCGTTTTTATTGAGAACCGTGAAGGTAGGCTGGAACAGGTGACGGAAGTCCTCAAAGAGGAAGGAATCAATATTTTATCTTTGAGTATGGCGGATACTACAGAATATGGAATGCTGCGCATGGTTGTTTCCGATCCTGAAAAATCCAAAGATGCATTGCGAAACAAAGGTTTTTCAGCTATGCTGACCGATGTATTGGCAGTGAAATTGGAAGATAAGGTGGGAGAAATGCATAAGATGACCCATATTTTATGCAGTCAGGGTCTGAATATTGAATATATGTATGCATTGGCTTCAGAAAATCGTCGTGCCATGATTGTTAAAGTATCCGATGGGATAGCAGCAGCAAAAGCGATCCAGGACGGCGGACTGGAGTTGTACAGCAACGAAGAAATGTGTTGGTAAAAAAATGTAACAGTTCAGCCCGCGCCATTCGTAAAACCGCACTGCGTGCTTATTGTGGCTGTCGCCACTGTTTTACTCATTTACAGGCGCTCAGCTCATAGGTCTGACCGGGAGAGAAAATTATGCAAGCATAATTTTCTCTCCCGTTACAGCCCTATGGCTGAACTGCTACAAAAAAATAAAGGTCTGGCAGGATGTATAATTATAGTATTATTCTGCCAGACTTTTATTGTAACAGTTCAGTTTTACGAATGGCGCGGGCTGAACTGCTATCTTTTATTTACGCGCAGACAACGAGCCGTGTGCAGATGCTTGTATATGGGCAATCTAAACGCGGAACCCGGTCGTGGTAATATGGGCAATTAAGCGATCCCGGTCGTCTCGGACATTAATTTCATAATAACATGTGGAATGCCCGCTTTTAATACACTGGGCCTGGGCAATAAGAGTTGTTCCTTTTGCAGATGAAAGATACGTGATTTGGGACGAGAGGGAAACATGAAGGGGTTTATTCCAGTTGGCAGCTACTGCAAATGCAAAATCTGCCAAGGTAAAAATAGCACCACCCATGACGGCACCGGCAGCATTTCGGTGACAGGGTAAGATGGGCATACTGCACTGAGCATATCCGTCCCTGATTTCGTCAATGATAGCACCGGATTCGGTGGCAAAACGGTCATTTTGAAACCGGGTACGTACTTCTTCCAATGTGGGTTGAGCGGAAGATATGGACGCGGGAGAACTGGATTGATTCATAGAAAAACCTCCTTGTAAAAATAAATGATGTTGGGGTCAATAAATATATTAAAAATTATATGCCGAAAAAAAACGCTTGTCCATATGGATTTTAAGGAGGATAAAAGGGCTTTTTCAAAAAGACCGGTGGTAGGGTGAAATCTTGACAGATATGCAGGAAAAACGTATACTAAAGAAAGAAGAGCATTTGCGAATTATAAATGCATGAGAATATCAGAAAATGATATTCTTTGGGGCTGTTTATAATGGGCAAATGTTTTTTTTTGTAAAAGAATGGGAAAAGACAGGAGGTATAGGATGCTTTTAAAAAGAAAAAAATGGATTGTGGATATTTTTATTGATATTGTGGGAGGAATTCTCATTGCCTTGGGAACGTACAATTTTGCTGCTGCATCTAAGTTTCCTATGGTGGGATTAAATGGAATTGCTTTAATTTTTTATCATTTATTTGGTACTCCAATCGGTTTGGTAGTCATGATTCTTAATATACCGATTGCATTGGCTTGCTTTCCGATTTTAGGAAGAAAATTCTTTTTACGGTCGATTCGAACCATATTGATTACATCATTCATCATGGATTATATAGCTCCGCTGTTTCCGGTTTATGAAGGAGATCGTATGTTGTCTGCCATCTGTACCGGAGTTCTTTCAGGGTTGGGATTTGCTTTGATATATATGAGAAATTCCTCTACAGGTGGAGTGGATTTTATTTATATGTCAGTAAAAGCAAAATTTCCCCATTTTTCTCTGGGAAAAATTTCTTTTGTTGCGGATATTTTAGTGGTAATTATTGGAACCATTATGGTATCAAAAGATGTGGACGGGCTCATTTATGGAACCATTGTCAGCTATATTTTGGCAGTCGTGGTAGATAAGGTGATGTATGGTGTGGATGCCGGAAAGATGGCCTTGATTATCACAGAGTTTCCTCAGGAAGTATCGTCGACCATTGATCAATTGACTGGAAGAGGATCCACATATCTAAAGGCAGAAGGAAGTTTTTCAAAAGAGGAGAAAAAAGTAGTTTTATGCGCATGTAATAATAAGCAAATGTTTGTTATACGGGAAGCCGTGAAAGAGATTGACGAAAAAGCATTTGTTATTATTTTGGAATCCAATGAAGTAGTGGGTGAGGGATTCAAAGATAGATAGTCATTTCTTTTTTAAATTGACTGGGAGATATCTCATATTTTTTCTGAAACGCATGGGAAAAAGAACGCACATCTTCATATCCTACTGCGCGGGCGGTTTTTCCGACGGGATTATTTTCCAAAAGCATACGGCGTGCTTCATACATCCGCATATTGAGCAGATATTGGTAAGGAGTGATGCCAAGAGCTTTTGTGAAAGTGCGGATAAAGTGCTCCGGTGTATAACCAAGATGGGAACTGAGTTCATTGATTGTCAGATTCTGTTCACGAAAATGCTTTCGTATATAGTTTACTGCCTGTATCATGGGAATCTGTTGCCGGGGAAGGTATGTTTTTTGTAAATATTGGATGAAAGCTGTGATCGTATTGTTACAGAAAATTTCTTCCTGCAAGTTCTCCATGAATAACTGTTCAAGAAGCTGTAAATACAATTTTAAGACAGAATCAGAGTCAATTTGCAGCTGAATAAGGGAAGAGAGACGGATCGGAAAAAGATCAATATGAAACCAAAGACAGGAAAAGGGATGATCACACCACATGCGATAGGGAACGACAGCAGGAAAAATATAAAGGGTTTGAGGAGAAAGGGAGCGTATACAACCACCTTCTTCATAAAAAAGATTGCCGGATTCAATAAAATATATTCTGGAATACCCTGCGGCGACAGTTTCATTTACCTGCCAGGTTTTTTGTTGTATGCCTTGTCCTTTCATCAGTAAAATCATAAAGTGTGTTTCCTTTCTTATAGTACTGTCTAGAAACCATTTTGTAATATCATATCAATTATTATACCATAATATCAAGAAATTGTCGTTTCAAATATCATTTTCTATAGATATAATAGTAACTATTCAAAGCCCATTTGCAAAAGCGCCTTTATGAGGCGAATCTTTTGCGAATGTATGGCTTCCTGCTATTAAGGCTAAACGGAAAAAGGGGGTTTGACGATATGCTGACTGAAAAAGATAGAAAACTGCTTCAGGAACTTGCAAAGAGATATATGGTATATGCCGTTTGTGCACAACAGGAGGAAACACAAAAGTTATGGATTGCGCATAACAATGGGGAGAGTCAGCGCCCGATGGTATTGATTGATCAGATTCCATGGCATGAAATGGATGTGGATGGAAGCCTGATCTGTCAGATTGAAGATCCGTACTGGAGGCGTGTGGAACAAAGATTGCGTCGAAAATTATATCAGTATGAGCGAATGCGGGCAGATATGCTTCTTCCGCCATACATGTTGCTTCCGCATATTCTGGAAGATCCCAATTACCGTTCTTTTGGAATTCTGATTCAGGAAGAAATTAGTAGGACGGATGAAAGAAATGATATTGTATCCCATGCCTATAGAAAACAATTTGAATCGTTGGAGGATGTAAATAAGATTCAAAGGACGGTACTTCGGGCGGATAAAGAGAAAGAACAGAACGTAATGGAAATGGCGCACAGTATTTTTGATGGTATCTGTCCGGTATACTGGGAAGGTATCAGTCTTCATTGTGGATTTTGGGATACCATAAGCCAATGGCAAAGTGTGGAAGAATGCTATTATATGTTGTTGGATGAGCCGGAAATTTTACATGCTATAATGGAACGGATGACAGATGTAGCCATAAATTGGATCCGCCAGGGGAATGAACAGGGATTGTTTGATGTAACCAGCGGAAGCTGTCATTGTTCCCAAACCATTCAGCAGCCATTTTCTGTTGAGAAAGATCGAAGGGGAATTTCTCAAAACAGCTGGGCATTTGGAATGGCTCAATTGTTTACTTCTGTTTCCCCTGATGTTACGAAAGAATTTGAGCTGCCATATATGAAACGGATATTTGAACAATTTGGAAATGTATATTATGGATGCTGCGAAAAACTGGATGACCGTCTGGATCTGATCAAAGAACTGCCAAATGTGCGGAAAGTTTCCTGCAGTCCATGGAGTGATCCGTGGAAATTTGCAGAAAATCTGCCGCAGGGAAGGATTATGTCTAATAAGCCGAATCCCGCTTTGGCAGCATGCGGCGATATGGATACGATGAAAAAAGAAATGAAAAATACGATGGATGCTGCCAAAGAATATCATCGTGGATTGGAATTCATTTTGAAAGACAATAGCTCCGTACAGGGACATCCGGAGCGTTTATGGGAATTTAGTAAGATGGCTATGGAATTGGTGGGTTAAAATAGTACAGCCTCGGGACTTTTATATCCCGAGGCTGTACTATTTTTATGGAAATAAGTGTCTTTTTCCTTTTAGCAGATTTCAGCACCGGATGGCATGTCTTTTTCCGGTACCATAAGTGCCAATTCTCCATTTTCATTTTCCGCACATAACAGCATACCTTCCGATAATACACCGGCCAGTTTGGCTGGTTTCAGATTGACAAGAACCATAACCTTTTTGCCAACCATTTCTTCTGCTGTGTAATGAGCTTTAATGCCGGATACAATCTGTTTTACCTGGCTACCGATTTTTACCTGAGAACACAGAAGCTTTTTGGATTTCTTTACTTCTTCACAGGCAATGATTTCACCTACCTGAAATTGCATTTTCATAAAATCATCATAGGTGATTTCTTCTTTGGGCTCGATATCAATGACAGGTTCTTCCGGTGTTTCATCCTTTGGCTTCTTGGATTCCATCAGGGCATTGACTTTTTCCATGGTTTTTTCCACGTCCAGTCTTGCAAATAAAATTTCCGGCTGATCGGTTACCTTTGTACCGGATGTATATACTCCAAAATGATCCAATTCTTCTTCTGTTCTCAGGGAAGTATGAAGCTGGGATGCGATTTTCTCTGCTGTCTGAGGCATAAAGGAAGAAAGAAGGCTGGCACCGATGGTAATACTTTCTGTCAGATTATACAGTACTTCAGCCAGACGGTCTTTTTTCGCTTCATCTTTTGCCAGTGCCCATGGAGTTGTCTCATCAATATATTTATTGCATCTCTTAAAGAGAGTAAATACTTCTGTAATGGCATCTGCCACACGCAGCTTATCCATTTTTTCACCGGTCTTTTTGACGGCATCCATGGCAACTGTTTTTAATTCTTCATCCACCGGTTCGGTAACATTTGTATGGGTAACCACGCCATCAAAATATTTGTTGGACATGGAAATGGTACGATTTACAAGATTTCCCAGAGTATTTGCCAGATCGGAATTCATACGTTCGATCATTAATTCCCAGCTGATGACACCGTCATTTTCAAATGGCATTTCATGAAGTACAAAATAACGGACTGCATCCACGCCAAAGAAATCCACCAATTCATCGGCATAAATTACATTTCCTTTGGATTTGCTCATTTTTCCATCATTTTGCAGAAGCCATGGATGTCCAAATACCTGTTTAGGAAGAGGAAGATCCAAAGCCATCAGCATGATTGGCCAATAAATGGTATGGAAACGAAGAATATCTTTTCCGATCAGATGAACGTCTGCCGGCCAATATTTTTCAAACATAGGATCGCTGTTTCCGTCCAGATCAAATCCCAGACCTGTGATATAGTTTGTCAGGGCATCAATCCAGACATATACCACATGTTTTGGATCAAAGTCTACCGGAATTCCCCATTTAAAGGAGGTTCTGGATACACACAGATCCTGAAGGCCTGCCAGAAGGAAATTATTCATCATTTCATTTTTTCTGGATTCCGGCTGGATGAAATTAGGATGTTCATTAATATAATCAATTAATTTCTGGGAATATTTACTCATTTTAAAGAAGTATGCTTCTTCTTTTGCCGGTTCTACTTCCCGACCGCAATCCGGGCATTTTCCATCCACAAGCTGGGATGCAGTAAAGAAGGATTCACAGGGCTTACAGTACATACCCTCATATTCCCCTTTATAAATATCGCCTTTGTCATATAATTTTTTGAATATTTTTTGGACTTGGGCTTCATGGTCTTTATCAGTGGTGCGGATAAATTTATCGTAAGAAGTATTCATCAGATCCCAGATCCGTTTGATTTCAGCGGCTGTCTGATCCACAAATTCCTGGGGAGACACACCAGCCTCAATGGCTTTATCTTCGATCTTTTGGCCATGTTCATCGGTTCCGGTCTGAAAACGTACATCATATCCCTGCATTCGTTTGTATCTGGCAATGCTGTCGGCCAGCACGATTTCATAGGTGTTGCCGATATGCGGCTTACCGGATGTATATGCAATTGCTGTGGTAATGTAGTACGGTTTCTTATTCATTTTTTTTCCTCCATTCTGCAGGGTCCTATATGAGTGCCTGCCTGTTTGTTCATTATAGTACAGAAAAAAACAATTGTCTATCCACAATATGGGGAATCCTTGAGGGATCAGTCATACAGCGGATGAATTTCTTTTTTATATACATGGCGAAGATAGATTGCACATAAAGTGACAGAAACCAATTCGGCAATGGGAAATGCCAGCCAGATCAGATCCAGATTTCCTGTAAGAGAAAATAAAAATGCCACAGGCAGCAATACCACCAATTGTCGGATTAAGGAGACGGACAGACTCAGAAATCCATGGGACAGTGCCTGAAAGACGGAAGAACAGATGACGCTGAATCCGGCCAGAAGAAAACTGAAACTGATGATTCGAAGAGCCGGAACACCGATATCCAGCATATGGTCGGAAGCGTTAAAGATTAAAAGCAGCTTGTCCGGTATGACCTGCATAATAATAAAACCAATTACCATGATTCCTACTGCATAAGCGATACTGAGTTTTATGGTTTTAATAAGACGTTTCGGTTTTTTGGCACCGAAATTATATGCAACAATGGGTACCATGCCGTTGTTCAGACCAAATACAGGCATGAACGCAAAACTTTGGAGTTTAAAGTAAACGCCGAATACAGCAGTAGCAGTAGTGGAAAATGCAATTAGGATTTTATTCATTCCGAAAGTCATGACGGAACCGATGGATGCCATGATAATAGAAGGAATTCCGACGGCATAAATATCCCGGATTGTAGGAAGATGTGGGCGAAACTCTTTTATCTTTAATTGAATTTCATCATTTTTTGTCTTATTTAAATAGAATGCCAGAATCATGGCAACGATTTGTCCGAATACTGTAGCGGCAGCAGCACCGGCTACTCCCATTTTAGGAAAACCAAAATATCCAAAGATCAGAATGGGGTCAAAAATGATGTTTAATATGGCACCGGTTCCCTGAGTGATCATGGTATAAAATGTTTTTCCTGTGGATTGGAGGAGACGTTCAAAAATAATCTGTCCAAAAAGACCGAAGGAAAAGATGGTACATATCATTAAATAGGATGTGCCATAGGAAATGATTTCTTCCACGTCTGTCTGTACACGGAAAAATAATTGAGAAAAGAATATACCGATAACAGCAAATACGACATAGCTTACCACTGCAAGAAAAACGCCGTTTTCAGCAGTAAAATTAGCTTTTTCATAATTTTTTTGTCCAAGACTCTTTGATAAGAGGGCATTGACACCTACGCCTGTACCGGTGGCTACCGCAATCATTAAGTTTTGCATGGGAAATGCCAACGATACCGCTGTTAAGGCGTTTTCATTGATTTGCGCGACAAACATACTGTCTACTACATTATATAAAGCTTGAACAAGCATTGATATAACCATAGGAATAGACATGGTGACTAAGAGACGATTGACTGGCATAACGCCCATTTTGTTTTCTTTTGCTGGTGTTACTTTTGATTCCACATTGTATGCTCCTTTCATTTATATGAATAAATATACTTTTATTATAAAAATTCATGGGTGATATGTCAATTGGAGATACATATGGATTGTTTCGGAAATAACCCGTTATTTTGTGTAATGGAGAAGTTGAATCGTTTGATCAATCGGCTTTTTGTAAAAATGTCTTGTCGTATAATAATGGAAATACTATAATAGGGAAGAAAGAAGATGCTTGGACGGATATTTCAATAAAAATAGTTTTTTGATATGTAAAATAAGTGTATGCATTTAAGAAAGGATAGTGGCATGGAGAAGAGTTTAAATGGGGCAGAGAGAAGAAAAAAAATAGTGGAAATGATACGCGATTCGGAAAAACCCATTTCAGGAACGGCTCTGGGAAAAGCAACGGGAGTCAGCCGTCAGGTAATCGTTCAGGATATGGCTCTTTTGCGCACAGAAGGTTATCCTGTTCTGGCTACTGCCAGAGGATATTTGTTGGATGAGCCCAAAGTGTGTGTTCGTTTGTTTAAACTGTGCCATACCAATGAACAGACAGAGGATGAGCTGACTACTGTGGTAGACTTGGGGGGATGTGTCAGGGATGTCATGGTAAATCATCGTATTTACGGAGAAGTTTCTGCGCCGTTGAATATCAGAAATCGCAGAGATGTACAGAATTTTATGAAGGATTTGAAAAGTGGGAAATCCGTTCCTTTAATGAATGTCACATCAGGATATCATTTTCATCATATTTGTGCGGAATCGGAAGAGGTGCTTCATGAGATTGAGGATGAATTAAAAAAGAAAGGTTATCTGGCAGAATTTATGCCGTATGAAAGAGACGGTATAACAAAAAAATAAGTAATTGACGAAAAATAGAATCTTCTAAAAGAGACAGATAGGGAATATATTACAGTACAAGGCTTGTGGGGATACAGCCAGTGTTGTACGGGTATATTCCCTTTTTGTATCTTTGTTGTAGAGGAGGAATCAGGTGAAAAGGAAATACTTGAAACACAGAAAACGGGAGAAAAAATGGTTGGGAGGCATGGGAGTAGCTATAGCCATTTGTCTCATGGTATCGATTGGTATTTTGGGCAGAATTGTGGAAGAAATTGAAACGGAGCGCTCTAACATAGTTTCTGTTCAGGGAACAGCAAAGGAAGATTGGGCAGAGGAGACATTTCAGACATTTACCGATCGTTTATTTACTTCTTATGTACAGACGGATAGTCTGACCATGCACTATAAGGTGACGGATCCTGCAGCTTATGGAGTGGAAAAAAATGCTGTAACATGGGGTGATATAAATAGCGAAGCGGAAAGAAGCCGTTTAGAGGAAGAAAAGAAAAATTATGAAACACTGCTATCCTTTGATTATGAAACGTTGTCTGAAGAGGAACAGCTCACATATGATGTATTGAATGATTATTTTGAACGGGAATTAAAAATGGAAGGAATGGAATTATATGAGGAAGTTTTAGGAAAATATTCCGGTATTACATCTCAAATTCCGGTTCTTCTTTCCGAATATGCATTTTATACAGAAGAGGATGTGGAGGATTATCTGGAATTATGTCGTCAGATTCCAGATTATTTTGATGAAATCATTCAATATGAAAAGGAACGGGCAGAAGCCGGATTATTTATGAGCGACAGTAATGTTGATGGTGTAATAGCCCAGTGTGCATCTTTTATAGAAACTCCCGACGAAAATGTGTTAATTGAAACGTTTCCGGATCATATCAGTGAACTGACGGATGTCAGTGAAGAAAAAAAGGAGGAATGGATTCAGGAAAATACCAGGCTGGTAAAGGAAGTTATCATTCCGGCATATGAAAAAGTGATGGAAGAATTAGAAGCCATGAAAGGAACTGGAATTACAGAAAGCCCTGCGTTTCTGCCAAGGGGAAAAGAATACTATGAAGTTAAGGCACAGATGGCTGTGGGGACAACAAAAAGTATAGAAGAGATAAAAAATATGGTAGAAGAATCCGTAGCTGAACAAATGAAAATTATGCAGGATATGTGTGAAAAGAATCCGTCCATTATGGTGCAGGCGTCTGTCAGTGCCTATCCGTCCGGAACCTGGGAGGCTATGTTAAATGATTTAAAAAATAAAATGGTGTCGGATTTCCCGGCATTAAGTGATGTTTCACTTGAAATTAATACGGTTCACGAATCGCTTCAGGGGAATTTGAACCCGGCATTTTATTTTATTCCGCCAATTGATCATGCATGGGAGAATGTGATTTATATTAATGAAAATCCGGAATATGATCATTCCAACTTATATTTGACACTTGCCCATGAGGGATTTCCGGGACATTTGTATCAGAATGTATATTTTGCCAATCAAAATTCGGAACCAATCCGATATCTGTTATCTTTTCCGGGATATACAGAAGGGTGGGCTACATATGTAGAGAATTTAGCCTATCATTATATGGATACCATGGAGGAGGATATACGGGAATTTCTGAGAATCAATTATTTTACATCATTGGGATTGTATGCAAGGATGGATATTGGAATCAATTACGATGGATGGACATTGGATCAGTTAAAAGAATTTATCCGTACATATTTTGATATAAGTGAGGAAAGCGCAGCGCAGGATATGTATGATATGATGACAAATGATCCTGCCAATTATCTGAGTTATTATGTGGGGGGAATCATGTTTCAACAATTGTTGGAAACAGCAAAAGAAGAATGGGGAGATTCATTCAGTGCCATGGATTTTCACCAGCGTGTACTGGAAATCGGTCCTTGTAGTTTTGAGGTATTGGAAAAATATTTATTTTCATAAATCATTGTATGAAATTCAGTAAAAAACCTTTGAAATCGGTTGAAATACCGGCTTCAAAGGTTTTTATCTTTGTATGAAATAACGTTCCAGTTTTTTTAACGTGAGAACTAAAATATCCAGTTCTTCTTCTGAAAGCTGATCCATAACGGCATCAATCATTTCTTTGTGAAATGCCTGGTGGTGTTCATATGCCTTTCGACCACGATCAGACAAGCGGATAAATACAACGCGTCGATCTTTTGTACTGCGATTTCGTTCCACGTATCCTTTTTTCACCAGATTGTTTATGGCAATGGTCAATGTTCCCACTGTGACAGACAGAGTACGAGCCACACTGCTCATGTTTCGAGGTTCACCGATACCAATCGCTTCAATAATATGCATATCATTATTGGAAATATCGGAAAATTCTTCTGTAATCAGGGATTTTTGTTCGATATCCATGATATGGTTAAATAAATCTACGAGCATGGTGTTTATGGTTTCGTAATGATCCAAAGATGATCTCCTTTCTGCGTTATCAATTTGTAGTAACCATTCAGAGGTCATTCGCAAAGGTGTCTTTAAGAGGCTGGTCATTTACGCATGCATGGCTTTGAATCGTTACACATTTTCTATATTATACCTGTTTTTTCGTAAAATTACAATGCAAAGTCATGGGCTGAACGGTTACATTTGTAAAAAGAACGGAAGAATAGGAAAAGATAAGGTTCATAAAAAGATGACAAAAGTCACAAAAACAGGTCGTAAAATTCTATTGTCTTTTTATTCAATATGATTACAATGAACGTAGAATAAGGGGATAAAAATGGAAAATGGTTGTTTGTATATAAAATAGCTTTTGTGAAAAACAGGAGAGGAGGCATAGTATGAAACCATTAAAGAAAACGTATGAAAGGGAAAATGATTTAGCAGCATTGTTTCATAATCCACCCACAGGATATGGAATTGTGCCATTTTATTGGTGGCTGGGGGATCCTATTACAAAAGAACGTCTGTCATATGAAATTGATTGTATGAAAGATCACAGTATTGCCGGGCTGCAGATCAATTATGCTCATAGCTGCGAGGGAGGAAGATCGTACGGACTTACATATCAAAGTGATCCGCAGCTTTTTTCCGATGATTGGTGGGATAAGGTGAAATATTTGATGGAGCTTGGAAAGAAGGATCATTTTTCCATCAGTCTTTCTGATTATACGCTGGGTACACCCGGACAGGGGCATTTTACCGATGCTATTTTGAAAGAATTTCCGCAAATGAGAGGCAGGTTGTTAAAATGTGAAACGATGGAATGCACTGCACAGAAGAAAATTTCCATTTCTTTGCCGGAGAATGTTTTGAATGTCAGCTTTGTATCGGAGGAAGGATGGAAAGATATCAGTCGGCTGATCGAGCATAACGGATTAGACTGGTGTCCGGATTTCGATGGACAGCTGGTCTTTATCTGGTCCGAGATTCAGGAATATTCTCTGGATCCCATGCATCCTCTATCCGGACAAAAGGTATGTGAGAAGTTCTTTGGCGTATTTGAAGAACATTTTCCGGAGGAATGCGGAAAGGGATTAAATTATTTCTTTTCGGATGAATTGAATTTTAATATACGGGGAAATCTTTGGAATGATTATTTTGCCAAAGAATTTGAAATGCGGAAAGGATATGATATTCGTCCCCTTCTTCCGGCTATTTTTATGGATATGGGGGATGAAACACCTAAAATTCGTCTGGATTATTATGATGTGATCATACAGTTGGAGGAAAATTATTTTAAAACGGTGTATGAATGGCATGAGTCCAGAAATATGATATATGGGTGTGACCATGGTGGGCGTGGATATGATGTGACAGAGTTTGGAGATTATTTCCGGACGCAAAAATTTAATCAGGGACCGGGATGTGACCAGCCCAGACTGCAGTCAGATATTATTAAAAATAAAGTGGCCAGTTCCATTGCCCATTTATATAGAAGGCCAAGAGTATGGCTGGAAGGATTTTACGGCAGTGGATGGGGAACGTCTTCAGCGGATTTTGCGGATGCTGTGGCACGAAATTTTGTAATGGGTCATAATTTACTTTCGCTTCACGGGATGTATTATTCTACCCACGGAGGATGGTGGGAATGGGCACCGCCCTGTAACGGATACCATATGCCGTATTGGAAGGATATGGGTGGATTTTTCCGTGGAATTGAACGATTAAGCTTTTTGATGAGCCAGGGACATCATGTGTGCCATGTGGGAATTGTGTATCCGGTAGCATCTGTGGAGGCAGGATATGGAGACGAAGCAGTTCAGACGGCATTTGCTCTGGCAAAACAATTGTATCCCTGTGGAATTGATTTCGATTTTCTGGATTTTGAATCCATTGTTGGCGGCAGTGTGGAAAACGGAGTATTGAAAATTGCAGAGGAATCGTACCAGATGGTTGTTGTTCCGTCCATGCAGGCAGTTCGTTTTGCTATGATGGAAAAACTATTGGAGCTGAAACGAAATGGAGGGGAAGTCCTTTTTGTGGGAGAGCTTCCTGAATGTAGTGACCGAAAGGGACGTCGGGATAAGGTTTTATCTAAGATAGTAGATGAAATATGTGCAGACAGAATGAATCACGTACAGTCTGTGGATAATGCCCTGACGGATATTAAAAAGAGAATCGTGCCGGATGTGGTTGCTCATGATTGGCCGGGAGATATTTTTCTAAATCATCGCTGTGTGGGAGATAAAGATATTTTTATGGTTTATGGTGTGCCAAAGCATACACACTGTACATTCCAGGCAACAGGCAGGGTATCCCTTTGGAATATATTTGACGGAAAACGGTATGAACTCTTGCCAGAAGAACAAGATGATCAGACAACATCTCTTTCTTTGCCTTTGGAAGCAGGAGAGTTTCAGATTCTGGTATTTGATAAGTCTTTGGACGATGCGGATGAAGTGTTTTCAGCAAACGAAGAGAAAATAGCATCCGTTTCATTGGACGGCACATGGAAATTTACCTTGATGCCCAGCCTGGATAACCGGTTTGGTGATTATAAATTGCCGAAAACAGAAGAAATGATTGGTGCGAAACTCAGTAAGGCTGCCTATGCGGAAAGTGAAGGGGAGATTCCTGATGATGCGGCCTTCCTGAAAAAGGAGCGTTTTTCTTATGGGCCATACTGGAAAGTGGCAGGACCGTTTTTCAATAAACAGGATTATGAAACGGCATTTGTATCCGCAAAAAAGGAAAACTGGGATGGGTTTGAGGACTATTCCTTTTCTATGCGGTATGGTGTATGGAATGATCCGGGACAGGAAGGATATCACGGTTTAAAATGTCAGGTTACCGATGAATTTTTGACGATCGGAAAGAAAAGAGAAACCAGTATCGGTTCTGTTTATGAAAAAGAAGAAGAGGGAATGGGCCGAGTGTATGCCACATATTTTTATTGTAAAAACCCCGGGTATTATTGTATTCAGACCGGCAGTATAAAGCCGGAACGGTTTGCTTTGGACGGAAAGCAGATGGATGTGCCGGATGATGCAGTGTGGATGGAACAAGGATATCATTGTGTAGCAGCAGGGTATACAGAATGTGGAAGAACCTATTTGGCGGCAGTTTTGGAACAGACAAAGCCGCAGAAGATTGATTTATCGATGCAGTGGTATGCGCATCCGGGTATGGCGGCATTTGACTGTATCGGATTAAAAGAAAAAGAAATGTATGGATTCTTTCAATTTATGACACCTCCCGGTACAACGAAGATGCTCGTTCCCAGTGATACGGATGAACTGCGTGTATGGACAAACGGAACAGAGTGTACTGCAAAAAAGGAAAACGATGAATTATGGAGTGTTTCCCTGAAAGGGGAGAAGTGTGCTTCGGTAAAGGTTATTCTTCGGATTCCGCTTAACAAGGGAAAGAGCCATGGTGCTTTAATCAAAGAAAAAATTTCCTTTGAATGCGGAGAAGGGGTTATTTGTAACGGAGACTGGGGAGAAATCGACGGGTTATCCGATTATTCCGGCTGTGCAGCTTATACAAAGCAGGTGACTTTGCCAAATCCTCTTCCCAGTGGAAGACCGGTTTTGCAGTTGGGACAAGTGGTTTCTTCCGTCCGGGTATTTGTCAATCAAAAAGAGGCAGGGATTCGGGTAATGGGACCATGGGAGTTTGATTTGACCGGTCTGTTAAAGCCGGGAGAGAATGAAATACGTCTGGAAATTTCTAATACACTGGCAAATCATTATCAAAGCATTCCTACCCGCTATCGCAAAGATACTGCGTCTGGTTTAATGGGTCCATGTGAGATTTGTTTTTATCAGTAAATCAAAAATATATTTAGAAAAACTGCTCGTAAGTGAAAACTCTCGGGCAGTTTTCTTAAATAAGGGAAAATGTACAATATAGACAAAAGAAATGTAAAAAATAGAACAGTATTGCTATATAGTACATATGGAGCAAATTGATTATTGCTATGATTATAATAAAAATGCTACTATTTCCGTGAAATTACCAAGCAAAAATGGTACATTTAAAAACGCGGAAATGGAGGGGCATATTATCATGGCTGTCAATGTAAAAAAATCCAAAGGCAAAACATTGCAATACATGCGAAGAAATTTCTGGCTGTATTTCATGTTGCTGCCGGGAGCCTTATTCTTTGTTATTTTTAAGTATATTCCAATGTTTGGAATTATTGTTGCGTTTCAGGATTTTAATCCGTTCCAGGGCTTTTTCGGAAGTCCTTTTGTCGGACTGACTCATTTTAAAAATTTTTTTACCGGTTCCGATTTCTGGGATTTGTTTAAAAATACGCTGTCATTATCTGTTTTAAATCTGATTTTTTATTTTCCGGCACCGATTATTGCAGCGTTGTTTTTAAATGAGTTGAGAAGTGTGACATATAAAAGAGTGGTACAGACATTGATTTATGTTCCACATTTTGTATCTTATGTAATTGTCGCAAGTCTAACCTATACATTATTTAATATCAATGATGGTATTATTCATGAGTTTTTACGGCTGATAACGGGAAAAAGTATTGATGTATTGTCTTCCCCTGAGTATTTCAGACCGTTAATTATAGGACAGAGTATATGGAAAGAAACGGGATATGGAACCATTATATTCTTGGCAGCGTTATCCGGGGTAGATATGGAACTGTATCAGGCAGCGAAAGTGGATGGTGCCGGGCGGTGGCGTCTGATGTGGCATATAACACTTCCTGCTATTCGCAGTACAATTATTGTCATGCTTATTCTCAGAGTAGGTACGATTCTGAATACAGGATTTGAACAGATCTTTCTTATGCGCAATGATTTAAACCGAAGTGTGTCCGAGGTGTTTGATACGTTTGTTTATACAAAAGGGATTACGCAGGGACAGTATTCCTATAGTTCTGCAGTGGGATTGTTTAAGTCTCTTGTCAGTACCGTGATGATCATAGGAACCAACTGGCTGGCGAAAAAATTCGGTGAATCAGGGCTGTATTAGAAAGGTGGTGGAACAGATGAAAATCCAAAAATCAAATAAAATAAAAGGATCAATTGGGGATCGCTTGATTCAGATAATTATAAATGTTGGATTGGGGTTGTTTGCCATAATAACGGTTCTTCCGTTTCTTTACATTTTGGCAGGATCCTTTGCTACGGAAAAAGAATTGGTTGAGAGGACATTTTTCATTTTTCCCAGGGTAATTTCCACAAATGCATATAAATACATTTTGGAAACGGGAGAGGTATTCAGAGGATTGAAGAATTCCGTATATGTCACATTGATGGGGACAGCCATAAATATGTTTTTCACAACCACATTTGCATATCCGTTGGCGAGAAAAGATTTAAAGGGGAGAAGTCTGATTATGAATCTGGTGATTATCACCATGGTATTTTCCGGTGGTATGATTCCTAGTTTCCTTCTGATTAAAGAACTGAATTTGTTGAATACCTATTGGTCCTTGTTTTTGCCGGGAGCTCTCAGTGCTTATAACATGATAATTGTAAAAAACTTTTTTGAAGCAATTCCTTCGGAATTGGAAGAAGCAGCTACCATGGATGGCTGCAATACGCTTTTGTGTTTCATAAAAATTGTACTTCCACTATCAAAACCTGTTTTGGCGTCCGTTTCTCTATTTTATGCTGTGGGGCATTGGAATGGATACTTTGGTCCTATGATGTATATTTCAGATCCGGAAAAAGAAGTGATACAGATTGTACTTCGAAGAGTAACGCTTTTAGCCAATGGAGTAGCAACGGATGGAAGCCTGATTGATTATGGTTTATTAGGAACCCCTCCGGACCGGGCAGTTAAGATGGCGGTTACTGTGGTAGCGGTGGTACCTATTTTACTGGTCTATCCTTTTATTCAGAAGTACTTTACCAAAGGGGTTATGATAGGTGCAGTAAAAGGATGACACAAAGGGAACTAAGAAAGGTGGTGAAAGAAAGGGGTATTGTTTCAGAAAGTATAGCATGAAAAACCATTAATTTTTTAGAGGGAGGGTTATCCATGAACAAAAATAATGTAAAAAAAGTATTGGGAGTAGTAGTACCGGCATTAATTGCCATGGAAATGATTACAGGATGCGGAAAAGGAGCGGAAAATGGAACCCAGGCAAATAGTCAGGGCGGACAGGTAGCTTCTTCCGGACAGGAAAATCAGGTAGAAGAACCATTTAAAGTCAGCGTTATGCTCCAGGATTTTGAAGGATCACCGGTGTCAGGGGAACATTCAGAAGAAGTGTTAAATAAGCTGGAGGAGTATACTAATTGCGATGTAGAGTTTGTGTGGACGCCTTCCGATACGTATCAGGATAAGCTGGGAATCACACTGGCGCAGGGAGACGATATGCCAATGATTATGCAGGTAGATTCTTATGCCAATGTGTTGGCTGCGGCAAAGGCGGGGGCATTCTGGGATTTGACGGAATATATCAAAGATGCGGAAAAATACCCTAATTTGTCCCAGGCGAACCCAAATGTAAATAAAGCCATGACTGTGGACGGAAAGTTAATCGGCATTTACCGTACCAGACCACTGGGAAGAAACGGATGGGGATATCGTCAGGACTGGGCAGATAAATTGGGATTGAGTGAGCCAAAGACGGTGGAAGACTTGTACAATATGATGTACCAATTTACTTACGGAGATCCGGACGGAAATGGCGTGGATGATACTTACGGTTTGGACTTATGTAAATATATGGGGCCTTTTGATATCATGCAGACCTGGTTTGGATGCGGGAACCAATGGGTGGAAAAGGATGGAAATCTGGTGCCTGTACATCAGACAGAGGAATACAAAGAAGCGCTGGATTGGTTCCGTAAAATGTATGAAGATGGTTTGGTTTACTCCGATTTTGCTGTTAGAGATACCACAACTTGGCTGGATGGGATGTATAATGGAGAATGTGGTGTGTATATAGATCTTATCGGAAATGCAAAAAAAGTATGGGAATATTTTAATACCAATGAGATTCCGGCAGTGACAGGGGATGGATTTGCGTCCATGAAGTTAATGACAGGTCTGGCAAAAGATGAAAACAGTGATCCGAAAAGTCTTGCAACAACTGGATTTGGTGGGTATTTTGTAATTACAAAGGCTGCGAAAACAGAGGAAGATGTGGAAAAATGTCTGGAATTTTTGGATAAAATCGGAGACAATGAAATGCAGCTTTTGACCGGTTATGGTTTGGAAGGCATTCATTGGGAAGAAGATGAAAATGGAGAAATGGTTCGGTTAAATTTGGAAGATAAAAATTTCCATAAAGCATACGCAGGTTTGAATCAGCTGGGAAATGTGGTAACAGGAACCAATCCACCGCTGAAACAGTCGGAAATACAGAAACTGGCTACCGATCTGGAAAAAGAAGCAGAAGACATTGTGGTCTTTAATCCTGCCATTGGCTATATTAATAATTCTGCTGAATATTCCATGAATGGAGCAGTATTGGATGCCGTTTTGTCAGAAGCAAGAACAAAATACATTGTAGGCCAGATTGATGAAGAAGGTCTGAAAAAAGCATGGGAAGAATGGTCGGCAAAAGGCGGAGATAAATTGATACAAGAGATCAATGATATGTATCATGCAGATCAAAATAAATAGCAAGTAAAAGTTAAAATGAGTTGGGGAGGGTAAAACTTCCTGGCTCATTTTAGCTGTTTATAAATATATAGATAAAAATAGGAGATATCATGATGAAAGTACGATTAAATTGGTTGGAAGAAATGGCGAAGGGAAGAACAAGCACTTCATTTGGTGTACCTTGGGACAGAGGTTGTCTTTTTAAAGAGGATGAATTGGAGTTGCGTGATTCCAATGGGGAGGCAGTGGATTTCCATAAATCCATTCTGGCATATTGGGATGATGGCAGTATCAAATGGACGAAACAGACTATTTCGGTGGAAACACCCTCGCCGTATTATGACCTGGTTTTACATGAAGGAATAAAATCTGGAGAAAAACAAGAAGACGGGAAAGCGATGGCAAAAGAAGAGTCAGATGGTATTTTTGTGGATACGGGCGTTCTTCGTGCTACGATTCCCTATAGCGGTCATCAGGTGTTAAAAGATGTCTATTTAGGAGATGAGTTGCTTTGTCCAGCAGCAGAACTCATTGTGTTGGAAGAGTCGCAACATGGTATTGATGGCGGAAAAGCGTTGGAACAGGAAACGTTGGAAAGTAAAGTGACTTCCGTTAAATTGGAGACGAACCATGCCATAGAAACGGTGGTGAAGATTACAGGAAGGCATATTACAAAAAAGCAAAATGTACCATACCGTCCGGTTAAAGAGAGTATGCCCTTTGAACTGCGTCTTTATTTTTATAAAAACAGTTCCAGGATTCGTGGTGTGTACACATTTTTCTATGATGGAAATCCTCATAAAGAAGTGATTAAGGGGATCGGCCTTACATACCGCCAGAATCTTCAGGGAGAATTGTATAACCGGCATATTCGTATTGCAGGGGATTCGGGTTATCTCACCGAATCGCCAAAACAGCTGGCGACAATCCGCACAACCGGAAAATACGAAACCATGTTTCTGGAGCAGCTGGACGGAAAAAATGTGGAATTCGGGGAAGAGGATGCTGCCTTTGTGGATCTTTTGAAAGATTCGGCTACATGGGACGATTATCGGATTGTACAAGACAGTGCTACCCACTATCATATTCAGAAGCGGACAAAGAAAGAATGCTGTTTTATCCGGGCAAAAAATGGAATGCGGTCCAATGGTTGTGCGTATCTTGGTGGAACAAACGGAGGAATCTTTTTGGGATTAAGACATTTCTGGGAAAAATATCCGTCAGCCATGGATTTTTCCCATTTAACGCGTGAGGAATCTCAAGTGACGCTCTGGTTTTGGTCACCATATGGGGAAGCCATGGATTTGCGCCATTATGATACGGATACCCATGTGCGTTCCAGTTATGAAGGATTTGATGAGCTGCGCAGCACACCGTTTGGAATTGCCAATACGTCGGAATTTGAATTGATTTTATGGGAGCATACACCTGGCGCTGAGGAATTAAAGGAAGCAGAAAAAAAGATTCAGACCCCGGACCGTTTAGTGTGTACGCCTCAGTATTATAGTGAGGCAAAGGCATTTGGTTTATGGGAAGCTGCAGATAAGAAAAATCCATTGGATGCATGGATTTTAGAAAAAGAAGAGCAGGTTCTTTCTGTGTTTTCAGAACAGGTGGAAGAGCATCAGTGGTACGGATTTTGGAATTACGGTGATATCATGCGTATGTATGATTCGGTTCGTCATTGCTGGAAATATGATTTGGGTGGCTGTGCATGGAATAACAGCGAATTAGTTCCTGACATGTGGCTTTGGTATATGTTTTTACACAGTGGAAGCCATACCGCATTCCGGATGGCAGAAGCATATACCAGACATGGCAGTGAAGTGGATCAATATCATTTTGGACCATATAAAGGCTTGGGAAGCCGCCACAATGTGCTTCATTGGGGATGTGGATGTAAAGAACCGCGTATCGCAATGGCCGGTTTAAACCGTTTCCTGTATTATCTGACCGGTGATGAGCGGATGGGCGATATTTTGGATGAAGTGGCAGATGCAGATTTTTCAACGTTAGGTATTGATCCTTTGCGTACGATTGTGGAAAAGGATGCCTATCCTACTCATGCGAGAACAGCACCGGACTGGTCTTCCTATTGTGCCAATTGGATGACAAAATGGGAGCGTTATCAGGACACGGACTATAGAGATAAAATCATCAAGGGAGTGGAATGCCTGGTAAAAATGCCATATCGTCTTTTGGGCGGACCTATGTTTGGATATGATCCAAAAACAGGAGAACTGATGCACATTTCCGATGCGAACCAATCTTATCATATGTGTAATTGCTTTGGATCCATTCAGGTCTGGATGGAATTATCCTACATGTTGGATAGTACATCTTTTGATCAGATGCTTGCAGAATACGGATGGTTTTATTTTTTAAGTGAGGAGAAAAAACAGGACATCCATCCGGAACTTGCCGTTCCTTCTATGTGGGGAATGCCGCTTATGGCAATGCAAGTGGGAGCGTATGCTGCCAAATGCAAAAACGATAGAGTTCTGGCTAAACAAATCTGGACTTTGGCTGTGGAGGAAATGGAAAAGCTGAACGATAAAAAGACCATTGCGAGTCTGAAAATTCCTTCCACTGTGGAAGAGGTTTCTAATATCGATTGTTGCTCCGGAGTCATATATATGAATACTTTCCTGGCACTTCCCTATTTGAGGCAACTGTTGACGGAAGAAGATTTATTAAAGGAGATAAGAGAGCATGACGGAAAACACGATTTATAAGATTGTAGATGGTGGATTCGAGGCAAATCAGGCGAAAAAACGCATGAATCGGGCGCTGTATGGAAGGTATTATGAAAAAGAAGGAGGGCGTCTGCGGATTTTGTCGGGAGAACTTCCGGAACTTTTACTGTTTCATAAAAAGGATCGGGGACGCGTTTTCTTTCAATTTCAGTATCAGGGAACAGAAAAGTCTTTATCTTCTGCGGCACATATTCGTATGAATTATAAAGAGGGACGGGTATGTCATATCATAGAGGATGAGGCATTTGTGGGAGGAAAGCTTCAGATGGAGACGATTCCTGACATTACCGGCCATGGTGCGGTGATAAAACTTGTCTGGAATGGGCAGGAACCATTGGAATTGACGGCATTGGTAGGCTGTGTGTCAGGAATGGAATCAGGAAGAGCCATGGATGCCGGATACACCAGTCAGACCGATCCAAACGGCAATATTTTATACCAGAGTAAAAATACAGAACAAAGTGAGTTTGCCTGGATAGACAGGGGGGTCGGTGTAAGAAGACGGGATGAGACGGAGGATGGTTTTTATGCCTGGATGATAGGATCAAATTTCCAAAAAAAAGGGGAATGTAGCGGCGTAGAACGGCAGGGATGGTTTTCTGTGGAGAAAACGGATCCGGAAAGAAAGTTGGCTTATCTGATTTTTTCCTGTCAGCCTAAAGTACCGGTATGGCTTTGGTTTGGATGTGAAGAAACTGCGCCAGGATCCAATCTGGTAACCGAATTACAGGAGCGGTTCCAGGATGCTGTAAATCATTATAAAATGATAAGTGAACGAATGAAGCTGGATACACCCAGTGAAGTGTTGAATGCATTGACTTCTGCTGCTTGTGTGGCAGCAGAAGGCTATTGGCTGGATCCGGTATTTGCCCACGGAGCCTGGTCCTGGGATCTGCCTTTGATGGGATGGCGCAGTATGTACGGACCGGCTATTCTGGGAATGGAAGACAGGATTTGGAAAGAGGCTGCGTTGTTTACCGGGCTTCAGTTGGATAAGCAGGGTAATTGTGTGGATGAATCGCTGAAAAAAGAGATTCTTTGTGGAAAACGGTTTCAGACCGGTATGACATATTTTCATAAACAGAATGAGGCAAATGAGAAGAAAAACAAAGAGGAAAAGGAAAAAGGAGTTCCGGATGATGCATGGCAATTTGCACGGCAGAGCCCGGAAAGTGTATTTGTCAGTGAAGGAATGATGCCGTACATGCCCACCGCACTGGGGGTTCCTATGTATAATATGCAGGAAGTATTCATCGACCAGATTTTGTACACGTTTGAAAAAACCGGTGACAGGGAGAAAATAAAGGAATTATTTCCAGCCATCGAACGGCACCTGAATTGGGAAGAACGTTGTTTTGATCATGATTACAATGGGCTATATGAAAATTATGCCAACTTCTGGGCAAGTGATGGGGTTTATTCCGCCGGAGCAGCTGGAGCTATTGCGACCGCATATAATTATCGTGCCAATAAAAGCATGGCAAAATATGCCGATTGGCTTGGCAGGAATTCCCATATATTTAAGAAAAGAACGGAAAACATTTTCTCTTCCTTTCAGGATACCTTGTGGGAAAATGAGAAGGGAAAATTGGTGGAATGGAAGGATCGCATGGGAGAAGGTCTTTGCCATATGTCCACCAGTATTCCGTCTATGGTTCATGCGGCAGAGTCCGGTGTTTTATCAAAGGAACAGATACGGCGGATGCTGGAGGCATCGGAGCGGGAGTTGGAACGTATTGAGGTGCCGGGAGGAAAACTGATCTGGAATACTAACTGGGTTCCGTATGCCTGGAGTGTGCGGGATGTGGATTTTGCCGATCTGTTTCATCTGGCAATGATTTATTTTCAAAACGGACAGCCACAAAAAGGATTTGAAATTTTAAATGGTGCTGCTGTTTATTCTTCCTGTAATATGGTATCGCCGGGAGCATTGATGTGTGTGTTGGAAGGAAAAAGTGTGGACTTTTCCGATACGGTGAGTATGTATATCCGCTGTATTTATGAGGGATTATTTGGTATAGAAGATCATGTGGATGAGGGAATCATACAGGTTGTTCCTCATTTTCCGGATCAATGGGATCATGCATCCATTGAGACATCCAGAATTGGTTATTCCTATCGCAGGGAAGGAAACCGGGAAGATATTCATTTCAAAACTGCGCAATGTGCCGATGTAATAGTAAGGTTGGAAAATCGTTATGAAGGAGTAAAAACACTTCAGGTAAACGAAACCGCATATGCATATGAGTCGGAAAGCGAAGGAGATCAGGAATGGATTCAAATCCGTCTGCCGGGGGGAATGACGGAAGGTGACATTCATATTTGGTATACAGGAAAACGAAAACAGAGAACGGAACAATGGAATGATCCACAGTATCGGGAAAATTTACCTGAGATATCCACAATACTGCCGGATGTAAAAGGGGTAAAACAAAAAAGGATTCCAATGGAGCATATATTTAATGATACGGTATGTGAGATCTATCGGCATAAGTATTTAAGTCCCAGAACAGATACATGCTCTCTTCAGGTTCCGTATCATCTGGTTCCGGCAGATTGGTGTGTGGTCAACACCGGTGAAGTAGAAGATATGAATGACGAATATCTGCGCAGTCATATTCAGAATGGAGTATTTGAGATACCGGGAGGTCTTACCTTTTTGCAGCCAAAGACAGGATTCAATATTGCTTATGTGTCGAAGTGGGATTATTACCCCGATCAGATGGAAATCCCTGTAGAGGAAAATGGAAAAATTTTATATTTGATGATGGCGGTTTATACGAATCAGATGCAGTGCGATGTGCCCAATGCTTCTGTGAAAACCAGGTATGAAGATGGAAGTATGGAGCAGTTTGATTTAATTGCCCCGCTTCATTTAAGAAGTATGGAAAAGGGACCGGAAACAGAGCGGGCAGTAGACCAGTGGTGTTATGGAAAACAAAAGGTGGATCGTATTCGGATAGGAAGCAAGGATCGGGAGCCGGAACGTGTAAAAGGGGGTATTTATGCACAGGTGATTGGCATACCGCTGAAGGAAAAAAAGGTAAATACGGTCAGTATATGGGCCAGAGCCAATGAAGTGGTAATCGGAGTTATGGGGGTTACTTTGGTATAAATAGGAGAAAGCAAACGGAGGAGGTAGTATCGTGCAAAGGCTTTGTAAAGACAATCTGAAAAAACAGCTGGAATCTACGATTTCAGCAGATGTGAAAAGCGGACGTGTGGGAAATGTAGCAGTTTCCGTTTCTCAGGATGAGACAATTCTGTATGAGGGATATTTTGATGATGAAAAAATGGGAATGCATGTATCAGAGCATACGTTATTTCGAATGGCTTCCATGACAAAACCCATCACGGCTATGGCGATTTTGAAATTGGCCGATTATGGAGAATTAGAACTTGATATGCCGGTTTCTGAATTTATTCCGGAATTTGAAACGATGAATATCGGAAGATTATGCGGAGATCAAGTAGAAATTCTTTATCCGGCCAAAAAGAAAATTACCATCCGCCATCTTTTAACCCATTCCAGTGGTTTAGGCAGCGGGCCTTTGGGGATTCATATTTATTATACACTACCTCCTTCTGAGAGAAAAAGTCTGGCAGAGGTGACAGCATACTATGCCAAAAGTCCATTGGAATTTGAGCCCGGAAGCAGTCAATGTTACAGTGGAATCCATGGCTTTGATGTATTAGCCCGGGTGGCAGAATTGGCAGCCGGAGAATCCTTTTCTTCTTTTTTGGAAAAAGAAATATTTCTTCCAATTGGTATGGAGGATACTACATTTTCTCCGACAGAAGAGCAATTGGAACGGGTGGTCCCCATGCATACATTTGAAGGAGGGATTGGGAAGCGGGTGGAATTTCCGTCCGGGAGTCTGTTTGAAGGAATTCCATTCACATGCCAATGCGGGGCTGCCGGGCTGGCATCTTCTCTCAGTGATTATAAGAAATTTGCTGCTGTTTTGATGCATCATGGACATACCGGAAGACAACAGTTAATCAGCGAAAAAATGATTCGGGAAATGACAACACCACAGCTTTCGGCAGAAATTATGGAAGGTTCACAGAGGTGGGGATTGGGTGTACGCGTGATTGTAAATGATCAAAATGTGCTTCCACAGGGATCCTACGGATGGAGTGGTGCGTATGGAACTCATTTTTGGGTGGATCCGGTGAATCGGATCACAGCGATTTATCTGAAGAATTCAAGATATGATGGTGGTGATGGAGCGAAAACAGCGAGAGAATTTGAGCGGGATGTATATCGTTCGTTGGTGGAATACAGGAGATAACAATGTAAAAAGGGGAAATAGATATGCAGCTGAAAGAAACGATTAATGGATTGCAATTAATACAAAAGTGGAAGGGAAATGTATGTAAATTATGGATTTATAATCCGTCAGATACCAAAAAAACTGTGAGTGAACTGGAAATTTATGAGAATGGTATGCCGTTTTCTACGGATACAAAATGTTATGGAGAAGGATACAACAAACTATGCCAATATGGAGGAACCATTGCAAAGTTTAACATGACCGGAAGCCATGGTGATGAAAAGCATTATCATCTTTTTTCGGAAGAAGGATATTCCCAATGCTATAACATGATTCTTTTTATGCCGGAAGGAAACGATGCGGTTTTGATGGGATTTACCTCCTGTAACCGATTTAGCGGCATATTTCGATTTAATGAAGAAAAAATACGTATTCTAATTAATATGGAAAATATGGAAATCCAACCGGGAGAAATTCTGGAACTGGAACAGTTTTTTTCGGCTACAGGGGAAAAAAATGAATTGTTGAAAGCGTTTGGCGAAGAAATCAAAGGAAATGGGTGTATTTTTGAGGATCATGAAATTCCCACAGGATGGTGTTCCTGGCTGGCATATGGTCCGAATGTGACAGAAGAAAATATATATGATAATCTTCATGCAATCAAGGAAAACGGATTGGATCTGAAATATATTCAAATCGATGATGGATATCAGACCTATATGGGCGATTGGCTATACCCAACGGATAAGTTTAAGAGCGGAATGAAACAGTTATGTCTGGATATCAAAAAGGAGGGATTTGAACCAGCCATATGGGTGGCTCCTTTTATCGCACAAAAAGAATCCCGTCTGTTTACCGAACATCCCGATTGGTTTGTGAAAGATGAAGAGGGTAAGCCGGTACCTTCCTCGCGGTACACATTTGGAGGCTGGAGATGTGGTCCATGGTATATGCTGGATGGGAGTCATCCGGAGGCACAAAGGTATTTGACCGAAGTATTTCGAACCATGAGAGAAGATTGGAATATAAAATACTATAAATTGGATGCCAATATGTGGGGGGGCAATGCCGTTTGGAAATCGGTTTAAAAAGAATGTAACTTCTGTGGAAGCATATCGCATGGGAATGCAGGCAATTTTAAAGGGAGCAGGGAAAGATAGTTTCCTTTTGGGATGCAATGCGCCTATGTGGCCTTCCATTGGAATGGTACATGGTATGCGGATTACGAATGATATGAGCCGTTCCTATAAAGCTTTTCGGGAACGTGCATTGGAATGCTTTCCTAGAAATTGGCAAAACGGCAGACTGTGGATCAATGATCCGGATACCGTATTGCTTGATAACAGGGATATGATTTTATTGGGGCCGGATGGGAAAAATACAATACAGAATGGGACTGTATCTTGGAAGGAATTTTTGTTCTGTGCAAGTTATGTTATGGCGTCCGGTGGCATGATTTTAAACGGAGATTGTATTTGTGTATTATCCAAAGAACAGATTGGAGTATTGAAAAAAATGCTTCCATCCACCGGAATAGCAGCAGAGTTTAATGATTTTTATGAGATTGGATGGATACAGCAGAGCCAAAAAAAACGGCGCCTATTTTTATTTAATTATGAAGAAGAGAAAAAAGATTATCAGGTGGAAGTTCTGCCCGGAGAGAGAGTAAAAGATTTCTGGAGCGGAAAAGAAGAAACGGCTTCGGGTGGGCGATATCATGTAATGTTGGACGGGCATTCGGCAAAGAAAGTAGATTTTTTTAGTGAAGAAACCTTTTGATTAGGGAGAGAAACTGTTTCAATTTCAGATTTCAATGGAGAAAACGGGGGCAGATATGAAAAAATGGCGGGATAAAATAACATATAAAGGGAAAGTATTGATTGGATTGTTTCTGGTGTCCGTTTTGCCTATTGGTGTTTTGGGTGGATATTCCTATGGTGTTTTATATAATGCAATGCATACCAGAATGGATTATGTAGCAGAGGCTGAAATTGAAGAAATTAATGAAACAGTAGATGGAATTTTGGGAAATATCCGATCGTATTATTTAGATCGGATTGCCGCAGAGCCTATTGTAAACATGATTAATGAAAGTATGGGTTACAGCCAGTATACGATTCAGGTGGAAGCTATGAAGGTGCTGCAGGGAGGATCCTATTTGAATCGGTATATAAAGGGGTATTCGCTTATTAATATGAAGACGGATTGGGTATTGAGTGACCGTGGAATGTATTATTTTACAGAAAGCGATAATCAAACGGAATTAAAGGAACTCATGAAGGGATCGGAATATCGGACGGCATATATAGTCAATGCCTCGCCGGACTTTATTCCCATGCCTCATGGTACAATTAATATCAGTGGTATGTTTTTTCTGTTTAAGCTGCCCAATGCGACTCCCAATACCCAATGTATCCTGATTGTGAATCTCAATAAAAACGAGATTTATGATAATATGAATAAACTTGCTGATTATGAGATTACAGTTTTGGACGGGCAGAACCGGCTGGTTATGGGAACGGATGATGAGTTGGCGGCATATATTGTAGAACATGCGGAAGAACTGGAGAACAAAAAACAATTGAAACTTTCTTCTCAAAAAAGTGTGAGTTTTCGAATGCTGCAATCGGATAATGAAGAATTATCCTATATAATCACATATGACAATTCTATTATTAATAGAGAAAGTAATAGGATTATTACATTAGCTTTGATTCTTCTGGGTATGATTCTGGCAGCAGCAGTCATAGCTTATGTGATAGGAAATCATTTGTATAAGCCCATTATACAACTGGCGAATGATGTATCCAATACAATCTTTTTTCAAAAAAGAGAGGAAAAAGATGATATTCGCCGTATTCAATCGGGAGTGCTAGATTTGGTTTTGCAGAATACGTCATTGGAAGAGAAGTTGGTGCTGCAAAGAAAAATTTTGAAAGAATCACTGGTCTCCGAATTATTAAATGGAACAATTCAGGAGGAAAAAATTAACGTTTCTCTAAAACGTCTGGATGAACAAACATTTGCTTATTATTATGTTGTAGCACTGCATGTGTGGGGAGAATCCGATGCAGAATTGGATCAAAATGATTTGTTGTTTGATTTGGAACAATATCTGTTACAAGTTTGGGAACAGGATATTTTCCTGGTACCAAAAGTATTTGGAAACGCATTGATTTTTATAGTCGGCGAAGGTTCTGAAAAAAACATAGAGGATAAGACGGAAAAAATAATACATGAAGTCAGACAATATGTGCAATTAAAAACGATTGATAAGCAGCTCTTGGGTATTGGTACAAGCAAGAGTTTTCAGATGTTACAGTATGCATATAAAGCCAGATTGGAAGCTATGGAAGCGTCCAAAATCAGCGGGGTGAAAAGTGAATCGTGGAATTATGATGAAAGATCGTTTTTGACTCGTTATGGCGATATTGTACAGGGAATGGATAACAAAATTACATATCCGGTAAGTCAGGAGGTAAAAATACAGCAATGCGTGGATACCTGTCAAACACAGGAAGCAATTGAGGCAGTGGATGAATTTATTACAATGATGTATGAACAAAGAATATCGATTATGGAACGGAGATATTATTTACAGCGGGCTTTTTTGGGGATTTTGGAGGTTTTGGAAGATGCCGGATTGAGAATCAGTGAAATTTTTTCGGAAAATGAGGAAGATATGTTTTTGCGTTTTCAGCATTTATATGAAATGGAAGACATGAAACATTTTTTCAAAGAAAAAATAGTTCTTCCTGCCATTGAAGTTTTGAAACAGAGCCGAATGGTAAATGGAAAAAATATCAAAGAGCGGGTTTTGGAACTGATCCGAAAATCTAGAGGAGATATTACGCTGATGGAATGTGCAGATAAATTGAATTATAATTCAAACTATCTGGGACGTGTCCTTCATTGTGAAAGTAACAGTTCCTTTTCTGCGTATGTGGCAGAGATCAAAGTGGAATATGCAAAGGAACTGCTGATGAAAACAGAAATGACCGTTGCAGATATCAGTACTTATTTAAATTATTCGAACAGTCAGAATTTTATACGTTTTTTTCAGAAGCACGTGGGTATGTCACCGGCAAAATATCGAATCCATGTGAGAGAAAATCAGAGCGAGTGAATCTGGGGAGAAACGGGAAAAACAAAATTATACATTTTGTGCGCGATAACAAATGCCAAAAATCCAATGTGGGCGGATTTTTGGCATTTTTTTAACTTATACGATATACGACAGCTTGCTGGACGATCAAGAGTCAGAAAAAATCCCTCAAAAATACCCCTCTTTCCAAACGATGGTGCAGAAAAGAGTGTTTATGAAAACAGGACTTACCAAGCAGGAAAAGATGAACGTCCCATACAGCAAGGAACGCCGGAGATCTGCCAGCCAAGCGGCAAAAGCTACTACCAGCAACTTGACAAAAAGTATGATATAATTTTTTTGAAAAAATTTTGAGATTGACGTAGTTTTTGCCGCTAAAACCGTAGTATATAGGTGAAAACGGAAAGGAGGCGGTGAGATGATAGACGATGAAAAACATTTCCGTATGGCTGCCTTGTATCCGTGAGAAAATGAAACAATATTTGATAGAAAGAGAGGTGTTCGTATGAACGCGAAGAAGTTTTCCGACGCTATGAGCGAGCTTGATACAAAATATGTTGATGAAGCTCTCGATTATCAGAAAAAAGTGAAGAAACCGAGTTGGATTAAGTGGGGCGTTTTGGCGGCTTGTTTTACCATTATAATAGTTACAGCGGTATCCGTTTTGCCGAACTATTTGAACCAGCAAGGCGCAACTGTTGCATTATCTGACGGTTCAACCAATGTTGTCGTCCGGTACATTGATGAGGCACCAATGATAAAAACCAGTTTAGATTTGCAACTACTTACTGAAGAAGAAGTGTTTTCCACTTCTGATATGGCAATTTTTAGAGGCATTGTATTGGAAATTAAGAATATTGAAGTGGACTTTAATGGAAACAAAGAATATCGTGCAATTGCGCAAATTGAGGTTGAAGAAGTCTTTCAAGGTTCTTGTGAGGCAGGTGAAACGGTGTCTGTTTTACTGCCATGTCCAATTTCAGAAGAGACTTGGGTAGAAGATACTGATGTTGTTTCAGCTATAAAAATCGGTATGACTGGAATATTTATGCCAGTATTATATAATGACGAAAATTCTATTTGGGAACAGAATCATGCACGATTAGTAAAGAAAGATATTGCTGAATATGGTTTTTTAGATGGTTTACAATATGCTTTCCTTGAAACTGATAGTGGACTTGTTTTTAGCCGGGAAACTTACCAAAGCATAGCTGATGTGACTACACTTAATGAAGTTGAAGAATATATACAAACAATGCTTCAAAGGTAATAAAATAAAAAGAACCCCCTAACCCCTCAAGATTGAGGGGAAGGGGAGCTGAATAGGCGAAGCCTATATTTTCAAAACAATGTTTTGATTTCCTGATATAGTCTGGCTATGGGTAGTCCAACCACATTGTAATAATCACCTTTTATGCCTCGGATATGAATGGCAAAAGAACCTTGGATGCCGTAAGAACCGGCTTTGTCCATGCCGTCCTTTGTAGAAATATAGGCATAGATTTCCTCTGTGGTCATGGGATACACCATAACATCAGTTGCCTCCGCAAAGGTGATTTGCTTTTGGATTGTTATGGATTGGCTGTTCTTTGTGCATAAGAGAACCGTGACGCCGGTATATACTTGATGGGTATTGCCTTGCAGAAGAGAAAGGGTAGAAAATGCGTCATCATTATTTTTGGGTTTTCCCAGAATGGATTCACCGCAGGAAACAACAGTATCAGCACCGATGATAAGGAAGGAAGAATCAACTGGCAGTTCCTTCAGCCGATGAAATTCTTCATCGGAAAGCCGATGGGCGATCTCGGCTGCTTTTTGATAAGAAAGTTCCTTTACAGCTTCCTGGGGAAGGGAGCTGGTAAGGTGTTCTTCTCCCAAAGCCGGAAGAACAGTAAAAGAAAAACCGGCCTGCGTGAGGAGTTCTTTTCTTCTGGGGGATGCGGAAGCAAGTATGGTATAAGGAATCATAAAAAAACCTCTTTTTCTTTATTGTAGTATAGGTGGTTTATATGAGTTACTGGTGTGGATCGGGAGCAATACCGCTTGGGTTAACAATACAGCCTTTGCGGTAATATTCCCGATCATAATCTGTAATGGATCGTATGACTTTGCAGGGTACACCGAAGGCGACACTGTGATCCGGAATATCTTTTGTGACTACACTGCCTGCACCAATGACCACGTCATTGCCAATGGTAATACCTGGAAGAACGACGACATTGGCGCCGATCCATACATCATTACCGATATGAATCGGAAGAGAAAACTGCGTTCCCTGACGGCGATACTCACCCCATACAGGGTGACCCGTGGCAGAAAGCGTTACATTGGGTCCCATCATAACATGATTTCCGATATATACGTCGGTATCGTCCACAACAGTGAAATTAAAGTTAGAGTAAAAGTAGTCACCGATATGCGTGTTACAGCCATAGGAAAAATGGACAGGTGGTTCCAGCCATGCCATTTTCCCTACATCTCCAAGAATTTCCTTTAGAAGTCGGTTTCTGGTTTTCATATCGGATGGGAGGGTATGGTTGTACTGGAAGGTTAAATCTTTTCCCCGTTCCCGCTGTTGTTCAATGACTTTTTCATATTTCTGATCTGCGGCATCCGGATGACCGTATTCATAATACAAAAGACCGGATTTCATATCATTTTCTAGTGACATAGGATACCTCCCTGGATTGATATTGTATTTATGGGGAGTGTATCACAGAAAAAAGGAATCCGCAAGATAATGGTGCAGACCTTCGTTCGCATTATTCATGTATGGAATGGCTGGCTGTACCATTTTTTTGTCTTATGAATAAGGTATTATAGAGGGAACATTCTCTCATAAAAACGATGCTGGACGAGAAGAGAAAATAAGGCTAACACTCAGCTCGTAAAGCAGACAGGAGCCTGCTATGTCGATAATGTTAACATTTTTTATTGCAATTATTGTAAATCTGGATAATTTTTTCATTGGAATAAATCTGGGTATCTGTGGTCAAAAACTTACGATAAAATCCAATTGCATTATCGGAAGTTTTACCGGACTCTGTTCCTTTTTGACAGCATCAGCCGCCGGTATGTTAAAGGATAATTTTGGCTGCTATGCCAATTATTTGGGGGCAGTTATAATGATCCTATTCGGTATTTATTGTTTGATTGACGGGATGTTAAAAAAAGAAACATACAGAACAATTTCCATTATGACATTGAAAGAAACTTGTCTTTTGGGGCTTATTTTAGCGATTAACTGTATTCCGCCATCCATATCAACCGGAATGGTTGGATTAAGTCCTGTCCTTATGGGAATATGCTCAGCCATATTTTCTTTTATATCCATGTTGATTGGCAATTATCTGGGTGAAAAACTGATACAATACCAGATGTTTAAATGTCTGATCCCGATTTCATCGATACTTTTAATTGTAATCGGCGTATGGGGATTTTTTTAGGAATGATAGAAATATTTGCACGATACCTGTAAAATAGTGCACATTCGTGCAAGTCAGGAAGGAAAAAATGCAGTATAGTATACTATGATGTTGGGGGTCAAAACTTCCCAACTATGATGCCTGCGGATTGTTCCGTGCTGTGCACTCTCACAATCCTGCCCAATATTCGCATATCGTGGGATATATATCCCACTTTTATGCTCATATCGGGTCGGGGTCCAAGGTCTTTCATCCACTTATGAGTAAGCTCATGTGGATTCAGACCTTTTGACCCGGGCATCATATAATATAAAAATTGTAATGGGAGTACAGGATTATGGTGGAAAAAAAAGAAAAAACAGGATTTCCGATAAAGAGGCATGAAGCAGATTTATGTGTCGTTGGAGGCGGACTTTCGGGAATGTGTGCAGCAATTGCAGCAGCCAGAAGGGGAATAAAAGTGGTTTTAATGCAGGATCGTCCGGTATTAGGGGGAAATGCTTCCAGTGAAATCCGGATGTGGATTCGCGGAGCAGGCGGTAAGGATATGAGAGAAACAGGGATTATGGAGGAACTTGCGCTGGAAAATATCTATCGTAATCCCAATATGAATTTTTCTATTTGGGACAGTATTTTGTGGGAAAAAGTAAAAGAAGAGGATAATATTACTCTTTTGTTGAATTGTTCTTGTATGGATGCGGTTATGAATGGAGATAAAATAGGTTCCATAACCGGATGGCAGACGACGAGCCAGACATTTCATCGGGTAGAAGCTACATTTTATGCGGACTGTTCGGGTGACAGTGTTTTGGCACCATTGACCGGGGCGGTTTATCGTGTAGGACGGGAAGGGCGCGATGAGTTTCAGGAAAATATTGCTCCTGAAAAAGGAGATTTAAAAACCATGGGACTTTCCTGCTTAATGCAGGCGCGTGATACCGGGAAACCTGTAACGTTTATTGCGCCAAAGTGGGCCAGACGGTATACAAAAGAGGATTTTCCTTATCGGTTAAAGCTGTCATCCAAAAAGGCATGGACGGATGATAATTTTTGGTGGATGGAAATAGGCGGAACTCAGGATACGATTCATGATACGGAAGAAATTCGGGATGAATTAATTCGCATTGCATATGGAGTATGGGATTTTATTAAGAATGGAAACGAGGTGGATGCAGACACCTGGGATTTGGAATGGATGGGTTTTTTGCCGGGGAAACGGGAAAGCAGACGTTATGTGGGAGATTATATTATGACCCAGCATGATGTGGAAGCAAAAGGACAGTTTGAAGATTTGATTGCTTATGGAGGATGGACGATGGATGATCATGATCCGGATGGATTTCATACCAGAGAGGTTCCTACCATCTGGCATCCGGCACCTTCTCCTTATGGTATTGCATATCGTTGTCTGTATTCTGTGAATATTGAGAATCTTTTTTTTGCCGGAAGAAATATTAGTGTAACCCATACAGCCATGTCCAGTACAAGGGTAATGGCTACCTGCGCAATGTTGGGACATGCCGTAGGAAATGCAGCGGTTATTGCGGTTAGAGAAAAGACTACACCGAGAGGCGTTTATAACAGGCATATGAATGAATTAAAACAAAGTTTAATGGAAGATGGAAACTATCTTCCTTGGAATCGGTTGGAACCATCATGGATCATGAAGGGGGCATCAATTTCTTCTGATGGGAAAGATGCCGGTATCCTGATTGATGGGCTGGAAAGAAAAGTGGATGGAGTAGATCATGCGTGGGTCGGAGAGATGAATCAGGAAGTTGTGATTGAATTACCAAAAGCGGAACAGGCATTTTATCTGCGTCTGGTTTTTGACAGTGATCTGAATCGGGAAGAATGGAAAGAACAAAAATGGTATGTGAAAAATTATCCTATGGTTTGTAATCGGTTTATGGATGATCAGGCAGTAACTGTGCCGCCCACGATTGTGAAAGAATTTGAAGTGTGGGTTGATTATGGAAATGGAATCTGGGTGATGGAAACAAAAATAACCGATAATTATCAACGTATGGTTAAAATTCCGTTGAATAAGATTGTAAAACGCGTTAAAATGATTCCTCAAGAGACATGGGGAAGTAAACTGGTAAGAATTTACAGTATGGAATTGCGATAACAGCACATACTTTGGAGGTGTATGGAACGCTAATGCAGAAATATATAAATCAGATGATCCAATATATGAACTATTTGGAAAATACCTTTCAGCTTCAGATTTCCGTTCATGATTTTGGATCAATAGCAGGCCCCTTTACGTCAGCACTTTTTCCGTTTCGTATGCATCGAAATCCTTATTGCGTTCAATTGAAGAACAGGAAAGATGTCTGGGAGGGGTGTATCCGGCACCAAGAGAAAGTATGTAAAGAACTGGAAAATAACATTCTTTTTGGTATGTGTCCATGGGGTGTAGAAGAGTATGTGGTTCCCATTAAGTGTAGGGAAACAATAATGGGATTTATCAGTGTCAGCGGATATCGGTGTGACAGAGAAAAGGCAATGGAAAAAATTTCGAAACAGGCAAACCGATATCATCAGAATAGCAAAATAATAAAAGAAAATTATGAGCGTTATCTCAGAAATACTATTTTGGAGAAACAAAAAGTGGAGATTCTTATAACTCATCTGGCAGCGATGTTGGAACTTTTATATATCAGGCAGCAGGAAATATATCCTCATTTGCATGTACAGCAAAACCAAGAAGATCATTCTGTACTTAATAAAATACAAAATTATTTGGAACGATTTTATCGGGAACCCATTACGATCGATGACTTATGCGTGTTTTGCAATTGTAGCCGTTCATACATCAGTCATATTTTTAAACGCAATATGGGACAAAATGTGAATCAGTATATTAATGCATTGCGAATTCATGAAGCACAAATTTTACTGCGTCATACGAAGCTTTCGATTACGGAAATTGCATTAAGTGTAGGCTTTTCCAGTTCCAATTATTTCTCCAATGTGTTTCGGGAAATTTGTGGTGAATCCCCTTCTGTTTATCGAAAAAGTCAGTAACAGGCCAGCCAGCGCCATTCGTAAAACCGCACTGTGTGCTTATTGTGGCTATCGCCACTGTTTTACTCATTTACAGGCGCTCAGCTCATAGGTCTGACCGGTCGAAAAATTATGCGAGCATAATTTTCTCTCTCTTCACAGCCCTATGGCTGAACTGTTACAAAAGTTATGAGGAAAAGGGGAAAAACGGATTGTAATATTGGAAACAATATGATATATATTTAAAAGACAGAAATAATTGTCTGACTAGCGATACAACATTTAATTGTGTCAGTTGATGAAAGGAGTTATTTGCAATGAAAAAATTCGTATGTGAAGTTTGCGGTTATGTTTATGATGAAGCAGTTGGAGATCCAGACAACGGCGTAGAAGCAGGAACAAAGTGGGAAGATGTACCGGAAGATTGGGTTTGTCCTCTGTGCGGAGTAGGCAAAGATCAGTTTGTAGAAGAATAAAAAACAGTTACAATTATGTTTGACTGAGTGGTAAAAGAACAGCGTTCTTTTGTCTGAGGCAGTATGCTTCGGATGAGGGAACGCTGTTTTTTTGTTTTAGAAAACTTAGGTTTTGAAGAATGCGGTCAGAGAACAGGATAAAAAAATGTGTTCATATATGAATAAAATATGAACAAAGAAAAAGGAGATTGTTAAAAATTGCCACATAGAAAAAAAGCATAAAAATATTCAAATATTGCTCACTTTGACGAATGAAATAAAAGAAGAACCTATAAAAAATGTATAACACCTTTCGTTTGCTGGTACTGCTTCGGTTAAAATGAATGAGAAAAAGGGATACTATGCAAAATGAAAGCAAATGAAGAAGGAAAAATAGTGGAATAACAGTGAAAAATGGGCATATATCACTATAAAAACAGTATTTTTGGTAAAAAAAAAGAAAAAAATACAAGGATTTGAAATAGACTACAAAAAATAAATGATTGGAATTGATAAGTTTTAATAGCAAAATGAGTTGAGAATAACGCAAAAAATACATATTATAATGTTAAAAGATTTGTTACAGTTGTGAACAAGAAATAAAGTAATTTGTTGTAGTACTGTTTCAGATTGAATCTAAGTAGGGAGGATAGTTTTATGGCAAAAGGGAAGATGGCCATGCCAGTCGGAAAGAAAGTAACTTGGGCAAACGCATTCAAAAGAGACTGGCAGTTATACTTATTAGTGGTAGTCCCCATCATATTGGTATTCCTGTTTAACTATGCTGCATATCCTGGTTTACGAATGGTATTTATGGATTATAAACCGGCAAAAGGTTATGATGGCAGTAAATGGGTAGGTTGGGAGACATTTATAAAGGTATTCAATAATAAAACATTTGTGGAAGCGTTAAGAAATTCCATTGTATTTAATTTATTGGATTTAATCCTTGGTTTTCCGGTTCCGGTTATTTTAGCATTGATTTTAAATGAACTGAGATTTCCAAGATTCAAGAAAGTGACACAGACAATCTTATATCTGCCCCACTTCCTTTCCTGGGCAATTGTAGGAAGTGTTGCATATCAGATTTTCAAACCAAGCACCGGTGTCGTAAATATCATTTTGATGAATGCCGGAATTATTGATGAAGGAATTCCGTTTTTGACAGAGAAATGGCATTGGGCTGTGTCTTATGAATTGATTTATGTTTGGCAGACTATGGGATGGGGAACCATTATTTATCTGGCCGCCATTACGGGTATCAGCGGAGAATTGTACGAAGCTGCTATGATCGATGGAGCCGGAAGATGGAAGAGAATGTGGCATATTACTCTTCCGGGAATTAAGGGAACCATCGTTACATTGTTGATTATGAATTTAGGAAAGGTTATGAACAGTAACCTGGAACGTCTGCAGGCTCTTGGAAACAGCCAGGTTAAAGATTTCCAGTATCAGCTTGCGGTATATATTTATGAAAGAGGTTTAAATAGCGGAAAATTCAGTGAGGCAACGACAGTAGGTCTGTTCCAGTCGCTGGTAGGTCTGATCTTGGTATTATTGTCCGATAAAGTGGCGAAGATGCTTGGCGAAGAGGGTCTGTTATAATCCTTTTTTACAAAAATGCGGCTAGTTTCGCAGAAATGGAGGTTAAAGATGGCAAGAAAAGATAAAAATAAAGAAGAAGAAATATCAGTCGGCGGAAGCAGAGCCATAAATAAATTCCGATTAAGCGATGCAGTCATGATGCTGGTTGTAATAATCCTGTGTCTTTCCTGTATTGTTCCGTTTATCCATCTGGCGGCAAAATCCATCTCCAGTAATACGGCAGTAGTGGCAAAGCAGGTATTCTTCTGGCCGGTGGATATTACATTTGATGCTTATGTATCACTGTTTAAAGATGGTAGTATGGTATATTCCTTTGGCTACAGTGTAGTAGTTACTTTGATATTTACATTACTTGGTATGATTGCATGTACATGTGCGGCATATCCGTTATCCAAGAAGCGTTTAAAGGGAAGAACATTATTAACATTCCTTTTAATGTTTCCTATGTACTTCAGTGCCGGTTTGATTCCCGCATATCTTTTGATGAAGGATTTAAAGTTGCTGGATACGATGTGGGTGTTGATTTTACCATTAATCTACTCTCCGTATAATATGTTGATCATGAAGACATATTTCCAGTCCAGTATTCCGGATAGTTTGGAGGAATCCGCATTTTTGGATGGTGCAACCAATTTCCAGATTTTGTTTAAAATTGTTATGCCACTGTCCAAACCGATCATTGCTACACTGTCTCTGTTTTATGCGGTAGGACGTTGGAATTCTTATGCTGATAATATGTACTATATTAATTCAGATTCCTTAAAGCTGATTCAGTATAAGTTGTATCAGATGGTTGCATCTGCCACAGAAGCACAGACAACCAGTCTTTCCGAGGCAGCTGCGGTAACCAGTACACCGGAAGTATTGCAGGCAGCATCCGTTATGTTTGTAACGATTCCAATTATCTGTATCTATCCATTCCTTCAGAAATATTTCGTAAAGGGAATTATGATTGGTGCAGTAAAAGGTTAATGTTTTTTTGATAAAACAAAAAATGATAAATTTGAATATTTAAAAGTTTTCTGATATATGCAGAGAACGATTAAATAGATGGGAAAAACCCAAAAGAAAGGTTAAGGAGGTTAATCTTATGAGAAAAAATACTCTTCGTAAGACAGTTTCTATGGCTTTAGTCGGAGCTATGGCAGTTGGAGCTATGGCAGGCTGTGGAAGTGATTCTGCCACAACGACTGCGGCAGCTACAGAAAAGGCAACAGAAGCACAGGAAGATACTACAAAGGCAGATTCTACAGAAAAAGAAGATGCAGAAGAAACAAAGGCAGAAAGCGGAGATTCTGCAGATGCAACAGCAGAGTGGGAACCATTTGCTGAAAATGTAACACTGAGAGTTCCTGTTTATGATAGAGGACAGGAAGGTGTTCCAAATGTATCCGATAACTATTGGACAAAATGGATCCAGGAAAATTTTGGTGATAAGTATAACATCACAGTAGAATTTGAGCCAATTACACGTACTGATGTTATGACAGATTATGCATTGCTGGCATCATCTGAAAATCTTCCAACAATTTTGATGGAATACGATTATCCAAAGGTTTCCCAGTGGGCAAATGACGGATATCTTACTACTATTAACTTAGATGATTTTAAGGAAGTAGCTCCTACATACTATAACAATATGGTGGAAAATGATCAGTTACAGTATTCTGCAATCAATGGTGAAACATATTTCGTATTTGCAGAAAGACCATATTACAACACCAACTATTCTTATCAGACATTTGTTCGTATGGACTGGCTGGAAGAAGTGGGATATGACCATGTACCGGCTACCCGTGAAGAGTATGTGGATGCTATGACAAAAATCATGGAAGCTGGTCTTTGTGAGCATCCAGGCGGTGATCAGCAAATGTTAACTGGTGTAGGATCTGATCAGAACCATGCTTACAGAACACTTCCAATGGATGAAACAGAATGGGCAATGTATGGTGATTACAATATTCCATCCCTTGGCTGGGAACCAAACAAAGAGCTGTTAAAGCAGAAGAATGAAGATTATAATGCTGGTATTTCTAATCCGGAATACTACATTACGGATACAGAAACAGCAAAGGCTAATTTTGTAAACGGAAAGAGCTATTCATATAATAATTATATTGCAGCTGACATGGATTTCCTGACTTCTTTCTATGAGCAGAATCCAGACGGAAAATTGGCAATTCAGCCGGCAGATGCTGTATACGGTGAAACAAGCGCATGGCGTGCAGATAACCCATTCGGTATGATTCTCGGATTCTCCTCCACAGCTACAGAAGATGAACTGAAGGCTGCTTGGATGTATCTGGAATGGATGAGCCAGGAAGAAAACCTGTTCACAATGCAGTGGGGTATTGAAGGTGAAAACTTCAACTATAACGAAGAAGGTCTTCCGGTAAGCGTTTCCGATTACAGCGGTGACTATACACAGGGTTACAGCAACAGCAAGGATTACTGGTGTGCAGTTATTGAAACAAGAAATGCTGGTACAGTAGAACAGATCATCGATCAGACATTCCCGTCTGATCTGCCACAGAGTGATGAACTGAAAGAACAGATCTTAGAATTCTACAATACTCGTGTAGAACTGGCAGAAGAAGGTTTAGGACTTGTTGACTGCTACTTCGGTACTGTATTGGATGCTGAAACAGATAACAGTACAGCTTTGACAGAACTTTATATTCAGCTTCGTGATGAGTTGACTATGTGTGCTCCAGAAGAATTTGATGCGAAGTATGAAGAAGCTGTTCAGGAATATCTGGATGCAGGATATCAGGATGTAATTGATGCAAGAAAAGAAGCATTGGAAAACGGTCAGACAACTAAGCTGGCAGAATAATTCGTAAGCATAAAATGTTTGAATTATAGTAGAATAAAGGTGCCGTGAAATCACCGGATGAAGGTGGTTTTACGGCACCTTTTTAATGAGTTTTTATCGTATATTGTATAAGAAAACGATGTAAGAATATCAATAGGAATAACAAAAAATATAAAAAAAATACAAGGATAACTTTAAAAAGATGAGATAATCGTGATGTAGAATCAAGAGAATAAAGGAGGAAGTGGATTATGACAAAAGTAAAAATTGATCCGGGAATATGCGGATTAATAACGGAAGTGGAAGCTGTTTCGGAAGATGGATTGGATGTGACATTAAAAATAGAATCTGCCTGTAAGGCTGTTAATGAAATGCTGCAGACGGTGGGAGATACGTTTGACAGTTATGAGTTGTGTCTGAAAAAACCGGGAGAAGGAGTTTTTTACGAATATGCGAAAGAGCATTTTCCCGGACATGCATCCTGTCCAGTTATTGCGGGCATTATAAAAGCAGCTGAAGTAGAATGCAAATTGGCATTGCCAAAAAAAGCAGAAATAACATTTGTAAAATAAAAATGTGAAGATAAAAACACCGTACAAAAATTTATTTTTTGTACGGTGTTTTTTTATAATTTTTCCGGATGCGTCCATCCGTTAAAGTCCAAAATAATCTGTTTTTCTTTTGTCTCACGATCGGCAGAATGAATCATATTTCTCCAGGATCTGGGTGACTGACCGGTAATTTTTGAAAAGCACCGATTAAAGCTGGATATGGAATGAAAGCCAACCTGTTCGGATATGGAAAGAACCGATTGTTCGGTACTACGTAACAGATTACATGCCTTATCAATGCGGGTGCTGATAATAAAATCTAAAGGGCTATATCCCATAATGGAATGAAACAAACGCCGAAAGTGGGTTTCACTTAGATGACACATGTCGGCAAGATCGGAAATTGAAAAATTTTCCATATAGTGGGTTTGGATAAAATCCAAGGCCGGAGTGATTACCATAGCATTGTCCGATATATCCCGTTCCTGTTTTGGAAGCATTTTTTGTATTCGTCCCAGTTCAATACATATTGTCATCAGCAATCCCCGTACAGCCAATTCATAGTGTTCCGGTTTAGCACGTAATTCACGGATTACGCCCAAGACGAGAGAATAGAAAAAACTTTCATCGTTCTGATGGATAAGATAACAGTAATGATCCTGATAAGTCTGGGGAGAAGAAAGAATTTGAATTTCCTGAAGAAATTGATTGGAAAACAGAACTTCCGGATCGAAAAAAATATATGACCACAGGCTTTCTTTTCCAGGGTCACTGTATGTTGTATGGGGAACATGGCGGGGAACACAGATAATATCGCCTGCTTCAAAGTGAATGGACTGGCTTTCAAATTCCATCGTACCGCTGTCGGAATGGCATATCCCGATTTCCATACAGTTATGAAAATGGAGACGACTGGCTTTTTTAGGAGAAATTTTCCAGTCTTGTCCGCTGATTAATAGAACCGGAAATTCCATGGGGAGATGATAATGGCGATATTCTACCACTTCTTTTGCTTTTCTGGCCATAAAAAATCCTTTCTGTATCAATAAAATGAATTACATCTTTTTGTCAATTGATATAGCCTCATTATAGTTCAAGTAACCTTTTTTTACAACTGTTTGTTCATAAATTGTTCATATCATTTTGTTTGTACACAGATGGCTTTATCTATAGAAGAAAACGGGTTTTAGGTTGGCGGTTTGAGAATAAAATCCGCGATTGTATCCTGCATGAAAGAGAAATTATGAACATAAAATGAAAAAATTCGAAATAAATGATTGAAATTGCGCAATATTTGATGCTATATGAGTTGAGGGGGGGTAAATTGGATATATTAGATACAAGATTTGAAGGTGAATATATGAAAAATGGTTAAATTAACATAAGTACAGCAAATTTATCTTTATTTCATACGGTTCGCAGGAAAATTATGCAATATTTTTGGGATAATTTTGTAAATTATCACAAAATATTGTGGGGGTTTGTAAAAATATCCTCTGGCAATTTAAGAAACAGAAAGGAGAACAAAAAATGGCCAGCAAAGCAAAAAAAGGACAGATTATGGCCGTCCAGCCTAGAAAAAGAGGAATTGGCTACTATATTCAAAAAGATTGGCAGCTTTATCTGATGCTGTTGATTCCCTTGGTAGTGGTTCTTGTATTTAAATATGCAGCATATCCGGGACTTCGAATGGCATTTATGAATTATAAGCCGGCGAAAGGATATGCAGGCAGTGAGTGGGTAGGATTTGAAATTTTCCAGAAAATTTTTAAAGATAAGGATTTTATTCGTGCTTTACGAAATTCTTTGATTTTTAACTTTGTGGATTTAATTGTCAGTTTTCCGGTTCCCATTGTTCTTGCAATTTTATTAAATGAACTGCGTTTTCCAAGATTTAAAAAGGTATCACAGACGATTTTATATCTGCCACACTTCCTGTCTTGGGTTATTGTAGCTAACGTTATGTATACCATGTTTAAACCGGATACCGGTCTTGTTAATAATATTCTTGTAAATAATGGCATCATAAGTGAAGGAATCCCATTTTTGACTGAAAAATGGCATTGGGCTGTATCTTATACATTGATAAATGTATGGCAGACAATGGGATGGGGCACCATTATTTATTTGGCAGCAATTACAGGAATTAACGGTGAATTGTATGAAGCAGCAAATATTGATGGAGCAAACCGTTGGCAGAAAATTTTACATATTACATGGCCGGGAATCAAAGGAACAACCGTAACACTTCTGATTATGAATCTTGGAAAGGTAATGGGAAGTAACTTTGAACGTCTGGACTCCTTTGATAATGTTCAGGTAAGAGAATTTCAGTATCAGCTGGCTATTTATATTTATGAAAAAGGACTTGCAGGAAATAACTTCAGTAAAGCGACAGCGGTGGGGTTATTCCAGTCTCTGGTAGGATTAATCCTTGTACTCGCAGCAGACTGGTTTGCAAAGAGGCTTGGAGAAGACGGATTAATCTAAAGGAAGGTGAGAAACGATGGCAAAGAAAGAAAAAGAAAACCAGGAACGGGTGACTGGAGTAAATCATATTAAAATTAGCGATATTATTATCGTTGCGGTCATTGTATTGCTGTGTCTGACTTGTATTCTGCCGTTTATTCACCTGGCAGCAAAATCAATCAGTAGTACGGCAGCTGTATCAGGAAAAAGCGTGTATCTGCTGCCAAAGGGAATTAATTTTGAAGCTTACAGTGCTATCTTTAAGGATGGACAATTGGTTTATTCTATGGGATACACCGTAGTATTGACGGCTATATTTACCATACTTGGTATGATTGTCACAACGTTGGCAGCGTATCCGTTATCAAAACGCTATCTGAAAGGAAGAAATATATTTTCTCTGATCTTCATGTTTACCATGTATTTTGGAGCAGGTCTGATTCCGGAATATTTGCTGATGAAGAGTTTGAATTTATTGGATACTATGTGGGTACTCATTTTGCCTCTTATGTTTTCACCATATAACATGTTGATTATGAAAACGTTTCTTCAATCATCCATACCAGACAGTTTGGAAGAATCCGCATTTTTGGATGGGGCAACACATTTTCAGATTTTGTGGAAAATTGTTCTTCCGCTGTCCAAACCTATTATTGCAACCTTATCTCTTTTCTATGCGGTAGGACGTTGGAACGCATACGCAGATGCAAAATATTACATTACAACGAAATCATTACAGCCAATTCAGTATTTATTAAGTAATATGGTCTCCAATTCATCCAATGATGCCATGGCATTATCCGAGGGAGCACAATTTGTTAGTACACCGGAAGTACTGCAGGCAGCTATGGTAATGTTTGCAACTATTCCGATTATCTGCGTTTATCCATTTGTTCAAAAGTATTTTGTAAAGGGTGTTATGATTGGAGCCGTAAAAGGCTGAGAATTTCAAAAAGAAGGATATGACAGAGATAGAAAAGTTCTTTTATTCAGAATAAAGAATTTTACTATAAATTTTCATAAAGGAGGACTTTTTATGAGAAAGAAATTAACCAAAGTAGCTGCAATGGCTATGGTAGGTGCAATGGCACTTTCTTCATTAGCCGGATGCGGAAGTGATTCTGCTACGACTACAGCAGCGGCTACAGAGAAGGCAACAGAAGCAGAAGAAACAAAGGCTGAAAAGACAGAGGCGGAAGAAACAGAAGCTGAGGAGACAAAGGCCGAAGAGACAAAGGGTGAAAGTGCAGAAGGTGAAGCGGTAGACTATACACAGTATGCATCCACAGAAGAAAAGGATTCATATGGAGAAGATGCTCTGAAAAATTGGGAGCCATTTTCCGAAAAAGTAACGCTCACAATTCCGGTGTATGATCGTTCTCAGGCAGGTCTGCCGGCAGTAGACAACAACTACTGGACACAGTGGGTACAGAGACATTTTGGGGATCCGATGAATATTGAAGTAAAATATGTGGCAATCCCAAGAAATGATGTTATGACAAAATACAGTACATTGATTGCTTCCGGAGATCAACCGACCATTATGATGGAATTTGATTATCCAAAGGTTTCTCAGTGGGCAAATGACGGTGCAATGCAGCCAATCGATCTGGAAGCATTTAAAGAAGTTGCTCCTACCTATTATCAGAGTATGGTAGATTCGGATACGGTTCAGTATTCTACAATCAATGATGATACTTATTTTGTATTTGCAAAGCGTCCGGCTACATATACATGGATTACAGTCGTTCGTAAGGATTGGCTGGATGAAGTTGGAATGGAACTTCCGGAAAGTTATGAAGAATATACAGCTGCTATTGATGCGATCGTAGAAGCAGGTCTGTGTGGAGATTATCCAATTGGTATTTCTCTTCCAAATGCAGCATATATTACAAACTTCGGATATCGTGATTATCCGGTAAATGAAGAAGAATGGGCAATTCATTCCAGTCTTGGAACACCGGCATTCACAATGGAAGCTACAAAGAAAATGTTAAAGAGACAGAATGATGAATATCATAAAGGCTACTATTCTACAGAATATGATTTGGATGCAGATGGAAGCCAGGCAAAAGCTGACTTTATCAATGGAAAGACATTCAGTTACAGTGGATATACAGCAGCTGATTGTCAGTGGCTGAATGAATTCTATCAGAATAATCCAGATGCAGAACTGGCACTGGCAAGTCATTGGCAGAGCGTAGAAGAAGGTGTGACAGCAGACCATCCGGTATTCAGAACCGATAATCCATATGGTATGGCAATTGGTTTCAGCTCCAATGCTTCTGAAGATGAGCTGAAAGCAGCATGGATGTATCTGGAATGGATGAGCCAGCCAGATGTACTGTTTACATTGGAAAATGGTTATGAAGGAAAGCAGTTTGACTTTAATGAAGAAGGACTTCCAGAGTTGAACACAGATTATGAAGGCGATGATATCATGAATTACAGTGCCAACTCTGATATGACAACAGTAGTACATGCATCCAGAGAGTATGGAACAATTGAGCAGAGACTGGAACTGGTATCTCCAAAGGGATTACCACAGGATCTGTCTGCTGAAATTGTACAGAGAGATGCAGAATGGCGTGAACTGGTTGAAGAAGGATACGGATATACTGATCCACAGTTCTCTGTAAGTATTGATTCTGAAGCAGAATATAGTGCAACTCTTCTGTCTCTGTGGCAGGAATACAGTGTGGAACTGACAAAGTGTGATCCAACTGAATTTGATTCCTTATACGAAGAGTTAAGTCAGGAATTCCTGGATGCAGGTTATCAGGAAATTCTGGATGAAAGACTGGAAGCTTACCAGAACGGACAGACATCTCATTTGCCAGATACTGTTCAGGTACAGTAATCAGTAAAAGGATAAACGTTATGAAAGAAGGGGCTGCCTTGCAGCCCTTTTCTTTCTTTAACAGATATGCGATAAGAGGAGTCGGATGAATATGATACATACAGCTTCGCCAAAGGAAATGGCAAACATTCAGTATTTGAATATAGCGCGAATATTTGATATGCCGGTTCAGGAATTTTGTGATATGTATCAGATTTATTTCCAAATTGGAGGAAAGCGATATTTATTTTGGGATCGTGCCTGTCATACATTGCAGCAAGGGGAAGTTGCAGTGTTGAAACCATTTCAGATTTATTATTCAGAGATTCGGGATGGGGAAACAGATGAACGCTATGTCCTCAGGTTTCGGACGGAATTACTTGACCTTATTTTGGATGAAAAAGAAAAAGAAACCATATTAGAACAGCTTGGCTGTGGGATAATAGGTTTGTCAGAGGAGAAAATAGAAAAACTGTATGACCGATTTTTGCTGATTGAAGATTATGTCCATCAAACAGGATTTTTAGCAGAAAAATTACTGGCTATGGCAGTTGTACAGTTGATAATGATGCTGGTGGAAGATGACAAAAAAGAAAGTTATATAGAAGAACAAAAGGTAACACCGCCAATAGAACCGATTTTGGAATATATTGAAAAAAATTATGAAGGAACGATCACGTTGGAACAGATGGCGGAAGCGGCGGGGATCAGTAAATTTTATTTTTGCCGAATGTTTCGAAAAGTAACGGGGGCAACACCTGTAGAGTATATCAATTTGGTGCGCTTAATTCATGTACAGAATCTGTTGGAAAAAACCAATTTGTCTGTGGAGGAAATTGCACAGAAAACAGGGCTTTCCTCATCCACAAATTTAGCGCGTATTTTTAAAAAAATGTATGATATATCGCCATTAAAATTCAGAAAAATGAAAAGAACAGAGAACACATAAGGAAGTAGGTAGGTCAATACTATCTGCTTCTTTTTGCTTGATAAAAAATATGATATAATGGGGGCAGAAAAGGGAACGGATAAAAGAAATCAAAATAGGGAAAGGAAGAGGGATATGAATGGGAAAAAGAGAAATATACCGGATGTATTGACTTGTTTTGGAGGAGAAAAGATACGAACGATAGAAGACTGGGAGAACTTTCGCAGAGAGGAAATTATGGATATGTTCCGTACCTTGGTATATGGGGAGGAACCATTTGGAGCAATAAAGACGAGAAGTATTATAGGAGAAGAGAGCAATAAAGATGGGAAGCGAGTGAAGGAAATATATTTGTTTATGGGAGAATTTTCGTGTGAAGGAAGATTATATCTTCCAAAAGGAAAAACCCCCTGTCCCGTTTTTTTATATTTAATGTTAAAAGATCAGACAGAAAAAGATGTTCCATTGGATCACATACTGGAACGAGGATTTGGAGCAGCTTTTTTTTCAGTAGATTCCATTGCGCCGGATGATAAGGAACATTGGCGGGAGGGCATACTTCAGAGGCTTTCTGTTCAGACAGATCGATTTTCCTGTGGGGCAATAGGGCTGTGGGCTTATGGGCTTTCCAGGATGATGGATGCTCTGGAGAAGGATCCAGATGTACGGGGAGACCAGGTCGTTGTTGTGGGACATTCCAGAGGAGGAAAATGTGCTCTCTGGGCAGCTGCCAACGATCCCAGATTTGCTATGTGTATTGCCAACAATTCCGGATGTACGGGAGCGGCACTACAGCGAAACAAAGGAGAAGAATGTGAGACGATTCGAAAGATAACAGAACGGTTTCCGTATTGGTTTTGCCAGAATTTCAGCAAATATTCGGATCGGGAAGAGATGCTTCCTGTTGATCAGCACATGCTGATTGCTGCCATTGCACCAAGACCGGTTTACATTACGATTGCTACACAGGATGACTGGGCTGATCCTGTCGGACAAGCGGAAAGTTGCCGTTTGGCCAGTGAAGTGTATCATTTGTATGGATTGGATGGATTAGAAAACAGAGAACAAATACCGGAAACATGTTACCATGAAGGAAATATCGGATTCCATATTCGAACAGGAGAGCATGGGTTATTTCCGTTTGATTGGGAATGTTTTATGGATTATGCCGATAAAAAATTCGGGCGGTTTTAAGTTTCGATTTATATGATGGAAAAGTGCAAAGAATACATGATTTTGTGTAAATAACTATTAGGAAGAACGTGATACGATAGAGACATCAGAGATCTTCTGAAGATTCCCGGCGTTCCGAAAGTCCTTTGATAGAAGAAGCGTATTCGGACGGAGTCATTCCTGTAAATTTTTTGAATTGCCTGGAAAAATAGTGAATCGAGCTATAACCCAGACATTCCGAAATTTGTGTGAAATTCCGGTCATCGCTGCGAATCAGTTCCTTAGCCAATTCCACTTTTTTCATACAAAAATAGTGTATGGGGCCGCAATTGTGGCGCGTACGGAACAGACGTTCCACTTTGGAACTGCTTAACATGGTGTCGTGGCAGAGTGTATCCATTGTGAAATTAGATGTAATATTTTGTTCCATATAGGCGAGAATGCGATGGTATAATTCATGATCCGCATTTTTTGTCGTGGATTTATTGGGCTCCCGACTCATATCCGGGGAGGAAAAACGGGTGTATCTTCTGTAAAGAGAAAGAAACATGCGCTCCAGGGATTGTTTGATAATCTGAAGGGATCCCACTGGGAGAGGGTCTTTTAAAACCAATTTTTGCTGGTAGGGATTGTCCAGTCTGCCATCAAAGGCCAATCGAGCTTCCCGTATGATTGTACTTAAAAGGTTTCGTTCCTGTTCGGAAACTTTCAGAATTTTATGACGAAAAAAGTCCATGAGAGAGGAAGAACATCCGAAAGAAATGACAATCAGATTTGGTGCAATTTTGCCATTCGCTTTTACATTGTGAAATTCATTTGGCTGATGAAAGATAATATCATTTTGGCGGAGAATATGGGTATCAGACGAAGCAGTAACTTCTACTTCCCCTTTATCAACACAAAGAAACTCCCAAAAATCATGGGATTCACCGGAAAAGTGAAAGTCCTTTCGGTATTCAAAATAGTGTATGGTATAGATGTGATCCACATCGATTACGTTATTTAAAGGGATGCTTTCGTACATCATAAAAAACTCCTTTTTTATTCAATATGGTAAGTATATAAAGAAACGAAAAAATAATCAATATAGGTAGGAGGAAAAAACATGAAAAAACCAGTATTAGTAATTATGGCTGCAGGTATGGGAAGTCGCTACGGCGGTTTAAAACAAATTGATCCGGTAGACGAGCAGGGACATATTATCATTGATTTTTCCATATTTGATGCAATCCGGGCCGGATTTGAAAAAGTAGTATTTATTATTAAGAAGGCAAATGAAAAGGATTTTATGGAAGCCATTGGAAATCGTATTGCAAAGCAGATTCAGGTGGAATATGTATTTCAGGAATTGGATCACATTCCCCAGAAGTATGAAGTACCACAGGACAGACAGAAGCCATGGGGAACCGGTCATGCAATTCTTTGCTGCAAAGATGTTGTAAAAGAACCGTTTGCTGTTATTAATGCCGATGATTACTATGGACCGAAAGCATTTCAGATGATTTATGATTATCTGAGTACCCATGAGGATGACAGCCGTTATCGCTATACCATGGTGGGCTATGTATTGGAAAATACATTGACTGAGAATGGCCATGTAGCCAGAGGAGTATGTACGGTTAGCCCGGATGGATACCTTCAGGAAATCCATGAAAGAACACAGATTGAGAAACATGGAGAGGATTCGGAATATACAGAAGACGGTGGAAAAACATGGGTAAAACTTCCCAAAGGCAGCACTGTTTCCATGAATATGTGGGGATTTACCCCAAGCATTTTCCCGGAATTGGAAAAGGGGTTTGATGCCTTTTTGGAAGAGGCTTTGGAAAAGAATCCACTGAAAGGAGAGTTCTTCCTTCCATCTATGATCGAGCAGTTATTACAGGAAGATAAAGCGACGGTTTCTGTATTAAAATCACAGGATCGCTGGTATGGAGTGACATACCGGGAAGATAAACCGGTGGTAATGGAAGCGATCAAGAGACTGAAAAAGGAAGGATTGTATCCTGAAAACCTGTATGAGTGATAGAATGATATAAATAGAATGTGTTCATAGCCAGAGTGATACCTTTTAAGGTATGTGCTCTGGCTATTTTTTGTAAAAGGTTATGGTGTGATAAGATGGTAGTTGTTTTTCTTCCACTGTAAAGGAGAAAGGCCGGTCTCGTGGCGGAAAGCCAAACGAAAGGATTTTACGTCCTCATATCCGCATAATTGACTGATTTCAGAAACAGAATGGTTGGTAGTGGATAAAAGACTGCAGGCCATCTGCATACGAAGGTGTCTTAAATATTGTTGAAAACCGATTCCTACTTCCTGCTGAAATAATCGGCTGAGCATTTCCGGCCGCATACAGAAACGTTGGGCATAGCAAATCAGACGATGATCAGCACCGGGATTTTTACATAATTCTTCTAAGATCCATTTAATCGAGATCTGAGAAGTGGTCGGTTGATTGTTTTTAACCAAACGGGCAATTTGAATAATGATTTCCACAAGTAAAGCTCGAATCATAGGGTAATATCCTATATTTTGAGAATGGGATTCTTCCAATAATTGATCCAGCAGAAGTCGTATATGTTGTTTCTCATCCCGGAAAATTTTCTCTTTTGCCGGCAATCCCATGACATATCCCATTCCTAAAAGCCAGCTATCCAATAATTTCTGAAAACTGCGGCAGTTGTGGAGTGTACAGTCAATGGCAGCAGGGCGAAACATACAGTTAATGGCTTCCAAATTGTGACCGACAATATCGTAACTGTGAATTTCTCCGTAATCAATTAAAACAAAATCACCAGTGTGTAGTGTTCTGCTGACTCCGTTGAGCGTATGCCTTGTCCAACCCTGTCGGATATAAGCCAATTCCAAATAGTCGTGCTGATGGGCCTGGCAGGGGTTTGTCACATGGGCAATATGTATGGAAAAATCTACGGGAATTTGAAAAAGATCTGACACAAAAATACCCCCTAAAAATCACAAAAACACCTGTTTTTTTGTATTTTTTATTATTATATACTGAAAACAAAAAAATGCAAGGAGAAGTTGTTATGACAAATAGAGAACGAATGAAGGCAGTTTTAAATGGGAACGTGACAGATCGGCTTCCTGTGGTGGAATGGGCGACATGGTGGAATTTGACGGTAGATCGTTGGAATAAAGAGGGCGTACCAAAACCGGATGGACCGGATACATTGCAGAATTATTTTGGGTTGGATCCACTGCGGCAAATCTGGATTGCTCCCAGAGGCAAAGAATGTCCCAAACCGGCGCATCATGGGGCTGGAATCATGGAGACGGAAGAAGATTATGAAAAAATTTTGCCCCATTTGTTTTCAGAAGAAAGTTTGGAATCCGCAATGGAAACAGCAAAACAGTGGGCAGAGGGACATGAAAGAGGGGACTTTGCCACATGGCTTACCCTGGAGGGATTTTTTTGGTTACCCCGTACGTTGTTTGGAATAGAGGGACATTTGTATTCTTTTTATGATGAGCCGGAATTACTGCATCGGATCAATCGGGAGCTGACAGATTTTCATATTCGTTGTCTGGAAAAAATATTGCCGGTTTTCCAGCCGGAATTTATGACATTTGCAGAGGATATGTCTTATAATCATGGTCCCATGCTTTCCAAAGCTTTGTTTGATGAGTTTATGCTGCCTTATTACCGTGAGGTTATTCCGCTGTTAAAAGAGCATGGGGTAAAAGTACTGATTGATACAGATGGAAACGTAGAACCATTGATTCCATGGTTTCAGGAAGCTGGGATTGAAGGGGTATTGCCATTGGAACGCCAGGCTGGTGTGGATGTCAATCGAATCCGGCGACAATATCCAGAATGGATTATGATCGGCGGATATGATAAAACCATTATGCACCTGGGAGAAGAAGCCATGAGACAGGAGTTTGAACGTTTGCTTCCTGCTATCCGTTCGGGACGCTATGTTCCGTCTGTAGATCATCAGACACCTCCGGATGTTTCGACGGAACAATATCGTGTTTATGTGAAATTGCTGAAAGAGTATGCAAAAAACGGGAAATAATCAAAAGGATATTTTGACATTCTATTAAAAAAGCGGGCCATATCCATATTACAAATTATGGCAGGAACACTGCTGCTATTGTGGGAATTGGCACCGCTTTTTTGTATTTACGCGCAGACAACGAGCCGTGTGCGGATGCTTGCATAGGCATACGGCGACTGTCCGCGAACGTGAGAAACTCGCAAAGCGTGTTTCTCATCATTTCTTTGATTAAAGCATTTCTTCGAGAATTTCACAGGTTTTGCAAACTATTTTGGGGCATAAGGTTTCCAACAATTGTTTTTCTTGTATTTGTTTCATTTCCTCTGGAAGCGTTAAGTTAAATCCAAGAATTTCACGACAGAGACAGCTTTTATAAGCAGCACAGAATTTCTCTTCAAATTCCGCTTTTTTTTGTAACATAGTTTTTTTTGTCTCTGTATCATTGGGAACGGAAGTTCCATATTTCAGTCCAATTGCTATCAGCGCGCCAATGACACAACCACAAGTTTCGCCGTGCCACATACCACCGCCAAAGGCAGCAGTTGCCTTTAAGGCTTCTTCGCGGGATAGGTTCAGTTTATCATTGACAGAAGAAAGAACTACCTGAGAGCAGTCAAACCCTTGGCCAAACATGGTCAAAGCAATTTTGGGATTGATTGTTTTTTTACACATAAAGGTTCCCTTTCTTTTTTTTGCAAATTTTTTAGTAAGTTTTTTATACCACTTTTTATTGCAATGAATCGGTTTTCATTAAATAATCAAAATTAAGGGGGATTTTACTTTCATCTCCGCGGCGTAGGTAATCAAAACCACATTCAAATAGCATCTTACGGCAGCGGGCCATATCCATACCGCGGTTTTTTGCGGTATCATTGCTGATGTCACGCGGATTGGCACCGCTTTCCGCCGTAATAATATTGGCTCCTGCTGTATAGCATAGTTCGTTTGGCTCATGTGCACCCATATAGGCCATGGTAGGAATGGTTGCGCTGGCAAGGGCAATTACGGCAACGATTTGTGCCAATCGCAATTCGCTGATTTGTCCGTAATGGGCAAGGGGCGCACCGGGAACTGCAACACGCCGCATGGCAGCATGTTGAAAAATATCCATTTCAATTCCAATAAAAATATTATCAACCAGTTCATCTACGGAATGTTCTGGTCCAATGGGTTCGCAGCAAGTATATAACTCTAAACCGGCGTCTAGAGCATTTCGCATAGACTGTATTCGATTTTCCGGTTTTAGATTCGTATCAATTCCTTCCCGCAGTCGGCATACATGATAAACGCCTGTAACTCCGGCGGCATGAAGTTCTTTATAGCCTTCTATGCTTGTGTCACCTACATTTGCCCAAATCTGTGTAGTAGAAGGAGCAATTTTACGAGCCAGTTCAACACATTTTAAATAGTAATTCATATCGTAGTCGTGCATGGTCATCAGATAAAGACCGTACAAATCATCGTAATGGCAGAATTCTTCGATTTTTTTTGTTAATTCATCTTCCGACATTTGTATGCGGTTAAAATGGGTATGTTTTTCTCCAAAAGTGCAAAATTGGCAGCCGCCGGAACAAGGTTTTACATCTACGCCAATTTGTCCCAGAATAATAGCAGAATTTTCATTTTTTTTTCGAATAATAGAGGAAGCTGTTGCACGCAAAATGCCGGCTTCTAAACTTTTTTCATCCAGTTGAAGAAGATAGCGACAATCTTCTCGATTTAAAGAGTATCCGTTTTCAGCTTTTTCTATGATTTTTTGGAATTGCATACAAAAGGTTTTCATAAATAATCCTCATCTTTCAATCTTTCTTTATTTTATATTTTCTGATTTTTAGAAACAGAGTATTAAAGTTTATTCTTCTTATGCGTGATAGTTTAATCTATGACTTCTGTGATAGACTGAATTAGCGTGTCTAAATGATTCCTGTAATGGGTTAAGGTTATTTTCCAATGTTTGAGACAGTCTTTCCCGTCTTCTGTAATTGCATAAATGCGGCGTGGTTGTGTATTATCATTGATGTCCAAATGGGAGATCAGTAATCCAGCATGTTCCATTTTTTTTAGTGTTCGATACAATCCTGTAGGATCAATTTTATGGTAATCCATAATTGAGCTTTGTTCCAGTTCTTTTAAGAGTGAAAACCCGTGCAGAGGTTTTTGGTATAGTATTGTTAATAGGGTGGGCTGCAGAAGTTTGTCTAAAAAAGAACCTTTACATGCACATTTGTCCATTGCTTAAAAACCCTCCTTGCATAATAGACGATGTCTAATAGTAGATGATATCTAATATAAGAAAAAGCAGATGGAATGTATATAATAATTTTTAGAAAATTAGTAATATTTTGGTAAATTAGAGTCGGGTGTACCTATTGGAGTAAAAACAATAAAAAGTACATAAAATGGCAAAATTAGTGAATACACTCCCAGCGTAGTGGTGTGTTACAATACAGATCAAAATAAAAAAGAAAATAAAGAAGGGTGATAATAGAATGGGAAAACAGTTGAAATTATGGTATCGCAGACCGGCAAAAAAATGGACAGATAGTTTGCCTATAGGAAATGGAAGAATCGGAGGAATGGTTTTTGGCGGGGTAAATCAGGAACGCATTGCTTTAAATGAAGATACCCTCTGGTCCGGATATCCGAAGGATAAAAATAATCCTACTGCATCCCAGTATTTGGATCGGGTCCGCCGTTTGTGTCAGGAAAAAAAATTTGGAGAAGCGCAGGATTATCTGGAGGCTCATATGCTGGGGGATTATACAGAGTCTTACTTGCCTCTGGGAGATATATGGATGACGTTTCCGGATATGATGGAAAAAAATATAACGAATTATGTACGGGAATTAGATCTTAACCGTGCTGTGGCCTATACCCAGTATGGTTGTCAGGGAATTTTGTATGAAAGAGAGGTATTTGCTTCTTATCCTGCGCAGGCAATCATCATGAAACTGACAGCAGACCATAAAGGTGCGATTACCATGGAATTGGGTGCTACATCTCCCTTACGCACAAATGAAAAAGTAGCAGGAAATCAATTGATTATGGAAGGAATCTGTCCTTCCCATGTGGAACCTTCCTATCTGGAGTGTGCACATCCAATTGTTTATTCGCAAAAAGATGAAGAAAAAGGGATCCGGTTTGCGTTGATTTTAGAGGCAGAAGTATGTGGCGGAACAATAGAAAAAAAGGGTGATCGTCTGTGTATCAGCAAAGCGGATTCTGTTGTGATAAAAATGGTTGTACGGACCAGCTTTTGCGGGTTTAACTGTTCCCCTTATCTGGAGGGAAGCGAATACCTGGAACATGCAAAAGCAGATCTGATGCAGATAGAGAAAAAGACATATGAAGAACTAAAGAAGGAACATGAAGAGGATTATAAGAAATATTATGAACGTGTGGATTTTTCCTTAGAGGAAACCGGGGAAGATACAGTGGCTACGGATGAGCGGTTAGAAAATATAACCCATGGGAAACGGGATCTGCATCTGTATGAATTGATTTTCCAGTATGGACGCTATTTATTGATTTCCAGTTCCAGAGAGGGGACACAACCTGCCAATTTACAGGGGATATGGAATGATCAGATGCGGGCACCCTGGAGCAGTAATTACACGTTAAATATAAATACGGAAATGAATTATTGGCCCACCGAAATATGTAATTTATCGGAAATGCATGAGCCTCTTTTCCGTATGATAGAAGAATTACGGGTTAACGGAGCAAAAACCGCAAAGCTTCATTATGGAGCCCGAGGTGCTACCGCACATCATAACACAGATATCTGGAGAATTACCAATCCGGTGGGAAGAACGACAAAGGGAAGTGTCGGATATGCATATTGGTGTATGGGATATGGATGGCTTTGTCAGCATCTATATGAGCACTACGAGTATACGCAGGACAAAACCTTTCTCCGTGAAGTTGCATATCCGGCTATAAAGGATGCAGCATTGTTTTATTGTGATGTCATGACAAAGGATCGTGATGGATATTGGATTATATCCCCTTCCACATCGCCGGAAAATTCATTTTCCTATGAGGGAAGTACGTATAAATTGGATATTACCACCACAATGACCACACAAATTATGAAAGAAGTTTTTCAAAATGTGATTTGTGCCAGTGAGATTTTGGAAATTGATGGGGAGTTTGCAGAGCAGCTGAAAGAAAAAATAGAACAATTGAGACCCTACGGAATCGGAAAGCGGGGTACTCTGATGGAATGGTACGATGATTATGATGAAGTGGAAATTCATCATCGTCATATTTCCCATTTATATGCACTGCATCCGGGGCATGAGCTGACATTGGAAAAGACTAAGGAATTGACGGAAGCCTGCCGAAAGACATTGCTTTCCCGCGGTGATGACGGAACAGGATGGAGTTTGGGATGGAAAATTAATGCATGGGCGAGACTGGGAGATGGAGAGCACGCTGAGAAATTATTAAAACGTCAGCTGCAGTTTGTAGATTCTGATGATATGAATTACTCTAACGGAGGAGGAACATATCGAAATCTTTTTGATGCGCATCCGCCATTTCAGATTGACGGAAATTTTGCTACCTGTGCCGGGATTGCCCAAATGTATCTTCAAAGTCATGATCAGGAAGTGCTTCTGTTACCGGCATTGCCCAAAAGTTTCAGAAACAGTCATATGAAGGGATTACGTGCTGTGGGTGATTTGGAGGTGGATCTGGTAGTGAAAGAAGGAAAATTGGAAAAAGCAGTGTTGTATGCCCATAGTACCTGTAAACATCCTGTTTGTGTGCGTTATGGAAAGAAAAAATATTGTTTCACTCCACAGGAAGGTGAGACTTATAAGTTAAGCAGAGGGGATTTTCTATAAAGAGAACGGAGGGAGAAAAATGAAACGATCCGAGATACAGGAATTACTAAAGAAAGTAAACCAGAGAATGCTGTATATAGAGAAAGGAGATTGGGAAGAAAGCTGCCCCATTGGAATCATTGATTTTCATTTGTGGGAATGGCCGCAGGGAGTGGGACTATGTGGAATGTGGAATTACTATGTAGAATCAGCGGATGAAACCTATCTACAAATCTTAATTCAGTGGTTCGAAGAACGGATAGCAGAAGGACTTCCGGAAAAGAATGTAAATACCATGGCTCCTATGTTGACATTGGCTTTTCTATATGAAAAAACGGGAAAGGAGGAATATGGAAAACTTTGTTCCCAGTGGGCCGATTGGGTAATGAAACAGATGCCAAGAACGGAAGATGGTGCATTGCAGCATATTGTCACAGGCAATGAGAACAAAGAACAGGTGTGGGACGATACCTTATTTATGACGGTTCTGTTTTTGGCAAAATGGTCGGTTATAACAGAAGATCAGGCAATGCAACAGGAAGCGATTTATCAGTTTCTCATTCATATTCAATATTTGTATGACAGAAAAACCGGGTTATGGTTTCACGGATGGAATTTTGACGGGCGCCATAATTTTGCCAGAGCACTCTGGGCAAGGGGAAATTGCTGGATTACCGTGGCTATTCCGGAATTTCTGTCTATCATGGGTGAACGTATCTGTCCGTCTACAAAACGATATCTGTTAAATACACTTTCCAATCAGATTCTTGGATTGGAAAAAGTTCAGATGAATAATGGTATGTGGACGACACTCTTGGATGAGCCGGATACATACATGGAGGCCAGCGCGACAGCGGGATTTGCCTGCGGGATTTTAAAAGCAGTAAGGCTGGGGTATATTCCGGAAACCTATCGGGCCATGGGCTTTCATGCATTGGAAGGATTGCTTTCCTTTATCCGTGAGGATGGAACTGTTGATCAGGTTTCTTATGGGACAGGGATCAGCAATCAATTGGAGGATTACAGAAAAATACCGATATTGCCCATGGCATATGGACAATCTCTTACCGTATTACTGCTTTGTGAAGTGCTGCACACCCTGAACTGACGGATCATACTGGGGAAAGCGGATGAAAACACAGGTTCCTTCTTGTTCGCGGCTTTCGATTTGAATGCCGTAATCGTCACCATACATGGTTTTTATCCGGTTGTGGATATTTAATATGCCAATGCCGGTATGCGTCTCGTTATCAATGTAAAGATTATTTTTTAAGGCGTCCTGCATTTGTTTTAGTTGCTCTGCTTTGATACCGATTCCGTCGTCTTTAATCTCAAAAGAGATGATGGAATCGGGCAGCAAAGTCCCTTTTATGGATAGTGTGCCATTGCCCAGTTTCCGTTCCAGCCCATGGAAAATAGCATTTTCAATGATGGGTTGAAGCAGAAATTTCATCATATGCAAAGGCATGAGGGCAGGGTCTACATCTTTAATAATTGTAAAGCGGTTTTGATATCGGATTTGAATGATGTTGATGTAATGGTCAATACAAACCATTTCATCCGAAATGGTTACAATATTGGGGGCTTTGATACAGTAACGGAATATTTTTGTGATGGATATGGCAATGGAAGAAATTTCATTTGCCTGATATACCAGGGCAATATCCCGGATACATTCCAAGGTATTGTACAGAAAATGGGGATTAATCTGATTTTGCAAAGCTAAAAATTCAGCTTCACGCTTTAAAAGTTCCATTTCATAAAGGGAAGATTGGGTGCGGAAAATATTTTGATTCAGTGCATCAATTTCATCCAGCATCCGATTGATTCCCATGGAAATTTTACTGATTTCATTTTCCTGAACAAACGTGATACGTTTGTGGCGTCCTTCTTTTCCGATGGATTCCATTTGCCTTGCCAAATGATTAATGGAAGAAGTAATGCTGTGGAAGATGGAAAAACCAATGTAGATCAGAAGAAGAATGGTAATTGCGCATAAAATCAAACCAAACCAGATTAAGGGGATTAACGGCTGAATAAATTCGGAAACAGGAACCATACTGATTAGTTTCCAGTCAGAATGGGACAAATTAAGCTGTTGAATGGAGTAGAGAGTTCCGTTATAGGTTTCTGAAAAAGGTTCTGTTGTATCCCGGTGAAGCGTAATTCCTTGTTCATCTAAAGTGGACCCAATGAGTTCGTAATCATGAGCAGCCAGAATTTTGTTATCGGAATTAACCAAATAAACCATGGAATGTTCTGTAAGAATCAGGCGGTTTAGAATATTCTGTAGATTTTTTCCGCTGGAAACCACCAAGCAGTTGCCGATTTTGGTGGTGAGGTTCGTGGGATAATAAATGGGGCGGGATAGTGTGTAATAAGAAGCGGTTGGAGTTTTGACAAGATCAAAAAAAACGTCTTTTTCCAGGGACAGACCTTTTTGTTCATATTGTTCTTTTACGGCAGTCCAAATAGAATAGGTGGGGATATCTTGAATACCGTAGAGTCGCCCTTGGTTATCAATAATAGCCATGCCAAGGATATTGATGTCGGAGGAATAGACATAGGAAAAAAAGTCAGAGATTCGCATACGAAGATCATACCGTTTTAAGGTATCATCGGTTTCCAAATAAGAATGAATGGAGTCATTGGAAGCGATGCTGATGGCAATTTGGTTTTGTTCTTCACAGAAAGTGTCGATATTCTGACCTACTTGCTGCAATAAATTGGTATTGCTTCTGAGAGAATTTTTACCGGATAAAATAAGGAAATTGATGGTGTATAAAACCTGTGTAAATAAAAATAAAGACAGAAACACCCAGATCATAATGAGCAGCTGTTTTTTTAATGTGATGTGTAGTAAAAATTGGTTGATATTCGGTAAAAATCCCCACTTTTTTTTCATAGTAATGCGTTCCCCTTCTCAATAAGAAATACAATTATATGAAAATATTTTATCATAAAACGGATATAAGAAAAAGTAATAGTTATAAATTATTCATGAATGAAACAGGAGGATGATACCATGAGCATGAAGAGAGAACAGCTGATTGAGCGATGGGATGAATTGAAAGTAGAAAACAGAATGGAAGCGGGAAGATTTCGTATGGACCGACCGGGACATACGAGAGAAGTTGCATATCTGGAATCGTGTCACAGTGGTGTAATTACATCCAAAGTGTATGCGGCGGGAATGTATTTGGGGCTTTTATCGGAAGAAGAAGGAAAAGAGATTCTTTGTGCATTGGAAACGCTTCAGGTACAGGATGAAAGGGATGAAAAATATGGATGTTATCGTTGGTATTTTGAAGAGACCGGAATTGCGGATACAAACGGTGCCTTTTTTGTGACGATGCCGTTACTGCAGTTATGTGTGTATTCGAAAGAAAAGATTCCGGAAAGTCATTGGGAAATTTTAGAGAGAATGTTTTTGCGCAGCATTGTATGGTTTAAAAAGGAGTGTCAGAATCCGCAAAATCACTATAGCAATAAAATTCTCAGCGATGCGGCAGCATTATCGGCATTGGCTTTTCTGCTCAATAAAGACGAAGAAAAACAATGTGCTATCGATTTTTGCAGACAATGGGATATGTATACCAGAACCAGAGGATGGGGATGGGGAGAAAATATCAGTCCCATTTATCTGGAAGTTATTTTGGATGCATTATTGGTAATTGGAATTGTAATGGAACAAATGGATGAGGATGTGGCAAAAGCCATGGCAGAGCATTATAAGCAAAGAGTGGAATATGCCAATTTTCACGGAAAATATACGTTTGTGCCTGCTATACGAAGCTATAATTTTGCCGGAACCGATGAAAATATAAATGAAGAGAATGGAATTCTTCATATGGCTTGTTATAAATCAGGAGTAGATTCTGATTTGGAAGAGCGGGCGATGAAGGATGATAATCCGGAACTATGGGCTGTTTATGTTATTGCGTATATGATTTATGAAGATAAGTGTTCTGTTCATAATCATGGTGAGCTGGCAAAAATATATGAAAAATTATTTACAGTAGAATTAAAAAAAGACGGAGCAGTCAGAAAGGAGAGAGTATTTGATTCTGCTGAGGCTTATACCTGGAAAGGGGAACATGTACGACTGGGAAGTGTCAATCACTATCCGGTGATTCCCGGCTGCTATCAGCATCCAACTTGGGGACTTGGCTGGCAGAGTATGCCGGTATCATTTCTGGTAAAAGAAGCACAGATGGGATATGCCAGATTTCGGGTGGATGATGGAGAAATCATCCGAACCCATCCGGCATACGATCATCACAGTGCTTATTTGAGCCCGGCATTATTTAAAGGAACCTATCTTCCGGCAGTGAGAACCAACTGTGCCCAGAAAGAGCAGGTATGCATCGCTGTGCGGACACTGGAAAATGTGAATAATGAAGTGATATCCATTAGTGATGAATGGGTGGTACATAAGTTTAAAAATGAAATGTTTTTCCACGGAGATTGGATTTGTCTTCGATATCCCAACTGTTGTGTAGCGATTCTGCCACTGGGAGGATATTGGGCCCAGGGAGAAAATGTGAACGACCATTCATCGGAAGTATTTATGGAAAAGGATGACTTGATTATCCGTAAATATTTATATTTAGATACCGGGAAAAAACGATTTATCCATGATCGTTTGGAATGTGGCTGGGTTATTGTTGCCATGGATGGAAGGAAGGATATGGAGGAAATCAAAGGAGAATTGGATACGTATGAGGTAAAGGATTGTTATCTGGATGATCATGTATATCCGCGTATTGAAACCCGCCAGATCCGAAACGTGCAGGTATATAGAAAAGAAGAATTGATTTGTGAAGAAGTTTTTGATATTCATCATGGAATACGGGCATAGGTAATTGTGTCATAAAAAATAAGAGAGTTTTTTACTCTCTTATTTTTTATGTGTAATGCGATATTGGAATGGCGTAATATCGTAAATTTTTTTAAATACCCGGTTAAAGTAAGAGTAATTATTGTACCCCACTTGATAACAAATTTCTTCAATCGTTAAGTCGGTGGATAATAAAAGCTGCGTTGCCTGCTCCATGCGTAAGTTTGTAAGATATTTGGAAAAAGTGGTACCCGAGTATTTTTTAAAAAGTTCACAGGCATAAGAAAAATTGATAAATAGAGAGTCAGAAATATCTTTTAAATAAAGATCTTCTGTGAAATGCTGTTTGATATAAGATACCATATTTTCATACAGTTGGTTGTGTGTTGTAGGTAAAACAGCAGTCTGATCATTTTGCAGAATATCCAGTAAAGAGTCCCAGAGATCAGTGTAATTTCGAAATTGCTGATCCAGTTTTGCAATATTAAGATAACCGTATTCCCAATTTAATGAAGCGGAAGGATCAGCGTATAAAAGAAGCTGATTCCAAATGACAATAGCATCTTCTGGCTGGATGCCCTGGGAAACCGCATCGGATAACAGATGGCGGCATTTCGTAAAATCTTTGTTTTGAACAGAGCGGATCAGGGTCTCGGTTATCGTTTTTAAGTTGCTTTTGGAGAAGGGAACATACTGAAAAATACCAAAACGATTATGGAATTTTAAAGAAATCAGAGATTGTTCTGCCTGAGAAACAATATGCATGGTATTATCATTGGAAAATTGGAAACTACTTATTCCAATCTGACAGTTTGCCGGAAACAAAGGCAGTTGCCCTTCAATCATAGAGCATAAATCAGAAGGAGAAGCAACGAGGTAAAAAAATTTCCCCAGTCCAAGATTCAATATGCGATGGGGATATGTATCAGAAAAAGAAAGGGGTGGATGATCCAAATCCGGGCATAACAAAAGAATTCCCTGTATATGATATCCGTCCTTCTGATCAAAATCAGGAAAGATGTCACCGGGAACAATGGAATGTCGCTGCATTTCATGATAGGCAGATAAATCTTTTGTTATCATGATGGAGTGTAAATAGTCAGCCAAACGTATGGTAAATGCTTGAGCATCTTCTGGGGATACCGGTTTTAACAGGTAGTCATAAGCTCCTTTTCTGAGTGCCTGTTGTGCATAAGAGAAGTCAGCATAACCGCTTACAAATGCGAAAACCGTATCGGGGTGAAGTTGCTTGACTTCTTCCATAAAGTCGATTCCGTCCATTCCCGGCATTCGAATATCCGATAAGATAAAATCTACCGGATGTTCCTTTAAAAAATCCAATGCGTCAAAAGCATTGGAAAAACTGCCGCATATGGAAAAACCATATTGTTCCCAAGGAAAAATTCTTTGGACACCCAGCAGGGCCCAGGGTTCGTCATCTAAGAGAATAATTTGATACATAAAAGGAGATTCCTTTCTGGGTAATGTAATACATATCATCACATCCAAAGAGAAAATAGAATGAGATAATTTATACAAATGAAATTACACTTATTATAATACATTTGAATGATATGTCAATGTAAATGTTTTTGTATGAGGAATAAAGGAAAAAAAGCGAAAAAAGTGACAAACATGCCAAAAATAGTTTCTGTCCAATGCAGTGCTAAAACGATATACTTATATCATCAAAGACAGAAAGGATGATGAGAACAGATGAAACAAAAAAGTCAGCAAGCAATTGCTGTTCGAGCCAAAAACAAACACAATTTCAAGAGAAGTATTCCTCTTTTAATTATGTTTCTTCCTGTAATTTTGTATTATGCCATATTTAAGTTTGAGCCTATGATCGGATTAATTATGGCGTTTCAAAATTTTAGTTTGAAGAAGGGGTTTTTTGGGAGTGAGTTTGTAGGATTAACGAATTTTCAGTATATTTTTGAGACGCCGATTATGCTTCAGGTTATCAAGAATACGCTGGTATTGGGAATTCTGAATTTTGTAATTACATTTCCGTTTCCCATTCTTATGGCATTGTTTATCAATGAAGTAAGAACCATGTGGTTTAAGAAAACCGTGCAGACAATCGTTTATTTGCCTCATTTCCTTTCTTGGGTTATTGTGGGAAGTATGTGTTTTACCATTTTTTCGCAGGAAAGTGGTGTGGTTAATAATATTTTAAAAGCAATCACAGGGGAAACGTATCCTTTTTTATATAAACCAGTATCCTGGACGGCGATTTTTGTAGGTTCCAGTATCTGGAAAGAGACAGGATTTGCTGCCATTATTTATTTGGCAGCCCTTGGAGGAATTGATCCGACATTATATGAGGCAGCATCATTGGACGGATGCAGCAGAGTAAAGCAAATGATTCATGTGTCCATTCCCTGTATCGCACCAACGATTATTATCAATTTGATCTTAAAAGCAGGATCCATTGCCACTGTCGGTTTTGATCAGGTATATAACTTAAAGACAGATCCGGTTATGGATGTTGCGGATGTTATTTCCACTTGGGTATATCGTGTTGGATTGCAGCAGATGCAGTTTGGTATTTCTACGGCTATGGGATTATTTAATTCTTTGCTCAGTTTGATATTGGTATTTACGGTAAATGCCATAGCAAGAAAATACGATAAGAGTCTTTGGTAAAGAAAGGAATGGGATAAACAGATATGAAAAAAGTGCATATGCTGGATGTTGTTGTTTATGTTGTGCTGACAATTTCGGCACTGTTGTGTCTGGCTCCCTGTATCAATCTTTTGGCCATGTCAGTCAGCGGTCAGACGGCGATTGAATCAGGAAAAGTTATGTTTTGGCCGGTGGATTTTACAATGCAGACCTTTATTACGTTGTTTAAAGGTACAAGTATTTTGCGTTCCTTTAAAAATAGTGTCATCATTACTGTGATTGGTGTGTGTCTGAATATGGCTGTGACCATTCTTGCCGCATATCCATTATCCAGACCTTATTTTTGGGGAAGAAGAACATTTTCAAAATTAATTGTATTTACCATGTTATTTGGCGGTGGCATGATTCCTACTTATACTTTGGTAAAACAATTGGGACTTATTGACACCTATGCGGCGATTTGGCTTCCCGGGTTAATCAGCACCTATAATATGATGGTTATGAGAAGCTTTTTTGAAAATATACCGGAAGATTTATCCGAATCAGCCCGTATTGATGGATGTGGAGAATGGAGATTGTTGTTAAAAATAATTTTACCATTGTCCAAACCGGTTTTGGCTGCATTGACTCTCTTTTATGGAGTAGCACAGTGGAATACATTCATGGATGTACTGCTTTATATTAACAGTGCTGAGAAAATGAACCTGGCAGTATTTGTACAGCAAATGGTACAAAGCCAGGAGGCTTTGAAACAGTTGCAAAATGTTAATCCAAATGAAGTGATTGAGGTGGCTTCGGAAGGTATCAAATCGGCCAGTACCGTGGTAATGGTAGTGCCAATGCTGGTGGTCTATCCTTTTATTCAAAAGTATTTTGTAAAAGGTATTATGCTGGGAGCCATCAAAGGATAAGAGGGAAGTGTAACATTAAAAATAAAAATTATATCATATATTTAAGGAGGAGAGTGTAATGAGGAACAAAAAATTATTCAGTATTTTTGCAGCATCTGCCATAATGGCATCCACGTTTTTGGCAGGGTGTGGCAATCAGAATGAAACGGTTTCAAACAATGGGACAGCGACGGAGAATGAACAAGGACAGGAAGAGGGAAATGAAAGTGGAGAAAAGCCAAAGATTACGGTGTCAATTTATGACAGAGGTACTTTGGATCCGTCAGAAGGAACCATGGATGATAATCGGTGGACGAAGTGGATTAATGAAAATGCACCGGTAGAGGTGGAATTTGTAAGTATACCAAGATGGACATCTGTAGAAAAATTTAATGCTTTGTTTGCTTCTGATAGTGCTCCGGATTTGATTTTAAACTGGGGTATACCGAATAACTGGGTGACGGATGGTCTTTTGATGCCATTGGAGGATGTAATCAATCAATATAGTACAGAATATAAGGCAATTATGGAAGAATATCCTGCTATGAAAAAAGCAGGAAGTGTAGACGGAGAATTGTACTATTTTACGGCGCTTTCCGCCCTGGAGCCCAACCATACTCTTGTAATCCGTACCGATTGGCTGGAAAAACTGGGATTGGAAGTACCAAAGACAGAGGAAGAATTTTATGACGTGGCAGTGGCATTTGCTACCCAGGATCCTGATGGAAACGGACAGGATGATACCTTTGGTATGTCTTTGAGTTTTGTCAGCGGTCAGATGATTGATCAGATGTATGGTATTCAAAATGATGGATTTGTTGTGGAAGATGGAAAGCTGGTATTTGGATGGGATCGTTACGAAGCATGTACGAAGATGAAGAAAGCATTATATGATGCCGGTGCTGTAGATAAGGATTATGCGGCAGATACCAGTGGAGAGCAATCCTATCAGGATTTTATCAATGGTAAATTGGGTATGATCGGTCTGAATAATGGTGCCAATGTAAGTATGAGAACAACTTATACACAGTTTAAAGAAAACAATCCGGATGGAGAGTTTGAAATCATTGCTCTGCCATCCACAAGTATCGGACAGTTTGGCGGATGTTTAGGTGGAGGAGCAGCAGTTTGTGGTGCCATTAATGCAAATTGTGAAAATCCGGAAGCAGTTATGAAGTATATCGACTGGATGAATTCTACACCGGATGTTTATAATACACTGATTTATGGTGGTGAGGAGTATGCTACTAAGACGGAAGACGGTGTATGGGTGCCAAAGGATGAGGAAAAGAGTAAGAAGGAAGTATACGGAAGTGATTATACAATGCCGGTATGTACCTTGCCAATCGGCCATACGATTTCTAAGTACTTTGATAAAAATAATGAACTGGATGCCATTTGTTTGGAATATTTGGATCAGGCAACAGAGGCATATTGTAATGAAGAATATCCATATGAACAGGGGTATGCAGAGCCAAGACCAGCACTGGATTCTCAATTATCTGTAATTCTGACCAATACCTATTCCAATGCAGCAGATGGTCCGATTAAGACAAATTTGGCAAAGGCTATTGTAGGTGGCAGTGAATATAGTGTAGAACAGGCTATTGCTGACAGTAAGAAAGCATGTGAAGATGGAAACGGACAGAAACTTGTGGATTTCTATACCGATTGGTATGAGAAAAATAAAGATAGTCTGATTACGGATGAAGAACGGTATGCCATGTTTGTAAAAGAGTAAAAATACAGCGGGCGGGACTCTCAATCACCAGTGAAGTCCCGCTCTATTTGTGATAGAATCTCTATATAATTAAATGATGGTAAAGGAGAAACAGGAGAAACAATGGTGAACGATTGGAAGAAAGAAATCCAAAGTCATAATATGGTTTGGACGAAGTTACCCAAGGATTGGACGGAAGGTGCATTTATCGGAAACGGTACCATGGGAGGAATGCTGTATTATTGTGAAAAAGAGAAAGCATTTCATCTGGAACTGGGAAGGAATGATATCTGTGATACCAGAGAGGGGGAACTGGGTTCCACAGATGTATGTTATCAAAATCCTCGTCTTCCTATTGGTGCAATGGAGTGGAAGCATAATGGAGATATAAAAGCATTTCAGATGGAATTGGATCTGTATCATGGACAGATTGTGGGTAAAGTGGAAACAACCCTTGGAAAAACAGAGTTTCAAATATTTGTTCATGCCCGGGAAATGGTTTTGGTGATAGCCATGAAAAACTTGGAAGGGGAAGAAAATGACAGATGGACCTTTGTTTCAGAAGATGCTATCAGCCCCAGACAAAAGTATGGATTGGAAAAACACCAGGATTTCAGAATTATGAAGGATTATGCATATTATGAGAAACCAATGGTAGAAGAAATGGAGCACAGGGGATATTCCAGACAGAAATTGGCTCAGAATATGGAAAATATCGTTTGCTTTAAAGATGGGAAAGAAAAAGATACTTTTTACACATTGGTACATATTGATCAGGGAAAAACGGGAATTCTTGAAAAAGCACAAAAATATTTGGATTCCTTTTATCCTTCGGCTTTGTGGCCATCTCATACGGCATGGTGGGAATCCTATTATAAAAAGAGTAGTATTCATGTTCCGGATAAAGAATTGGAAGATTTTTATTGGATGCAGTTATATAAATTGGCATGTGCATCCGGCGATAGAGAAGACGGCGTGGTGATGGATAATCAAGGACCTTGGTTATGCTGTAGTACTCCCTGGCCGGCTACATGGTGGAATCTGAATGTACAGCTGGCTTATCTTCCATGTTATGTTTCCAATCATCTGGAAATTACAAAGCCATTGTCTGGAAGTCTTCAGAGAAATTTTGACAACCTGATAAAAAATGTTCCGGAAGAATTTCGCTTTGATAGTGCCGGTATTGGTACGGTTTCCAGCCTTAATCTGTGTTCTCCTGTTAATCATGCCGGAGGCGGAAAAGTAAAAGGTTTCAGGGAATTGGGGAATCTTACATGGGTTATGTATAATTGCTGGCTGTACTATCGGATGTCTATGGATAAGGAATATTTGAAGAAGCTGGTGTATCCGATTTTAAGAAGATGTGTGAATTATTATCTTCATTTTCTTATTAAGGGTGAGGATGGATATTATCATCTTCCTGAAACATCATCACCGGAGTATGGACAAGAGTGTCCGGACTGCAATTATGATCTGGCTCTTTTGCGTTTTGGGTGTCGGACGTTATTAAAAATTGTGAAGATCCTTGGAGTAGGCGATGAAAAAGAAAAGATGTGGAAAAATGTATTGGAACATTTAACTCCCTATCCCACAGATGAGACCGGTTTTATGATTGGAGCGGGATTGCCGTACAGTCAGTCTCATAGACATTTTTCCCATTTGATGATGATTTATCCACTTCATGAGTTTACAGCAGAAGATGAAGATATGCGTCCGTTGTTGGAAAAATCCATTCGGCACTGGTGGAGTAAACCGGAATATATGGCAGGATTTTCTTATACAGGAGCTTCTCTTTTGTGGAGTACTCTGGGAGACGGCGATCAGGCACTTTTTTATCTGAAGGGGTTATGGGACGGATCTCTTTTACCAAATACATTGTATCAGGAAGAAGGTCCTGTGATCGAAACTCCACTTTCCGGCGCCCAGTGTATTCTGGAAATGCTGATTCAAAGCCATAATGAAGTGATTCGGCTGTTTCCTGCTATGCCAAAAAAATGGGAGGAAGCATCCTTTGATCATTTGTTGGCTGAAGGTGGCTTTGAAGTGAGTGCCGGATATGAAAAGGGTGGGCTGATGTATGTGGAAATTTACAGTAAAGCAGGAAGTCCCTGTGTGGTGGAATGGAAACATTGGGACGAAATGGACTTATCCGATGATAGGATTCAGAAAATAGAATCCGGAAGAATTTCCATTCAACTAAAAGAAAATGAAACCATTCGGATTGAAAGGAAAATAGTATAATGAAAAAAGTTTGCAGAAATGATTTATTTGTACATGATATGATACATAATAATCCCGGTTTAGCTCCGTACGAATCCAATTATCGGGATCCTGCGTTTTTGGCACAGAGAGGATATGATGCAAAAGTCTTTGATTTGTTTGACTGTGCCCAGTTTGGTTTATTGTTTGACGCGCTCAGTGAAAAAACAGGGAAAGAGAAGGTTTTCCCGGAAAACAGTGAAGCCAGAGCATGGGTATTGCGCCGGAGAGAGGAGCTGCTTCACGAATACGAAAAAACAAAGCAGGCAGGATTGCAGGTATGTTTTATGATGGATATCATTGTACTTCCGAAACGAATGATGGAATTGTATCCGGAGATTCTAAATAAGGATGGAAACATTGATATTCAAAAGCCTCAAATGCGCGAAATTATGGATGTATTGTTTGAAGAAATGTTTGAAGTATTTCCGCAGATTGACGGTATTTATATCCGCTATGGGGAAACCTATGTGGGAGAAGAATTTAAGACACCATGGCATAAAGGAAATAATCCTATTCAGGGAGATATGTGGGAATACCATAAATATCTGATCGATTATCTGATGGAAACGGTATGTGAAAAATATGGAAGAGAGATTTATTATCGGACATGGGGATTTGGGGAATTGCAGTATGACAGAGATACGTATCTGAAACTGAGTGACCAGGTTCCGGTTCACGATAAATTTTACTTTTGTATCAAGCATACCACAGGAGATTTTCACCGTACCAGTGTGTTTAACCAGTCACTGAATGTGGGAAAACATAAACAGATTGTGGAAATTCAGGCTGCCCGGGAATATGAAGGAAAAGGTGCATATCCGGATTATATTGCCAATGGAGTTATCCATGGTTTTGAAGAATATTTATGGCAGATGGATTTATCGAAAGATCAATGCCTGGCAGATGTGGTGAATACAGAGAATTCGCTGATTGCCGGTATTTGGACCTGGTCTAGAGGCGGCGGATGGGATGGCCCGTATATTACTGGTAAAAACGGAAAGGATGGCCTGGTAGAAGTTTCGGATGGAAAAGAACTCTGGGCTGATATCAACGCTTATGTGATCAGCCATTGGGCGAAAGATACTTCCCGGTCGGATCAGATGTATGCCATGGAATATGCCCGGGAAATCCTGGGTATGAATGAAACCGATGCGGCGATCTTTTATGAGATCTGCTTATTATCAGCCAGAACGGTATTGCTGGGACGGGCTTGTAATACACCTCTTTATCAGGAAGAGGTATTTTTCACCCGAGATCAAAATATTGAGTATGCGAAAGTGCTGCAGACGATACGTTCTGCTATGGATGCGGGTGTCAGTGATCTTCTTTTGTATGAACAGAAAAGAAGTGTAATGATCTGGAAAGATATGTGCCAGCTGGCTTCTATGCTCAGTGATACGTGTAGCGTAAAGGATTATATAGAGACCACATGTCATTACGGATATTGTCTTTATGCCATTTATGAACAAATTTACAAAGGAAATGTGTTTGCCGTACTGGGCGGAAAGAAAGAAGAAATTGAAGCGTGCATAAAGCGTTATGAAGAATTGTGGAGCGAATGGGAAACGCTGTATCATACAGCAAAAGGCTGCCCTACATTATATGCAAAGGAAGATAAGATTCAGGAGCTGATCGGTTATAACTGGAACAGAGGATTGGACAGTGCCATCAATCCTCTCCGCAATCTGGATGAAAACGGAAAACTGAAAGCGGAATGGCTTTTCGGTGAAGATGGGACAGAAAAATGGGGGCTAAAGTAAAAGCAGGAGAAGAGGAGTTCAAACAATATGCAGAGACAGGATATTTTATCTACGGCAAAAAAGCATGCCATAACCCGAAACATGGCATCACCGGATTTTTTTGAAGGAGCTTTGCTGGGAAACGGAAATTTGGGGGTGGTAGTCTGTACCAGACCGGATGGAATTGTGCTGCATCTTGGACACAATGATATTTGGGATGTGCGGATTTGTGAAGATCATAAAGATAAAATAGGAACATTTCAGGAAATCTGGGACAAAATCTGTCATGCAAAGGGAGATGTTCATGGGGAAGCTTGGTATCAGGAGTATGTAAAGGAAGTAACCTCCTCTTATCATGATTATAAGTATCCCAGACCGTATCCTGCTTCCAGCTTATATTTGTTTTTTGACCGAAAAGAGTATGAGGTATTGGGACATTCACTGGATATCACAAACGGATTGCTGACCATAACCCTGGAGAAGGAGGATAAAGAGCAGCATTTGATTCAGATTTTTGTATCCCAGAGAACGGATCAGATTTTTTGTCGTACGGTGGATAGAGCAGGAAAAAAAGTTTCTGTGTTTTATCGTATGTTATTGGTACCCAATCAGGAGAAAGACGGCTTGCCCTGTTATGAAAAAACGGAAAATGGTTTTTTACAACGTCTTCCTTTGTTTGGTGAAGAAGAACAGAAAAAAGAAAATGATAGGGCATTTGCGGTATTCTATCGGACAGATGGAAAGATGGACCGGAAGGGATTGGACAGCAGGCTGGAAGAAATGTTCCAGATAACCGTTTGGGTAAAGCATGGTTTATACGGGGAAATATGTTGTGAAAATCAGGAAACAGAAAAAAGCTGAAATGAGGTATGGGGGGAATCCACGGACAGTTGGAAAACATACTGGGAGCGATCCGGAATACAGTTGGAAGATGAATTTCTGGAACGCATCTGGTATTGGAATACTTATTTTCTGCGTTGTGTTCTGAATAAAAATTCCTGTTGTCCCGGGCTGTTTGGTAATTGGATGTATCAGGATATTGGAACAGCATGGCATGGAGATTATCATTTTAATTATAATACACAGCAGATTTTTTGGGGACTTATGGCGGCAAATCGAGCCGAACTGCATTTTCCATATTTACGCCTGACGGAAAATCTTCTTCCGGTGTCGAAGGCTTGGGCAAAAGACTTTTATCAGTTGAGAGGGGCTTGTTTTCCTCATTCGGCTTATCCGGTTCCTATGACTGTGATGCCATATCCTTCGCCGGACTGGGGATGGGAAATTTTTGAAACCCCATGGGCCGTGCAGAGTTTATGGTGGCATTATACCTATACCAAAGATAAGGAGCTGCTTAGGGAGAGAATTTATCCGGTGATGCGGGAAGCAGCACAATTTCTTGTGGATTATATGATGAGAGAGGGTGCTAATCCCCCCGGGGATGATAAGTATCATTTGTTTCCTACAGTGGTACCCGAATTGTATGGATTGAGTGAAGGACTAAAACGGAATCTGGACGGAACGGTGGATCTTGCGCTGACAAAATTTTTATTCAAAGCTATTTTGCAGGCGGTGGATGAATTAAATATCCGGCAGCAAGAGGAAGAATTGATTCAGGCTATTGAAAAAATTCTGTCAGCATTTCCGGCATATCCTACGGCAGAATCCCGGCGGGGAGAGGTATACATCAGTGTACAAAACGAAGATCCGGATCAGGTAATTTATAATTGCCCATCCAATTTAATGCAGGTATTTCCGGGAGAGGATATTGATGAACAAAATGGAACAAAACGGGAAAAGGAAATTGCAAAACGGTCCTGGCGTTATCATTATAATGAGGGCGGAAATGATCTGGTATTTTATTATCTGATTGGAGCCAGATTGGGAATTCTTGATTTGGAGAAATTTAAACGACACGTTCAGTACTGTATGCTTCCCAATGGAACCGCGGCGGATCTGGTTACGCTGACAGGTGGACGATATCCGGATACTATGGATTTTACGTTTATGGCCCGCATGGGGATCTGGGTAGAGAATTTTGCGCTCCAGGCCGTTGTCAATGAATGTCTGCTGCGTGGACATGGAGAGGTAGTGGAATTATTTCCCAACTGGGATAAGAGCAAACGAGCTTCTTTTTGTTCGCTGCGTGTCAAAGGTGCATTTCTGGTGGATGCGGATTGTTCCCATGGAACGGTGGAAAAAGTAAAAATAAAAAGCGAACTTGGTGGAAAAGTAAAGATAAAAAATCCATGGAAACAGGCAGTGGATGAAAATGATGTACAATATAGGGGAGAAATTTTGTCTTTCAGCATGAATCCGGGGCAGGAAATAGTGTTATATCATGCAGAGAGAGAATAAAAACAGTAAAAAGCAGAGGGGATATCCTTCCACAGACAGTTGCAGGTCTGTGGAGGGATATTTTTATGTATAGAGCTGTTAAAATTAAGATTTGGTTTGAATCCGAGTTATTTTTCTTGAAATTTTAAAGTTATGGTATACTATTGTCATAGAAAACAAAATGGAGACAATGGAATATGTTTGATAAAAGAGTGATACTATATAGTTTTACAAAAACAGGAAGCCGTCAACAGCTTTCTTTAATGAAATATATGAAAGAAAGCGGGATCGATTGCAGAGGTTATACACTAGAACGGTTTATCGATTCCAACGAATTACTTCCCCTGCAAAAAAATTGGAAAGAAGAGCTGGGAAATTATTGGGGAGTGTATGCATTTGTTTTTATCGGAGCAACAGGAATAGCAGTCAGAGCTATCGCACCCTATGTAAAAGATAAGTTTTCGGATTCTCCCATTGTTGTATTGGATGAAAGAGAGCAATTTGTGATTCCGCTTTTGTCCGGACATATGGGAGGAGCAGTGGAACTGTCCGAATTTATCAGTTCATATACCGGAGGAATTCCGATCATTACAACGGCGACGGATGTTCAGAAAAAGTTTGCGGTGGATGTATTTGCAAAAAAAAATGACCTTTTTATCAGTAATCGTTTTCTTGCAAAGAAGATTTCTGCCGATATTCTGGAAGGGAAGAAAGTGGGATTCTATTCGGAATTTGAAATCATGGGAGAAATTCCAAAAGAACTTGTCGTTTGCAGCAATTTACAGGAGTTAGAGAAATTTGAGCATGCCATTTGTATCTCACAGACGGAGATCGATGGAGTCGGAAACCATATACTTTTACTGCTGCCTCGAAACTTCAGCCTGGGGATTGGATGTCGGAAGGGAGTTCCTTTTGAGCATATAAAAGAACAGTTGGAAATGGTATTGATGCAAAGAAAAATTATGAAAGAACAAATTCACGAAATGGGAAGTATTGATTTGAAGAAGGAAGAACAGGGATTATTGGATCTTGCCGATTATTTAAATATTTCCTTTTATACTTTTTCCGCAGAAGAATTGAGAGAAACAGGTACTGTAGAGAATACGTCTGATTTTGTGAAGTCGGTGACAGGTGTAGATAATGTCTGTGAGCGTGCCGCGAAAAAACTCTGTGAAAAAGGAGAAGTTTTTCAAGAAAAAATCTGTATGGATCGCATAACAATTGCACTGGTCAAAGCAGAAAAGAAAATACACATATAAAAAAGGCAGGATGAACAACAATGAAAAATGTTATGGTTTTTTCAGGGACAACGGAAGGCAGAATAATTGGGGATTTTTTAGAAGAAAGGAAGATTTCCGGTTATCTTAGTGTGGCAACGGAATACGGAAAAAAAATGGCGGGGGAATACCGATATGTAAATGTTCTTTATGGTCGCATGGATCAGGCGGAAATGGAAACGTTTTTCACAGAGCATGAAATCGGTCTTGTAATTGATGCCACCCATCCCTTTGCCCAACTTGTTACAGACAATATCAAAAAAATATGTAGCAAATGTAATATATCGTACTTGAGATGCTTGAGAGAACGTATCGGAAGCATAGAGGAAGATGAAACTGTTTATCAGGTCGGTTCTGTAAAAGAAGCAGTCTCGTTTTTGCAGCATACAAGCGGAAATATTTTAATTGCTACCGGAAGCAAAGAACTTCATGAATATCAAAATCTGGAAGATTACCAGAATCGTTGCTATGCAAGAATTCTTTCGACATTAGAATCTGTGCAGGAAGCTGTGAAATGTGGATTTGAAGGGACACATCTTATTGCTATGCAGGGGCCGTTTAGCAAATCTATGAATTGCGCAACGATCGAGCAGGTGAAGGCGGAATGGTTTGTCACAAAAGAAGCCGGTAATGCAGGAGGGTTTTTAGAAAAGAAAGAGGCAGCGAAATTATCCGGTGCAAAATTACTTGTCGTCAGGCGTCCGGAGGAGAACGGCATGAGCGTAGAGGAGTTAAAGATATTTATTGAAAAAGAAATCTTTAAAAATGCCCAAAAGATATAAAAAAATTTATTTTTTATATGAAAGGAACGTGTTATAATTTCTAACGAATAGGTTTAGATAAAAAAACGTCTACAACCATTCAAAAAATCAAATTGGAAACCATTCAAAGAAATATTATCTTTATTTGATTTAGGAAAATAAAGGAAACTATTCAGAGACAATTCGTAAAAGCGCCTCTACGAGGCGGATCTTTTGCTCTGAATAGAACAAATAAAGGATAATTGGAGAACCGGGTGAAAATCCCGGACAATACCCGTTGCTGTGAAGGAGTAGTAATTTCTCATGAGGTCACTGTAAACATTGTTTATGGGAAGGCGAGAAATTGTGTTTGATGCCTGAGTCAGAATAACCGTCTTTGAAGCAATTTGATTGGTTACGGGGATATAACCGGGTGTTTCATTCTCTTCTTGATGAATGACAAGACCTGGAACGTATTCAGAATGTCATCAAAAAAAGGAGAGGAGAAACGTATGACAAAAAAACAGAAAATCTTATTCAGAGGAAGCATTGCTTTTGCACTTATGTTTTCTATCGCACCGATTTCCCACGCAATGCACATTATGGAAGGTTATTTACCGGCCATGTACTGCATCTCATGGGGGGTGATCTGCCTGCCGTTTCTGGTCGCAGGATTTTTTTCCATTCAAAAAAAACTACAACAGAATAGGCGAACGCTACCCCTTCTTGCAATGGCAGGGGCTTTTGTGTTTGTAATTTCTTCGTTAAAAATTCCATCTGTGACAGGAAGCTGCTCTCATATGACGGGAACCGGCCTGGGAGCAATTTTGTTCGGACCTACTACAGCCGGTATCCTGGGGTTGATTGTTCTTGTTTTTCAGGCGATCTTATTGGCGCATGGAGGACTCACAACACTTGGAGCAAATACATTTTCGATGGCGATAGCAGGGCCTTTGATTTCTTATGGAGTTTACAAATTATGCTGCGCTGGGAAAGTAAATCGGAAAGTAGCCGTATTTTTTGCCGCATTTTTAGGAGATCTTTTGACATATTGTGTAACAAGTTTTCAGCTTGCACTGGCATATCCTTCGGAAGTCGGAGGAGTAGGAGCTTCTATAGTGAAGTTTTTAGGTGTGTTTGCACCGACACAGCTTCCGTTGGCAGTGATAGAAGGTCTTTTAACCGTGATTGTAGTAATTGCTTTGGAATCTTATGCAAAACCGGAATTAAAAGCGTTGGGTTTTTTAAAGGGGGCGAAATAAATGAGTAAAAAAAATAAAATGATTGTTGCTGCACTGCTTATTGCTTGTGTTTTCATTGCGGTAATTCCGTTTTTAACGTTGAAAGATGCAGAATTTGGCGGATCTGATGATGCGGGAAGTGTGATGGTAGAAGAAATTCACGGAGAATATGAACCTTGGTTTACGCCAATTCTGGAAGATTTTCTTGGAAAGGAGATTCCGGGAGAAATCGAATCCTTATTATTCTGCGTGCAGACCGGAATAGGAGTTGGCGTGATCGCATTTATTATGGGACGATTTGTAGAACGGAAAAAATGGCAAAATGATTCTCATTGATTCATTAAGTTATTCATCAAAATTAAGATATAAAAATCCGGAAGAAAAGTTTGTATTTGCTATGTCATCACTGGTGATTTGTGTGGCGACAAAATCGATTCTGGCGGCGCTGACAGCGCTTATTATAAACGGATGGCTGATAATAAGAAAGGGGGGGATCCCCCTTTCTTATTATGTAAAGTATTTACTTGTACCACTTGTGTTTTTGTTTTTCAGTACATTGATCCTTCTTGTAAATATTTCAAAAATCCCATTGGATGCCTATGCAATTCCCATTGGTGAATATTATCTTACCAGCAGCCTGAGTGATATGTACAGAGGCATTGGTTTAATCGTAACTGCGTTGGGAGCCGTATCTTGCCTTTATTTTCTGGCAATGAATACTCCAATGACAGAAATATGCGAAGTATTGAAAAGAATGCATTGTCCAACCCTTTTCATTGAGCTGATGTTACTGACTTATCGCTTTATTTTTATTTTGCTGGAAGTTGCATCAGCAATTCTCACAGCTCAGAAATCCAGGTTGGGAAACAGGGATTTCCGTACTTCATTGGATTCATTTGGGAAAATGGTTTCGATTCTTTTCATCCGATCCTTAAAAAAATCAACGCATTTATATGATGCAATGGAATCCAGATGTTATAACGGTGAGTTAAATGTACTACGTGATGGAAGTCGAAGTGTTTGTAAAGAGATCGTTTGGATCGTTCTTTATGAAATGGTTTTATTGGGTATAGCAGTATTCGGATTTTGAAAGGAGAAGGTCGACGATGGAAGAAATCATTTTAGAGGCAAGAAATCTCTATTTTTCATATGAGTTAAGTGATAAACATTCTTTACAGGGGTTAAATGTTAAAGTAAAAAAAGGTGAGAAAGTTGCTTTTATGGGCGCAAATGGTTCCGGAAAATCTACGTTTTTTCTCTGTTGTAACGGAATTTATCAGCCTCAAAAAGGTGAGATTTATTTTAAAGGTGAAAAAATCGGCTATTCAAAAAAAGAACTTTTAGCATTAAGAAGCCATGTGGGAATTGTATTTCAAGATCCGGATAATCAGCTTTTTTCAGCCAGTGTAAAGCAAGAGATATCATTTGGAATATTGAATCTTGGGGTAGATAAAATTACCGCAGAAAAAGAAGTTCAGGCAGTGATGGAGAGGCTTGAAATAATGCCTTTTCAAGATCGTCCGGTTCATGCGTTGAGCGGCGGGCAGAAAAAACTGGTTTCCATTGCGGATATCTTAATTATGCATCCGGATATCATTTTACTGGACGAGCCGGTAGCTTCTCTGGATCCAAAACATACCAGCCTGGTTTATCGGATTATTGACCAGATGACAGAACAGGGAATCACAGTGATTATGGCTACTCATGATGTGGATTATGCCTATGCCTGGGCAGATGAAGTTGTTCTGATGCACGAGGGAGTAGCTCTTTGTCAGGGAAAACCGGAGGATATTTTCCGAAATAAAGAATTACTTCGAAAAACAAACTTAGAAGAGCCGACGGTGTTGCGATTATATGACAGACTATGTGAAAAAGGAATGTTAAAACGGGAAGGAAACATCCCGAAAACATTAGATGAGTTAGAACATTTAATATAAATGATGCCAGGGTTGTGGGAGTGCGCAGCACAGAACAATCCGCAGGCATCATAGCTGGGGGCTTTTGACCCCAATATCATATAAATGACGGGAGGAAAACAGATCATGAAGAAAAAAGGGATTTTGGTTGTCAGTTTTGGAACCAGTCATCTGGATGCGATGGAAAAAACGATTCAGGTAATGGAAGAAGAGATTGCAAAACATTATACGGATTATCAGGTGTACCGGGCATTTACAAGTCAGATGATTATAAAAAAGTTAAAAAAACTGGAACTCCTGTCTGTAATGACGGTAAAAGAAGCGTTAGAAAAGATGGCAGAAGACGGAATTCAAACAGTGATTGTACAGCCGACTCATATTATCAATGGATATGAAAATGACAGAATGTTAGAAGATGTCAGAGCGTTCGAAGGAAAATTTTCAGAAATCCGCGTAGGTACCCCCATGTTAACAAGTACGGACGATTATAAGAAAGCGATTCATGCTTTAGTGGAGGATGTGGCATTAGAAAGAGACGAGACACTGATTCTTATGGGACATGGAACAGACCATCATGCGAACGCAGCGTACCCTGCATTGGAATATATTTTGCAGACACTTGGATATTCCCACATCCATGTGGCAACCGTGGAAGGGTATCCGGAATTAAAAGATGTGGTTGCTAAAATTGAAGAGAAACAAGTGAAAAAAATTGCATTATTACCATTCATGTTTGTAGCCGGTGATCATGCAAAGAATGATATGGCTGGAGATGAGGATTCATGGAAAGAAGAGCTGGAAAAAGCAGGGTATCAAGTCAGACCGATTTTGAAAGGACTTGGAGAATTTCCAAGTATTCGAAATATTTTTATGGAGCATCTGGAAGAAGTTTTATAAAGAAAACGTGAGGAAAAAATATGTCAGATCTTTTGGAAATCTGGAAAGGACAAAAAAAATTAAAAACAGGATATACCACCGGAAGTTGTGCGGCGGCGGCATCGAAAGCGGCAGCCAGAATGCTTCTTTCAGGAGAAAAAGTCTGTCAGGTATCACTCATGACACCCAAGGGAATTCTTCTTACCTTGGATGTTGAGGAAATTTCCCGAACAAAGGACTGTGTACGATGTGCAGTCCGAAAAAATGCGGGAGATGATCCGGATGTAACCCATGGTATACTGATCTTTTCAGAGGTTTCTTACACCGAAAGAGAAGGGATTTTTTTAGATGGTGGGGAAGGTGTAGGACGCGTTACCAAGAAGGGGTTGGAACAAAAAATCGGCGAAGCAGCAATTAATAAAGTGCCGAGAAGGATGATTTTAGAAGAGGTAGAAAAAGAACGTAGAACCTTTGCCTGTAACCGAGGACTTACAATTCAAATTTCAGTTCCGGAAGGGAGAGAACTTGCAAAAAAAACATTTAATCCACGTCTTGGAATTGAAGGAGGTATTTCTATCTTAGGTACCACCGGAATTGTGGAGCCAATGAGTGAAAAGGCATTAATTGATACCATTCGTGTAGAGATGGGAATGCTGAAAGCAAACGGACATGACTGGTGCTATGTAGTTCCCGGAAATTATGGAAGTGATTTTTTATCCGAGCAACTTGGCTATCAAGGTGATTTATCTGTAAAATGTAGTAATTATATTGGAGAAACGATTGATATCGGAGTGCAGTTGGGGATGAAGGGTCTTTTGTTCATTGGTCATATCGGTAAATTTGTGAAGCTGGCTGCCGGAATTATGAATACACATTCCCACGAAGCGGATGCCCGTATGGAGATTTTTGCAGCCCACAGTGCTATGGCAGGTGCATCCAGAGAAACAATCAAGAACATTATGAATTGCATTACGACGACAGAGGCGATCCAATTATTGCGTGAACAAAATCTTTTGGAAGATACGATGCAGACAATTATGGAAAAAATTGATTTTTATTTAAAACAAAGAGCAGGAGACGCAATCGGCATAGAAGCGATTGTATTTTCCAAAGAAGACGGAATTTTAGGAATGACAGCGAGAGCCGAAGAGTATTTTCGGTTTATTAATCAATATAAAAGTAAAGAGGAGTAAATAATGAGTGGTATTTTTTATGGAGTAGGAGTAGGACCGGGAGACCCGGAATTACTAACTGTAAAAGCAATTAAAATTATTGAGGAAAGCAGTGTGCTTGCAATCCCTGTTTCCGATAAGGATTTTACAGAACCAAGTTTTGATAAAACAGGAAAAGAAGAAGCTTTTGAAGGATTTTTGGAACGGTGTGTCGCGTATCAGATTGTAAAACAGGCAGGAGTCTGTGTTGAAGATAAGGCAAAATTATATCTTCCTATGCCGATGATGAAAGAAAAAGAAACGTTAAAACAGATCCACGATGAAGGAGCTGCTTTAGCAGGTAAGTTACTGGAAGAAGGAGAACAAGTCGCTTTTATTACACTGGGGGATCCGACCGTATATTCTACCTGCATGTATATACATAAACGGATACAAAGAGCCGGATTTGAAACGAGTATTATCCCGGGAGTACCTTCCTTTTGTGCGGTTGCAGCCAGACTGAATATGAGCCTGGTGGAGAACAAAGAAGAACTTCATGTCATACCGGCGTCTTATGAAATTGAAGAGGCATTGAAGTTTTCGGGGACAAAGGTTCTTATGAAAACAGGAAAGAAAATTCCTTATGTAAAGGAAAAAGTAAGAGAACATGATTTGGAAATCCGAATGATAGAAAATTGTGGTATGGAATCGGAAAGAATCTATTCTTCTGTGGAAGAAATTCCGGATGAAACAAGTTATTATTCGTTATTTATTGTAAAAGAAAGGAAGTAAATGACATGGTTGTATTTGTAGGAGCAGGACCGGGGGCGGAAGATTTAATTACAGTGAGAGGTCAAAAACTGTTACAGGAGGCAGACGTGATCATCTACGCAGGATCACTGGTGAATCCGGGACTGTTAGAAGTAAAAAAAGAAAGCTGTGATGTTTATAACAGTGCCTATATGACATTGGAAGAAGTTATGGACGTAATGAAGAAAGCGGAACAACAAGGGAAAAAAGTGGTTCGTCTTCATACAGGAGATCCGTGTCTTTATGGTGCGATCCGAGAACAGATGGATGCATTGAAAGAAGCAGGAATCGAGTATGAAGTTTGCCCGGGAGTAAGCTCATTCTGTGGAGCAGCGGCAGCTTTAAAAGCAGAGTACACCCTGCCGGATGTCTCACAGTCCGTTGTGATCACGCGAATGGCAGGCCGTACACCGGTTCCGGATCGGGAATCCATCCGTAGTTTCGCAGCACATCAATCAACAATGGTTGTTTTTCTGAGTACAGGAATGTTAGAAGACTTATCGAAAGAATTAATTGCCGGAGGCTATGAAAAAGATACACCGGCAGCGATTGTATATAAAGCAACATGGCCGGAAGAAAAAGTGCTTTTGTGTACGGTTGAGACTTTAGCAGAAGTCGCGAAAAGAGAGAAGGTAACGAAAACAGCACTTATTGTTGTGGGAAAAATTTTGGATGGAGATTATGAGCGTTCCCTTTTATATCATCCGGAATTTACTACGGAATTCAGAAAAGGAGTAGGGAAAGATGAATAAAGTGTATGTAGTAGGATTAGGACCGGGAGCAGGAAAACAGATGACGGTAGAAGCCAGAGAAGTATTGGAAATGTGCGATGTGATTGTAGGATATACCGTTTATGTAGATTTAGTGAAAGATGCGTTTCCGGAAAAAACGTTTCTGACAACTCCGATGAAACAAGAGGTGAAACGTTGCCAAATGGCATTGGAGGAAGCGGCAAAGGGTAAGACGGTTGCAATGATCTGCAGCGGGGATTCCGGCGTATATGGAATGGCCGGATTGATGTATGAGACCGGAGCGGATTTTGAAACAGTTGAAATCGAAGTAGTACCGGGAATCACAGCCGCAATTGGAGGAGCAGCTGTTCTTGGAGCACCTCTGACCCATGATTTTGCTGTAATCAGCCTGAGTGATCTTTTGACACCATGGGAAAAAATTGAAGCGAGAGTAAAAGCGGCAGCAATGGCAGATTTTGTAATCTGTTTATATAATCCGTCAAGTAAAAAGAGAAAAGATTATCTTCAAAAAGCATGTGATTATATGCTGGAATACAAAAAAGAAGATACGGTATGCGGTATTGTAAGAAATATCGGAAGAGAAGGCGAATCCTATCAGTTGCTTACGTTAAAAGAACTAAGAGATACAGTGGTTGATATGTTTACAACGGTATTTATCGGAAATGAAGAGACAAAGATTGTGAATGGAAAGATGGTCACACCAAGAGGATACCATAATGTGTAAAAAGTTGCGGAAAATTTATTTTGTGGGAATCGGTATGGGAAGCATGGATTCTCTTACAGAAAAGGCCCGGTCAGTAATTGCAGACAGCGATTGTGTGATCGGTGGAAAGCGAATGTTACAGCCATGGATAGAGTCAGGAAAAGAATATTTGATCGAGTATAAAAAGGATGTTATTTCCGAATATCTTTCAAAGCATGAAGAATATAAAAAAATTGCCATTCTGCTTTCCGGAGATGTGGGCTTTTATAGCGGAGCAAAATCATTGGAAGAAGAAATTCAAAATAAAATGCCGGGACAATTTTCGATGGTACGGATTCCGGGGATTTCGTCGCTTGTTTATCTTGCCAGTGCATTGCATATGTCCTGGGAGGATGTTTCAATTGTAAGTCTGCACGGAAGAAATCAAAATTTTATCTATGAAATTCAAAGAAACAAAAAAACATTTCTGCTTTTGGGCGATCCCAATCATACAGAAATGGTTATTCAGAAATTACAGTATTATGGTTTTTCTGATTGTATGATTTATATTGGAAGAGAATTATCTTACCCGCAGGAAACGATTTTTTCAAAGAAAGTGAAGGATTTGAAAACGGAAGATTTACAAGGATTATGTGCAGCAATTTTAGTGAATGAGAATGCCTGTAAGAAAGTAGCAGAACATTTGCCGGATGAGATGTTCGAAAGAGGAAAGGTTCCTATGACAAAAGAAGAGGTGCGGACGATCTGTATTGCAAAATTAAGATTGACAGAAGATGCAGTTCTTTATGATGTTGGTGCAGGAACCGGATCGATTTCGATTGAAGCTGCGATGCAGTCCGGAATGATGCGGGTTTATGCTATTGAAAAGAATCCGGAAGGAGTAAAACTGATACGGGAAAACTGTAGGAAGATGAAGATTGACCATGTTCAGGTGATAGAAGGGAATGCTCCGAAGGTATTAGAAGGTTTAGAGGTACCGACTCATGTATTTATTGGTGGAAGTTCAGGAAATTTAAAAGAGATTTTACAGTGTGTAAAAGCCAAAAATCCAAATGTTAAAATTGTTATGACCTGTATTTCTTTGAACACCATGGCAGAAGTGATGAAGGCGATTGAGAGCGGAGATTTGCGGGATCCGGAAATCGTTCAGATTTCTGTTGCGAAATCAAAGCAAGTTGCGCATCATCATATGATGACAGGACAGAATCCAATTTATATTATTTCGGAGGGAGCAATGTGAAAATTCCAAGAATACTAATTGCAGCTGCGTCAAGTGGGAGTGGAAAGACAGTAACATCCTGTGGAATTATGGAGGCATTGAAACAGCAGGGGATCCGTTTGGTATCCGGAAAATGTGGGCCGGATTATATCGACCCGATGTTCCACAGAGAGGTTTTAAAAATTGATGCTCAAAATTTAGATCTCTTTTTTTATGACAAAGAGCATCTGAGAAAAATATTTATACAACATTGTAAAAACGCCCAGATGGCTGTGTTGGAAGGTGTTATGGGATTTTATGACGGAATGGGAATTGACACAGATAAAGGGAGTTCTTATGACGTGGCGAAAGCTCTTGAAACACCGGTTGTTTTGGTGGTTTCCTGCAAAGGGAGTGCACTATCCGTTGTTGCATTACTAAAGGGTTTGATCGAGTTTAGAAAGGACAGTAATATACAGGGGTTTCTTCTAAATAGAGTTTCTGAAATGTTATATCCAAGAATGAAGCAAATGATTGAGGCACAATTAAAGCAGGAGGGATATGATATCCCGGTGATCGGTTATATCCCGGAAGATCCTGCATTTGCGTTGGAAAGCAGACACTTGGGACTTGTGACTCCGGATGGGGTCACGCATTTAGAAACAAAGATTAAACGGGCAGGAGAGATTTTAGGTAAAACGATTGATTGGGAAACTTTTTTCCGGATTGCAAATGGAGCGCCAAAGCTCTCGGAAGAAGAGGGGATGGAAAACATTGTCCCGGCAGAAAGAGAAATACCGATTGCTGTTGCAAGGGATGAGGCGTTCTGTTTTTATTATAAAGATAATTTGGAATTATTAAAAAGTCTTGGGTGTAAACTCATTCCGTTTAGTCCGTTGAAAGACCGGGCGTTGCCAACAGGAGTGAAAGGACTGATTCTGGGCGGCGGTTATCCGGAAGAATATGCCAGACAGCTGTCAGAAAATAAAACTATGTTGGAAAGTGTACATGATGCGATTACAAATGGAATGCCATGTCATGCAGAATGCGGTGGTTTTTTGTATTTGCAGGAACAGTTGGAAAACAGAGAAGGAGAATCGTATGGTCTGGTTGGCATTTTCAAAGGAAAGGCTTTTCCCAAAGGAAGATTAGTGCGGTTTGGATATGTGAACCTTACAGCGGAAAAAGATGGGGCATTTTTACGAAAAGGGGAACAGATTCGCGGACATGAATTCCACTATTGGGATACAGAGGAGAATGGGGAAGATGTCTATGCAAAAAAGCCGGATGGGAAACGGTCATGGCACTGTATACATATGAAGGAAAATCTTTTTGCCGGATTTCCACATATAGCATACGGATCAAACCGTAGGTTTGCAGAGCGTTTTGTGGAGTGTGCGGTTCAATATAAAGAGAAAAGAAAGAAGGATGTAAAATGATGCTGGAAGAATGGAAATGTAAAATTTCTTCGGCAGATCAAAAGAGCATGGAAGAGGCGAGAGCGCATTGGATGACAGTCGCAAAGCCACTGTTCAGTCTTGGAAAGTTAGAAGATACTGTAATAAAAATGGCAGGAATTAAAGGAACAGCGGATGTAACTCTTGGGAAAAAAGGATTGATCATCATGTGCGCGGATAACGGAGTTGTTGAAGAAGGAGTTACGCAGACAGGACAGGACGTCACAGCAGCTGTGGCAGATAATTTTACAAAAGGAAATACCAGCGTTTGTATTATGAGTAAGGTGGCTGGTGTCGATCTGTTCCCGATAGACATTGGAATGGCTGTAGATGTTGCTTCGGTAAGTGATCCAGAGAAAAAAGTGATGTATGGGACAAAAAATTTTCGAAAAGAAAAAGCGATGACGAAGGAACAAGCTTTGCAGGCTATAGAACTGGGAATCCGGACAGTGGAATCTTGTGTTGAAAACGGATATGGTATTCTGGCTACCGGAGAGATGGGAATCGGGAATACCACAACAAGTAGTGCTGTAGCTTCCGTGCTTTTGAATCGTCCGGTGGAAGAAGTGACAGGACGAGGTGCAGGACTGACAAGTGAAGGACTTGCAAGGAAGATTCAGGTCATTGCAGAAGCAATTGAAATGCATCAACCGGATCCGGAAGATGTTATTGATGTCCTGTCAAAAGTAGGAGGTTTGGATATCGCGGGATTGACAGGGGTTTTTCTTGGCGGTGCGATTTATCATGTACCGATCATTGTGGATGGATTTATTTCCGCAGTCGCTGCGCTTTGTGCTGTACGTATTAAAAAAGAAGTAGAAGATTATCTGATTCCGTCCCATGTATCAAAAGAGCCGGCAGGTTCGATGTTGCTGGAGGCCCTTTCTCTTTCTCCGCTTATTCATTGTAATATGTGTCTTGGAGAAGGAACCGGTGCAGTGGCGGTGATTCCGCTTATTGAGATGGGGTTGCGGGTTTATCGGGAAATGGCTACCTTCGATCAGGTGGAATTTGAAACATACCAGGTATTGAAGTGAAACCGCAAGATATTATCCCGCATAGTTTGGATATGGATAGGATTGATAAAACGATAGGAAGGGATTAAAAATGGTACAGAAAATCCGAATAGGAAGCCGGGAGAGCAAACTTGCAGTCACTCAGGCGGAGATTGTAAAAGAGATGATAGAAAAGGCGTATCCTGATGCAGAAGTTTCTATTGTTACAATGAAAACAACCGGAGATAAGATACTGAACAGAAGTCTGGACCAGATTGGCGGGAAAGGACTTTTTGTAAAAGAGCTGGATCAGGCATTGCGTGAAGGAACGATTGATCTGTCCGTTCATAGCCTGAAAGATATGCCAATGGAATTGCCGGAAGATCTTCCGCTTTTGGCTTTTACAAAAAGAGAGGATCCAAGAGATGCCTTGATTTTGAAAAAAGATATTGATGAGGTACCTTCAGGCGGAGTAATCGGAACCTCCAGCAAACGAAGAATGATTCAATTGAAAACATTATATCCGGAATGTAAGTTTCATGGAATTCGTGGAAATGTACAGACTCGTATGAGAAAACTGGAAGAGGAAGGTTTTGATGCCACTGTATTAGCAGCTGCAGGCCTGCGGCGGCTTGGTATGGGAACTATTATAGGAAAGATTTTTTCTATAGAAGAAATGATTCCGGCAGCAGGACAGGGAATTCTTGCCGTGCAAAGAAGAGCAGGAGAATATGAGGAACTCCGAGACATTTTAAATGATCCGGATTCGGAAATTATGGCAAAAGCAGAGCGCGCGTTTGTCAGAACTTTAGATGGAGGCTGTACTTCTCCGATTGCGGCTTTTGCACAGATAGAGGGAGAGAAGGTTCGATTAAAAGGATTATATTATCGTGAATCGGATGAACAGTATTTTGTAGAGGAATATTGTGAGAAAAAAGAGCTGGCAAAAGAAGCCGGGGAGATTCTGGCAAAAAGAATGAAAGAACAATATGGAGAATAGGACGATGAATAAAGAAGAAAGTAGGAAAGGGAAGGTATGGCTTGCGGGGGCAGGTCCTGGAGATGCCGCACTTTTGACAGTAAAAACCCGTGAGTTGATGGGGCAGGCAGATGTGGTTGTATACGATGCTCTTGTCAGTACGGAAATTTTAAGTTTGATTCCGGAACATGTTAAAATGATTTGTGTGGGAAAACGGGCGGGAAACCACCCGGTTCCTCAGCCAGAGATCAATGAAATATTGGTAAGAGAAGCTTTGAAGGGAAATCAGGTACTTCGTTTAAAGGGTGGAGATCCTTTCGTCTTTGGACGGGGAGGAGAAGAAATCGAGAGACTTTTGGAAGATGATATTCCTTATGAAGTCATTCCGGGAATCACATCTGCTGTGGCAGTTTTGGCATATAATGGAATACCGATTACTCATAGGGATTATACATCTTCATTTCATGTTATTACAGGGCATGCAAGAAAAGGAAAAGAATTGAGTATTCCCTATGAGCAGCTTGTGAAATTAAATGGAACCCTCGTATTTTTGATGGGAATTTCTGCGTTATCTGAGATTGTGAATGGTTTGCTTTTGGCAGGTATGGATCCACAGACAGAAGCTGCCGTATTGGAAAAGGGAACGACTGCACACCAGAGACGTGTGATAGCCACTTTAGAGACATTAAAAGACCGTGTGAGAGAAGCTGGTATTCAGACACCTGCGATTATTGTGGTAGGAAAGGTGTGTGGTCTGGCTGATGAGTTTGCATGGGAAGAAAAACGCCCATTGAGCGGCAGACAAATTCTTTTAACAAGACCGAGACAGAATATCTCAAAACTTGCAGGAATTCTGCGGGCCAACGGAGCGCATGTCATTGAGATGCCGTCGATTGAGACAAGGACAATTACGCCAAATCCCGAATTTGTAAGAGCAATCGATTCTTTTGGAAAGAGAGCAGAGGAAGAGTGGATGATTTTCACAAGTCCGATAGGAGTCCACACATTTTTTGAATTGTTAAAGGAAGAACATCTTGATATTCGGACATTATTTTGTGGAGCTTTTCAAAAGCAGGTAAATGTCAGGATTGCTGCGATTGGGAAAACAACGGAAAAAGCATTAGAAACATATGGACTTTTTGCTGACGTCGTACCGGATACATTTTGTGCCCGGGCTCTCGGAGAAGCGATTGGAAAAGCGGCGGCTAAGAATAGTGCTGCAACAATATTCCGCGCAGCAATAGGGTCAAAAGAACTTCTGCCGCCACTGCAAGAGGTGATGAAAGAAGTTGATGATGTGCCCTTATATGAGACAGAATATTTTCTACATCCGGAATTAAAAGAACAGATTTCCGATCTTCTTTCAACCGGAAAAATTGATGCGGTAACGTTTACAAGTGCATCCACAGTGAAGGGATTTGTAAAGACTCTGGGTGATTTTGACTATTCAAAGGTGAATGCCGTCTGCATCGGACAACAGACAGCAGCTGAGGCAGAAAAATATGGAATGCATATTACCGTTTCAAAACAGGCAACGATGGACAGTCTGGTAGAAACACTCTTTGTGCTTTCAAACGAACAGAAGTAATGGAGGGAATCTTATGATTCAATATATGATCAAACGAATCGTCATAGGGGTTTTATCCTTGTTTGTTTTAGTCGGAATTACTTTCTTTCTGACGAGAGCCATTCCGGGAAGCCCTTTCGAGTCATCCAATGTTTCCGGAGAAGTATTGGAAATGATGGAAAATGAATACGGTTTGAATGATCCTGTCATTGTACAGTATGGAACGTATCTCCTCCATGTTATACAAGGGGATTTTGGATATTCTTATGAAAATCCATCGCAGTCAGTGACAAGTATTATTGCGGAGTTTCTGCCGGTAACAATAATGACAGGAGGGCTTGCGCTTTTACTTGCCATTGTAACTGGAGTTTCTTTTGGAATCTGGATGGTTGTTTCGAAACAAAAAATCATTCAACGAGCTTTGTTTTCCGGGACCATTTTAGGAACCGGGATACCGAATTTTGTACTAGCTCTGGTGTTAATTTTTGTATTTGGAGTAAAATTTCACTGGCTTCCGGTTGCTGGGGGTTCCGAATGGGAATCTTATATTCTTCCGGTTTGTTCTCTTGCAATCTATCCGGCATCTGTTATTTGCAGAATGACTGCCCATCTATACAAAGAAGAAATGAAAAAAGAATATGTAGTTCTTGCAAAGGCAAAAGGAATGCAATGGGAGCGGATCGTCTGGAAACATGTGCTTCGGCATATATGGCTTCCGCTTTTCAATTATTTAGGTTCAGCGGCCGCTTTTTTGTTAACGGGAAGTTTTGCGATTGAAAGCATTTTCACGATTCCGGGACTGGGAAGCCAGTTTGTTCATGCGATTTCCAATAGAGATTATACGTTAATCATGGGTCTTACTATTTTTATGGGAACGGTTGTCATCTCGATTCAGGTATTGGTAGATCTTTTGGGAGCATGGATTGATCCGAAAATCCGCCGCTCTTATGAAGGACAATGAGGAGGAGATAAAGGTGTTTTTACAAAAGAAAAATAAAATGTTGAAAAGAGGAATGATATTATTTTGCATTCTTGCATTATTAGCACTTTTTGTTCCCCTTCTTTCTCCATGGTCCTGTACAGATATGAATGCAGATATCAGGAATATGAGTCCTAATCTGCAGCATTTTTTTGGAACAGATAAGTTTGGCCGGGATTTATTTGTGCGTACATTTTACGGAGCAAGAATTAGCTTGCTGGTGGGAATTCTCAGCGCGTTGATCAATGGGATATTTGGAATCTGTTATGGAGGATTCTCCGGATATAGCGGAAAAGTTGTAGACATTTTACTGATGCGGGTGGCTGATATTATAAGTTCGATTCCATCGTTGCTTTATGTCATCTTATTTACTCTTGTGTTTGGGGCAAATGAGATGAGTATCATTCTCGGTTTATGCATCTCAGGGTGGATCGAGACAGCCCGTATTGTAAGGGGAGAAGTGATTCGGTTAAAAAACAGGGAATTTTGCATTGCTGCAGGATTATTTGGAAAAGGAAAGTTATATATTTTTTTCCAGCATATTCTTCCCAATGCGGCAGGTCCGGTTATGATTAATTTGACATTTCTTGTTCCTCAGGCGATTTTCACAGAGGCATTTTTAAGTTTCATGGGAGTAGGAATTTCTCCGCCCAAGGCAAGCCTCGGTTCTCTGATTCAGTTTTCAAGAAGCCAGATGCAGACCTATCCTTATCAAATGATTTTTCCCACTTTGATTTTGGTCTTGTTCATTGTGAGTATGAATTTGATTGGTGAGGGATTAAAGAATATGGAAAAAGTCAGAGAGGAGGAGTAACGTGTCTCTATTAGATATCAAAAATCTTTGTATTTGGTATGAGAATGAAGATCATAGACAGGTAGTAAGTGATCTGTCTTTTCAAATACAAAAGGGAGAGTTTGTAGGCCTTGTCGGTGCCTCGGGCTGTGGAAAGAGCAGTGCAATGCTTGGGATTATGGGGCTCCTTCCTGAAAATTCCGGATTCTCATGTGAAAGATTTCTGTTTCGAGGCGAACATTATGAAAAGAAAATAGAAACATTACGTGGGAAAAAAATTGCAATGGTTTTTCAAGACCCCTCGGCGTACTTGAACCCTCTTTTAAAAATCGGCCAGCAATTGACGGAAACGATACGATGCCATAAAACATGCACGAAAAAAGAAGCAAAAGAGCGGGCAATGGAATTATTGTCTATGGCAGGGATTCATTCACCGGAAACGCGAATGAATCAGTATCCGTTTGAAATTTCTGGTGGGATGAGACAGAGGGTTGTGATTGCGATTGCCCTTGCATGTGAACCGGACCTTGTGATTGCCGATGAACCTACGACAGCTTTAGATGTAACGGTACAGAGGCAGATTTTGGATTTGTTAAAAACAATTTCCCAAAGGACGAAGACGGCGATTCTTTTAGTAAGCCATGATCTGGGAGTGATTGCTTCCGTATGTGACCGCGTGCTTGTCATGCAGGAAGGAAAGATTGTAGAAGAGGGAACGGCTAATCAGATTTTTTATGAACCACAGAATCCATACACGATGCAGCTTGTAGAAAAAGCGAAGGCGGTCATGTCTGTGGCGAAAAAGAAGGAAAAAGGAGTATTGGTTTTAGAGAGCAAGGATATCGGTTGTAAATTTCGCGAACGGTTGAGATGGAATAAGACTTGTACAAGAGAAGCTTTACGGCAAATTAGTTTTTCCATGTATCATGGAGAAACCTTTGGACTTGTAGGAGAAAGTGGCTGCGGAAAAACAACATTGGCAAGAATTTTAACAGGTATCCTATCTCCTGACTTTGGAAAACTATGGAGTAAGGGGAAAGTGCAAATGGTTTTTCAAGATCCCTATGCCTCCTTTGATCCGGGATATACGATTGAAAAAATTTTATTGGAAGCGATACCGAAACAGGCTGATCACACAAAAGAAGTAGAAAAGATGCTTCAATTGGTTGGATTAAAACCGGAAGACAGGTGGAAGTATCCGCGAGAATTTTCCGGAGGACAGAGACAGAGAATTGCAATTGCAAGAGCTTTGATGTCCTGCCCGGAGATTTTAATTTTAGATGAACCGGTTTCGGCCTTAGATATTTCTACCCAGTCCCAGATTTTAAAGTTTTTGGATGATATCCAACAAGAGACAGGAATCAGTTATCTTTTTATTTCTCACGACCTCAATGTTGTAAAACATATGAGTCAGAGAATTGCTGTGATGTATCTTGGAACGTTTATGGAGATGGGTGATACGGCTTCTATCTATGAAGATCCGTGGCATCCCTATACGAAACAGCTTCTTTCTGCTATTCTGGTTCCGGATCCGAAAAAAGCCCATCGAAGAAAAAAATTAATTGTAAAAGAAATTTTAAAACAGGAAGAAGGAACAGAGAAGGGCTGTCCGTTTGCAGGACAATGCGGATATGCCATGACTCGCTGCCATACGGAATTTCCGGATTTTTATCAATTTGAGGACAGACAAGTGCGTTGTTTCTTATATTCGGAAGAACATACCGGACGAAGGAGAGCTGGGGCTCCAATGATATCGCAGATTTGACGGGAGGATAAAGATGAAACGAAAACATTATCTGATATGGGCCTGTGTTCTTTTGATCGTACTTTCTGTGATGATTTCCAGCTGGAAAATTTCCAGCCGGAAAGAAGAAAATCTGTCAGGAGAAGAAGCAGTAGTGGTAGGAATCGGGAGTGAGACCGGAGGATTAGATCCGGCAGGAAATATTGCCCTGACATATTTGACGTATTCTGTGACGGCATTAGATGAATTATTAACTTATAATGAATCAGGAGAAATCGAATATCGGGCGGCAGATTCTTATGAAGTGAATGAAGATTTTACAGAATGGACATTTCATCTGAGGAAAGATGGCCGTTGGTCGGACGGTTCTTTTGTTACGGCAAAGGATTTCCTCAATACGATACAGCGTGCGTTGGATCCTAAGAGTGGGAGCGGATATGCGAATTACCTGTTTCCAATCAAAAATGCGGAAGAAATATATATGGGTGAGCAGGATATGGAAACCCTGGGGGTTTCTGTGGAAGATGATTATACCATACATTTTTCATTAGAAGAGCCATGTGTGTATTTTCTTAAACTACTAAGACTTCCGGTTTATACACCTTCAAATAGTGTATATGCAACAGAAGTCGGAAATGGTTGGGATAAAAATCCGGACACAAGTCTTTCCAATGGACCGTATTATTTGGAAGAATATATTCCGGAACAATATTTTACATTAAAGAAAAACCCGTACTATTGGAATCAGGAGCAAGTAAAAACAGAAACGATTGTATTCCGCTTTTTCTCAGATCAACAGTCATTGCAAAGTGCATATGAGACAGGAGAAGTGGATATTGCAACGGGACTTCCGTCTTCGTCAGCAGAATTATATGCTGGAGAGCCGGATCTGGTGTTGACGAACTCGATTGCAACGAGATATATTTATCCCAATCTTTCAGTAGAACCTCTGGATGATGTAAGAGTACGAAAGGCAATTAATCTTGCGATTGACCGGGAAGCACTTTGTAAAATGGTGGGACAGGAAGCAGAACCGACAGTGAATTTCATAGCAAAATATATGGTAAACAGTAGTACCGGCCAATATTACTCAGAAGAGACAGAGCCTTTATTTGAAGAAAATGTAGAAGAGGCAAGAAGACTTCTTGCAGAAGCCGGATACCCAAACGGAGAGGGGTTCCCGGAATTAGTCTATAAATATCCGTCTCTGGAGCTTGATACGGACACGGCGCAGGTTATTCAGGAACAATTAAAGCAGAACCTGAATATTTCGATTCAATTGCAGCCGCAGGAACTTCAGACGAATTATTCGGATCGCCGGGCAGGGGATTTTGATTTATGCCGTATGAACTGGACTGCGGATTTTGCAGATCCATATACCTATTTGTCTATGTTGCTGTCAAACGGAACGTATAATTGCAGTGGAATCAATGATCCGGTATATGATAAACTTGTGGAAGCTTCATCGAGAGAATTGGATGCCCAAAAGAGAACTACGCTGATACATGAGGCAGAGAAGTGGGCAGTTGGAGAACAATTTTACATTATTCCGCTGTTTTCGGTAAAGACATGTAATCTGGTAAATCCGGATATAGAGAATCTTCATACAATCCCTGCAACCGGTGCATTGGAGTATCGCTATATGGAAAGGAAGGAATAGGAATGGATACAAAATTAGAAAAGGTATTGCCAGCAGAAATCGAAAAAAGAAGTTTTGAAATTATTACGAGCGAGCTCGGTGATGTTTCGCTGATACCGGGGACAGAGCCGATCGTGAAGCGATGCATTCACACAAGTGCAGATTTTGATTATGCAGAATCATTGGTTTTTTCAGAAAATGCAGTAGAAAAAGCAATTCAGGCAATTAAGGAAGGCGCCTGTATTGTCACAGATACGAATATGGCAAAAGCAGGTATTAATAAAAAAAGGCTCGCGAAATATGGCGGAGAGGTATATTGCTTTATGTCGGATGAAGATGTGGCAGAATCAGCAAAAGCAAACGGTACTACCCGTGCGGTGGCCTGTATGGATAAGGCGGCGTCCTTGAATAAGAAATTGATTTTTGCGATTGGGAATGCTCCGACAGCACTGGTGCGTCTGAAAGAACTTATTGAGTCAGGGAAATTAAAACCGGAGTTGATTATCGGAGTGCCGGTAGGTTTTGTAAATGTAGTAGCTTCTAAAGAAATGATCATAGAGCTGTCAGAGACTCCATATATCGTTGCGCGTGGAAGAAAGGGAGGAAGCAACATAGCTGCCTGCATCTGTAATGCACTGCTCTACATGATGGAGTAGGAGGATCATAATGAAAAAAAGAAACTATTTCCCAATGTTTTTTGATATTTCCCAAAAAAGAATTCTTGTTGTCGGGGGAGGAACGATTGCAACGAGAAGAATTAAGACATTATTAAAATTTACCGATCATCTGACGGTGATTGCTCCGGATTTTAGTGAGGAACTGCAGCAATTAAAAGAGAATAAGAAATTTAACGGATTGGTATTCCTGCATCAACCATTTACAGAAGAGACAGAGAAAATGTTAGATCAGATGGATCTTGTATTTACTGCAACCAACTGTACCGAATTGAATCAAAGAATTGTTGCGCTCTGTCATGAAAAGCATGTTCTTGTGAATACTGCCGATGATAAAAATGCCTGTGATTTCTTTTTTCCATCTGTAATTGAGAAAGAAGGTATTGTAATCGGCATGAATTCCGGCGGAGAAAATCCGGGAAAAGTGAAGAGATTACGGGAGGCTCTGGAACAGATGCTTTGTAATTTCCGGATATAGTGGGAGAAGCATGCAAGAAAGTGTTATTTTTACCCAATTTCCTGTGATGACAAGAAAAATAGGTGATTTTATAATAAAATATACCATATGAAAGGTGAAGTCTGATAAGGAAAGGACAGAAGATTGAAAATTAAAAAGTAGAGGGTATCATTTTTTTGCATGGCAAACAAGCCATCTGTGATGGCTATTTTAAAAATTGAATATTCAGAATGTTAAGGTTATGCAGTTGCTGACTTGATCTTATAACCTTGATTTTTT
>JAPFDH010000105.1 GCA_026169045.1 Lachnospiraceae bacterium | reverse complement strand
TTCCCAGGCGCAGGATGTGATGGTTCCCCGGATTGATGTAACTTTTGCTGATGTCAACAGCAGTTATGAAGACCTGATTCAACTGTTCCGTGAGGAAAAGCATACCAGATTTCCTGTGTTTGAAGAAACCACAGACAATATCATCGGTATTATAAATGTAAAGGATCTTCTGCTTACAGATCAGAAAGATTTTACCCTTCGGAAAATTCTTCGGGAGGCTTATTTTACTTATGAGTACAAAAAGACTTCTGAACTGTTGATGGAAATGAAGGAACATTCTGTTTCCTTCGCTGTAGTGCTGGACGAATACGGCGCTACCTCGGGCATTGTGACCCTGGAAGATTTAGTGGAAGAAATCGTTGGTGATATTCATGACGAATATGATATAGAAGAAGAGGACGATTTAACAGAAATTCTCCCCGGAAAAGAATACCTGGCTCTTGGTTCTGCCCGCCTGGATGATTTGGACGAGGTTCTGCATCTGGATATTGAATCTGATGACTATGATTCCATTGGCGGCTACATTATTGAACAATTAGACCGGTTTCCGGAAAAAGGGGAATCGGTTACAACCGAATCCGGCATCCGGCTTGTGGTAGATAAGGTAGAACGAAACCGAATCGAATCTGTACACATCTACCTTCCCGAATCCGGGGAACATAATAACAAAGATTTTCATGACAACTAGAAAGGAAATGACTTATGAACGGATTATTTAATCTTGACAGCCCCATTATGCGGTTTCTGTCTAAGGTATGCGACTTAATGATTTTAAATGTAATGTGCATTATCTGCTGTCTTCCCATTGTTACAGCAGGAGCTTCTATCACTGCGTTATACACCATTACCATGAAAATGGTGCGCGGGGAAGAATCCTATATCTTTAAAGGTTTCTTAAAAGCATTTAAAGAAAATTTCAAACAATCTACCATTATCTGGCTGATTATGGCAGTCCTTGGTATTTTTGTTTTCATTGATTATCAGGCAGCCTCTCTTCTTCCGGAAAATATGAGCAATCTTTTCCGTATTTTAATTGGCGCCTTAATTATTTTTTACTTGATGGTTTTATCCTACATATTTCCATATACAGCGCGATTCGTAAACAACATTAAAAATATTTTCAAAAATTCTCTGTTGATTGCTATTTTGAATCTTCCATGGACCATTTTAGTCATTGTATTTCCTATTGCATTAGGATTCCTTACCTTCCTGACGACTACCACATTGGTGTATGGAAGTATGCTGTGGATGCTTCTTGGCTTTGCCCTGGTGGCTTATGTTGAATCCATGATTTTCCGCAGAGTATTCGCAAAATACGAACCAGCCCAGGAAGAAGATGCCAAAGACCCTGACCAGTATACCGTACCGGAAGAATTACCGGATTCCTCTAAATCAGATAACGCTTAACATAAAAAATGGGCGCTGCTTCATAGGTGTGTGATTCCTTATGAAGCAACGCTCTTTTTTCATTGAAACTTTTCCATAATGCGCTGTAACACTTGTTTCACTTCTTCCCCTCTATCTCCTGATAAATCAATGCTTGAGAAAGGGAGAATCAAACCTTTACCGCCATAATATGTAATCCATATGTTATTCGTATTCCCCATAAACATATATTTGAAATCTGTCATATACTTTTTAGCATAGAGTATCCCGTTTATAATTAACCAGTTTTTGCTGTCAAACATGCGGACTGCTTTTTGCAATATGGCATTTTCAAATTGAACACATTCAAATTTTTCGCCTCTAAGCTCACGTTCCAGTTCTTCCTTGGAATAAAACTTTTTTAAAACAATCGCACAATGATACGGTGTTTTAATATATTTCCATATTTTATATGCACTTAGTAAGGTAAATCCAATGAAAAATAATTCAATCCAAATTAATCCCTGATATTTTTCATTCCAAAATACTTCCACTCTTCTTATGGAGATATATGCACAAAATAGCCATAACAAAGCCAGTAATAATTTTTTAAGTGGGTAGAGCTTAAACCATTCAATCATTTTTAACTGGCCGTTTTCTGTACTATAATCTCCATATACCAATTTACCGGCAAGACTTTTTTGTACAATGGCTGGCAGATTCACCACCAGGATGAGTACCAAAAAGATAAGACAAATAACCATATTCTTCACTTCCTCTGTCACTTTGTAGTTTCATTTTATCATATAGCTCCCTTCTTTTCTATCCCCCTTCAAAAGAGAATTCTTTTTTTGTTCCGCATTTTAAACAAAATACCTCCTTGACAATTTCCGTCCAGTATAATAAAATCCCACTATAACCGAAAAGTTATATTTGACTAACCACTATATATAGGAGGATGAACACATTATGATGACAGAATGGAACTCCTTTTTGGGAGGTATCTGGGAAAAGGAAATCAATGTCAGGGACTTTATTCAGAAAAATTATACGCCCTATGACCAAGATGAAACGTTTCTTGCAGGCCCCACACAAAATACAAAAGATTTATGGGAGCAGGTACTGGCTCTTACAGAACAGGAACGCGCCAAAGGCGGTGTACTGGACATGGATACCAAAATCATTTCCACCATTACTTCCCATGGC
>JAPFDH010000099.1 GCA_026169045.1 Lachnospiraceae bacterium | reverse complement strand
GGGGTTGTCGGAAAATAGATAACCTCAAACAGGGGGCATTGTGACTGGATCGGTCACAATGCCCCCTGAAACTTTTTTCTTATATAAAAGAGAAAAAGATGGCTAACGACAACCATCTTCCTCTCTGTTCTATGTTAAAATAGAACTATGCTAAAACAAGATTATTATAACGATTTTTTTGAGTTTGGGCAACAGAAAATTAACTTTAGTTTCTTCGAATTGCATTTACCTGATGACGATCCTGTCTATACCCTGAAAAAAGTGATGGAGGAATTAGATTTTTCAGGCCTGCTGGCCTGTTATTCAGATAAGGGAAGAACCGGGTACAATCCGATTATGATGTATGCTGTAGTTACCTATGCAAACATGCGTGGGGTGAGAGCTGTTGACCGTATTGTAGAATTATGTGAAAGAGATCTGGCATTTATCTGGCTGACGAAAGGGCAGAAACCGAGACGGGATGCTTTCTATGATTTTAAAGGGAAAAAACTGACCGGGGAAGTTCTGGATGAACTGAATTACCAGTTTCTGAGACGCCTGAAAAAAGAAGGCCTGCTCACGCTGAAGGAACTTTTCATTGACGGGACGAAAATCGAAGCGAACGCCAACCGGTATACGTTTGTCTGGCGCGGAACACTCAATTACCATCTGGCAGGACTGCTGGATTCCATAGACACTCTTTATGGAAAGTATAATGCATTCCTGCAGGAGAACGGATATGGCCCCAAATACGATCTTGGAGATGCTCGGATGTTTGTGATCGAGGGAATGGAAAAAGTCCGGCGTGTGATTGCAGAAAACCGGAAACGGAAGCTGACAAAACATAAGAAACTTCCCAATAACACGATACTGGAAATTGACAACTTCTCTCCGCTGGAAATCCTGAAGATGCAGAGAAATCTGATCCGGATCGCCCAGGGAGAAGGAATTGAGTTTGTTCTGGGAAAAGGAATGCACAAACCGGAGATCCAGAAACTCTATGAGGAGTTGGAAGAATGCGGGAAACGTTTGATGGGTTATAAAGACTGTTTTGAGATCATGGGGAGAGACCGGAACAGCTATTCGAAAACGGATCTGGAAGCAACCTTTATGCGCATGAAAGAGGATCATATGCTCAACGGGCAGTTGAAACCTGCTTATAACGTCCAGATCGCAGTAGAGAACTATTTTATCGTTCATGGATATGTGAGCAACGACCGGACTGATTATAATACGCTGATACCGGTTTTGGAAAAACACAGGAAAGCATTCGGGGAAAACTGCCTGAAAGAAGTGACTGCCGACAGTGGTTACTGCAGTGAAAAGAACCTACTGTATCTGAAAAGAAACGGGATTACCAGCTATATCAAGCTCCAGGATCACGAAAAGCGAAAGAGTCGTGCTTATCGGGAAGACATCGGGAAGTATTACAACATGAAGTATGAGGTCTTTGAGGATGAGCATTACTATGTTTGTCACGACGGGAGGGAACTGCGGCATATCCGGACAGAAAAGAAAGAACAGGATGGATACACACAGACTATAGAAGTATACGGATGTGCAGACTGCAGCGGATGTGAACATAAACCAAAATGCCTGTATCGATATAATGAAGAAAAAAATCCAGACCGGGAGAAAGTGATGAAGATCAATGAACGGTGGGAAGAACTGAAGGAAGAATCCAATCAGAACATCCAGAGTGAAAAAGGGATTCTGAACCGACAGATCCGATCGATCCAGACGGAAGGACACTTTGGAGATATCAAGGAGAACGAAAACTTCCGGCGGTTTAACTATCGTTCTAAAGAAAAAGTATATAAAGAGTTTCTGCTGTACGCAATCGGTCGAAATATCAATAAATATCACCGGTTTCTACATGAAGAAATTAAAAAATACGAAGGGAAAAAAGACCAAAAGACAGCTTAGACAGAGTAGTGGAGTGAAAAATCCAAACAAGGGGCTACTGCGCCCCAAAATAGGAAACACTGAAAAGAGGAGACGGTCCTGTTTTAATTTAAGGCTTTGAAAAAGCCTGAATTTTACAGGACCGTCTCCTCTTAAAGTACTAGGGGTTGAAAATCGGATTTATCCGACATCCCC
>JAPFDH010000071.1 GCA_026169045.1 Lachnospiraceae bacterium | reverse complement strand
ATATCCTCCTGTAATGAAACCAGCATCACAGGATAAAGGATACAGGAAAAAACTGTAAAAGTAAAATCCACTCCGGAGATTGTAAAATTAATTTCCACTGTAACAGGAGAAGGGGGTGGAACTTAGTTTTGCAATTTAGAAAATAAAGAATAGGTTATTATAAGATTTTATCCTAAGCTGTACTTTTTTATTTTTGCGTGATATAATTCTATCATATGGGAAAACATAGGGGGAATGCATGCCGGACATGGAAGGATCTGAGTGTGCGAATTTTTCTGAAAGAGAGGAACAGATGGATGGCAAATGACCATGGAGAACAGATAAGAATTGTACAGGAGACCGTAGCTGGAAAGGAAATTACATTTGCTCATGTAATGGGAGGTCCGGCACCTGTGATCTATCAGAAATTAGGTTTAAATCCACAAGTAGACTATCGCTCATCAGCGATTGGTATTATGAATATGACACCTCCGGAATCAGCTGTAATTGCTTCCGATATTGCGGTTAAGAGTGGAAACGTTTATCTGGGATTTGCAGATCGTTTTACAGGAACCTTGATTATTACAGGCGAAATTTCAGATGTAACGACAGCTCTCACAGAGATTGTCGAGTACTTTAGGGATACACTGGGATATGTTGTCTGTAAAATTACGAGAAGATAGGAAGTGCAGATATGGCGCGGATGACCAAGCAAGAATTATTGGAAAAGATATTTCAGGATGATTATAAAAATCTGAAAGGAAAAAAACTGAGAATGACCCGTATCCGTGTTCCGGGAAAAGAAGTCTGCCTGGCACATGTGATCAGTCCTTCACAGGTCTGCATCTATCAGAATCTTGGTCTTCATATCGGTGTACATGAAGGGGAAGACCATACCGGAGAGGCTGTCGGTATGATTCGTTTTACACCGTGGGAAGCTGTAGTGGTAGCAGCGGATGTGGCGGTTAAAAGTGCTGACGTGGAAATCGGATTTATGGACCGTTTTTGCGGATCTCTGATTTTGACAGGAGGGCTTTCTCAGGTACAGACAGCGGTAGAAGAGGTTGTACGTTTTTTTAAAGAAGAATTGGAATTTCACGTATGTGAAATACATAAGAGCTGATTGGGTAAGGTGAAAGAATGAAAAAAATATTTCTGATGGGTAGGAGTGAAGCAGGTAAGACATCACTGACCCAAGCACTTAAAGGCGAGGAGCTTCATTACATAAAAACACAGTATACAAATACAAACGAGGATACCATAGACTCCCCCGGGGAATATGCGGAATCCAAACGTTTCAGTGTTGGTTTGGCCTGTTTTTCCTTTGAAGCAGATGTGGTAGCTATGGTTCAGGCGGCGGATGAGCCGTTTAATTTATTTGGACCAAGCGGACGTTGTTTTATTCAGAGACCGTTGATTGGTATTATTACAAAAATTGATTCGCCGTATGCAAATATTCCTATGGTAAGACAATGGTTGAACGAAGCCGGATGTGAGAGAATATTTTTAATTAATAATGTGACCCGTGAAGGAATTGATGAATTATTGGATTATTTAAAAGAAGATCTTCCGCGGCTTACTTTGGAAGAGGCGAAAATGAAGCAGAGAATGGGGCTTAATGAATGGGATCCATTACCGTCGGATAGTGAAAATTAGTATTTGATTTTGGCAGACCGGAGACTGAGAACAGTTTTCCGGTTTTTTTGCGCGATAAAGCCGGGCGGATCCCCTACCGGCATCGGAAAGCGAACGGTTTAGCTGTGAACTTTAAAAGTCTATAGAAATCTCTCCATTCCGTGTATTAATTGCATGGAATGGAGAGATTTTTTGTCTGAACCGTTAACGAATTCGCTTTATATACGATTTTTCTAGAAGATTAACGAATTGGTAAAGGCACATTGCAACGATACATAGGATTACGATTGACATCATAACCCAATCCATTTTAAATACCTGGCTTCCGTATATGATTAAGTATCCCAATCCCTGTTTGGAGGCCAGAAATTCTCCGATGATTACTCCAACCAGACATAAACCGATATTGACCTTCATATTGCTGATGATAACAGGAATACTGCCGGGAAGCAAAACTTTTGTCATGGCCTGCAGGCGGGTGCCGCCCAATATTCTAATTAATTTTAGTTTATCCTGATCCACTTCACGAAAACTGGCATACAGGGTAATGATGCTTCCGAATATAGCGACGGAAACAGCAGCGACGATGATGGTTTTCATATTATTGCCCAGCCAGACGATAAGAACCGGAGCAAGAGCTGATTTTGGAAGGCTGTTTAACATTACAAGATACGGTTCGAGAACCTCTGAAAGAGAACGAAACATCCATAAAATAACAGCTGCTAAAATGCCTATGACTGTGACAATTAAAAAGCTAAGGATTGTTTCTAAAATAGTTGTGCCAATGTGTGTAAAAAGAGTTCCGTCAACAGCCATATGAAATGCGCATGAAATAATGCGGGAAGGACTGCTGAAAATAAAGGCATTCAGCCATCCGACCCTACTGGAAAATTCCCACATACCAAGCAAAAAGAAAAGAAGGAATATTTGTTCCACACGAATGAGACGTTTTTTAAAATGATATTGTTTAATATAATTCTGATGGTTGTTCAATTCATTTTTCATAATCCATGAGCTCCTTCCATATGATATTAAAATAGGAGGGAAACTCCTGGGCGTTTCTGCGCTGCAGAGGCGAGAGGCTATTATCAAAATGAATTTCTAAGACGGATTTAATATGACCGGGACGTTTGCTTAAAACAATGATTTTGTCAGACATACTGATGGCTTCTGAGAGATCATGGGTTACCAACAGTGCTGTTTTTTTCTGCTCTTTAAGAATTTTGTGGACATCATCACAGACTTCCAAACGGGTTTGATAATCTAAGGCAGAAAAGGGTTCATCCAAAAGAAGAAGATCGGGTTCCATCACCAACGTGCGGATTAAAGCTGCCCGTTGTCTCATACCGCCGGAAAGCTGTGAGGGACGGGAGTCGGAAAAAGCAGATAGGCCATACGTATCCAGCATTTTTTGTACCTTTTCTTTTTCATTTTCATTCAAATGATGTTTTAATTCCAATCCAAGTGTAACATTGCTATAAACGGTTCTCCATTCAAATAAATGATCTTTCTGAAGCATATAACCTATATGAGCAGATGTTTGGGTGAGTTTTGTACCATTTAACAGGATTTCTCCCGTATCTGCTTTAGCCAGACCGCAGATAAGATTTAGGAGAGTTGATTTTCCACATCCGGATGGACCGACGATGGAAACAAATTCACCTTCCTGAACTGTGAAAGATATATTTTGAAGTGCCAGAGTTTCCGCTTCCAATGTCTGATAGGAATAATTTATATTTTTTATTTCCAAACAATTCATAATGCCCTCCTTGTCGGTCTAAAAAGAGACAATTTCTGTCTCCTAATGTATCATATGACAGACAAGAGAACAGTTGATTCATTTTAGTACAATTTATCCAGAACAGAACTGGATGTTTTTTTTATGTTTTCTTTACTCTCTATGTAGGTTCTTCGATAGTATTCGGAAAAAAGCAGATCCACAAGAAAAAGCTGACTGATTTTTCCGGATGTTGAACCGGCTTGGAGAGGTCCCTCATTGGATCCACATAAAAGAACGGCATCTGCATAGGCTGTCAGAGGTGATTTAATAAAACGGGTAATGCACGCGATTTTTGCCCCGGCTTCTTTTGCCAACTTTACAGCATGAACGGTATCCTTGGTAGATCCGGAATAAGAAATGGCAATGACGAGATCCCGGTTTGTCATCATAGAAGCTGTCATGGCCTGAAGATGGGGATCGGACAGACAATGGACTTTTTTTGTGACACGCATAAATGTATTGCTGGCTTCTTTTGCCGTAAGAAGGCTGTCTCCGATACCAAAAAAATAAAAATTTTCAGCTTCTTCAATCATTTCAATCACATGTAAAAATTCTGTTTCCGAAAAAGATGAAAGGGTTTCCGCAATGGTATTGGTAAGTGTCTGGGCTGTTTTCTGCGCCAGGACAGAAATGGAATCTTCTCGGGTGACATTGCCGGTTGGCTCATCCATAGATCCTAAAGTATTTTTGGATATACTTAGGGAGAGTTTCATTTTGAAATCCTGATACCCCTCCACGCCAAGATCGCGACAAAAACGATAGACGCTGGTTTCTCCGGCCTGGCAGGCATCAGCCAGATCATTAATGGACATATAAACAACTTCATCCGGATGCTGCATAACATAATCGGCAACTTTTTTTTCTACTTTTGTAAATTGATTATATAAAGAGCGGATTTTTAAGATAAAATTTTCTTGTTCCACCATAAGTTCCTCCTGATTATTGAAAAATTCTGAATGATCAGAATATAACTATCTGTTGTTATTGTACATGAATCAGGAATCGGGAACAAGAGTAATTTTCTTAACTTTAGAAAATATGGAAAACATAAGTGTAAATTCGTATCAAGTTTAGGAAAAAGAATTGAATAAAAATATTGCTTATGTTATGATACAAATAACGGGGTTTTATTGATTTGTGACAAAAGAAAATCAATAGGAATGTAAATTTATGTAGCAAATCAAATATGGTAATAAAGGAGAAGCGCATATGAAAATTTATAAGACAAGGGATTATGAAGCAATGAGTAAAAAAGCGGCATCCGTGATTGCATCGCAGGTGACCTTAAAGACAGACAGTGTGCTGGGACTTGCGACTGGTTCTACACCGGTTGGTACATATAAGCAGCTGATCCAATGGTATCAGGAAGGACTTTTGGATTTTTCCGATGTTACATCGGTGAATTTGGATGAATATAGAGGATTATCACCAGAAAATGATCAGAGTTATCGTTATTTTATGAACCATAATTTATTTGATCATGTAAATATAGATAAAAACCGAACATATGTGCCGGACGGATTGGAAAAAGACAGTGAAGTGGCATGTAGAAAATACGATGAAATCATTGAACGTGTCGGAGGAATCGATTTACAAATTTTGGGACTTGGTCATAACGGACATATTGGTTTCAATGAGCCCAGTGACTGTTTTGAGAAGACAACACATTGTGTTGACCTGACAGAAAGTACAATTGAAGCAAATAAGCGTTTCTTTGAAAAGGAAGAGGATGTACCGCGTCAGGCATATACCATGGGAATTCAAACGATTATGAAGGCGAAAATGATTTTGCTTTTGGTAAGTGGAGAAGGAAAGGCACAGATTCTTCATGATGTGATTTGCGGACCTGTGACTCCAAACGTTCCTGCATCCATTTTGCAGATGCATCCCAATGTAATTGTGATTGCAGATGAAGCAGCGCTTTCAAAGATAAAATAAGAAAATGGAAAATCAAACGATGAGAAACACGCAAAGCGAGTTTCTCACGTTCGCGGACAGTCGCCGTATGCGTATGCAAGCACCTGCGCACGGCTCGTTGTCTGCACGTAAATAAAAACAGGACTGGCATCTGCCAGTCCGTTTTTTATTTGACCGATAATACTTTTGACAAAAATTCTTTTGCACGTTCTGTTTTCGGATTGGAAAAGAATTCACTGGGTGATGCATCTTCGAGAATTTGTCCTTGATCCATGAACAAAATTCGATTGGCAACCTCTTTGGCGAATCCCATTTCATGGGTAACTATAATCATAGTCATTCCTTCTTTTGCCAGAGAACGCATTAAATCCAAAACTTCTCCTACCATTTCCGGATCCAGTGCGCTGGTAGGTTCATCAAACAGTATGACATCGGGATTCATAGCTAAGGCTCTTACAATGGCAACTCTTTGCTTCTGACCGCCGGAAAGGGTAGAAGGATAAACGTTTGCTTTGTCCTCCAATCCAATTCTTTTTAAAAGCTTAGTAGCATCGTTTAGGGCCGTCTTCTGAATATCTTGTTTGGAATATGGTAAAGACAGCAACGCCTGTTTGGCCTGTGATTTCTGGAAGATCCGTTTTATGCGTATCCACCAGTTTTTACGTTTGATTTTCCGAAGCTCCTGGGATTGTACATGAACAGGAGCCATCATAATATTTTGAATAACCGTCTTATTATTGAACAGATTAAAGTGCTGAAAAACCATTCCCATTTTTCTTCGGTGAATATTGATATCAACCTTCATATCAGCGATATCCACACCATTAAAAATAATATTACCATCGCTGGGATCTTCCATACAGTTAAGGCAACGAAGAAAAGTACTTTTTCCGGAGCCGGAAGGGCCCAAAATGACGACAATATCACCTTTTTGAATGGTAACGTTAATCCCTTTCAATACTTCAGTACCGTCATAACTTTTTTTGAGATTAATTACGTCTATCACTTTTTTTCAGGCTCCTTTCCAACAATTTAATTAACAATGTAATAATTAAAACAATTACAATATAGATCAGGGCCATGACAAGATATGGAACCATGAATTCATAACTGCTGCTTCCGATATAATTAAAAGCAACATAAAGGTCAGCAGCCCCTACAAAACTGACAACAGAAGTTTCCTTAATCAGGGAGATAAACTCATTTCCCAGCGTTGGGAGAATATTTTTTACAGCCTGGGGGATAACAATTTTTCTCATACTGGTTCCAAAACTTAAGCCGACAGCACGCCCTGCCTCCAGCTGACCATGATCCACGGACTGAAGACCGCTTCTCATAATTTCAGATATATAGGCACCACTGTTTAAACCAAATACAAGCATAGATACCTGAACACCAGTTAATTTCAATCCAAGAATCGGAAGAAGTACGTAATAAAAAACCAGAAGCTGTACTACAATAGGAGTTCCACGGAATAGAGCAACATAAAAACCACAGAATCCATTCAGTATTTTAGGGGCGAGTTTATATCTGGGGATCACACGGGCAGTTGCGATAAGGGTACCTATGATAATACCAATAATCAAACCTGTTATGGCGATGAGAATCGTATTCTGAAGGCCTTCCAAAACTTTGACATAGCCGTTTTGTTCCCAAAATATTTCCAAAAAACGAGTTATTTTTTGACTGATATTTCCCATAAAATCATCCTTTTTTACATTTACTGTATTTTGTTGATTGAATCAGTGATACAGGTGGCCGGAGCTGAATCAATGATAACATAATTAAGATTTCCGTTTAAAAGATCCTGAACAGCCAGAGACCCGTTTTTATATGGTACGCATGTTACAGAAAATCCGGCGAAATCCAAATCCGGATTTCCTTCCAGATAAGATTGTCCAGTGGTTCCGGCCTGTACGCCGATTTTTGTATTTTTATCCATACCATTTAAAATAGATTCAATAGAAGCCACATCCTTGCAGTCTTTAAACGTTTCATCATCACTGCGGACAATTAAACGCTGAGAAGCAGAATAGTAAGGATCTGAGAAATTAACATATTCCCTTCTGTCTTCTGAAATAGTTAAACCAGCCATGGCAATATCACATTTCTGCTGTCCCACGGAAAGACAAACGGCATCAAAGTCCATATTTTGAATGACAAGTTCCTGCCCCAGTTCCTCTGCTAAGAGAGCAGCCAGTTCCATATCGATTCCATAATAATCTTCTCCGGGTAAATATTCAAACGGTTCGAAAGCAGCATTTGTAGCCACAACCAACTGATCCTTAGAAGGATCCAATTCAGCAGATTTTACAGGGCTTGGTGTACCGTCTCCAAAATATTTTTCACAGATTTCATCCAAAGTTCCATCTTCTTTGACTTTGGCGATAAATTCATTTACCTGTTCTAATAATTCCGGCTGGCTCTTATCCACACCAAAAGCATATTCTTCACTGGTTAAATCCATCTCAATAATTTTAGCGGTTACTTTTTCGCCGGAACCCTCCTGTCCGCATCCTCCCAGCAAAGCAGCGGAAAGAACTGTGGTAAGACATATTGCAGCAACTTTTTTCATAAAAACATCCTCCTTTTATTTGCCCCCTACGACATTATAAAACGTTATGTCATGTAAAATAGATATGCATTATGTCAATAGAAGGGAATCTCTGAATGTTATAACACGTTCTATTAAGAAAAACAATGTTTTTTTGAATAAAACCAGATGAAAATGAATAAAAAACAAGAAATAGATGAATATATACATGGAGAATGAATAAAACTTAAGCCTGGACTGAGTTGTGAATGGATGTTTTCTTCTTTAATACCAAAGTAACCATGAAAACGCAATAGCACAGGGCAAGAAACCAGGCCAGCGGATTGGCATAACAGATGGCAGTAAAGCCAAACCATTCTACTGCTAAAAGTCCACCCATACTTCTGCCGATTAATTCGCCAATGCCGGAAAGAATGGCATGAAAACTGTATCCCAAACCTTGCAGGGTATTGCGGAAAATCATCAAAGAACCGTGGATTAGGAATAAATTACTGATTAATGTAAGATATTGAATGGCACCAACAGCAGTTTCGCTGGTGGATTCTCCCAATACAAGTACGACCAGAGGCTTTTTGAAGAGGAATATGGCACTCCATGCGACAATACAGTATAAAAACTGGATTGTGAGTCCGCTGGTAATACCTTGCTTTACGCGATCAAACCGTTTTGCCCCATAATTTTGCCCGGCATATGTTGCCATAGCCATACCGACACTTTCCATGGGAAGTGTAAATAGCTGGCGAATCTTTTCTCCGGCTGTCTGTGCTGCAACCAAGGCACTTCCCAGAGAATTGATGGCGCCCTGCATGACGATGGCACCAATGGCAGAGACAGAATATTCAAATCCCATGGGGAGCCCTACATAACAAAGCCGCTTGATGTGCGGGACAGATATGGGAAGTTCTTCTTTATGAATGCGAATCAGTTCAATTTTAGAAAATGCCCACCAACAATTTAAAAGACCACTGATCAGCTGGCTGAGCACGGTGGCAAAAGCAGCACCAAATATTCCCATTTGAAAAGGTACAATAAAAATGTAATCCAAAATAACATTGAGAATACAGGAGATAAGAAGAAAATAAAAAGGATGTTTGGAATCTCCTACAGCACGCAGAACACTGGCGGAATAATTATATAGAACACTGGCCGGAATACCGGCAAAAAGTACTTGAATATAGATAACGGCCATAGATAGCAATTCTTCCGGGGTTTGAATGAGACACAGAAGAGGGCGCGCCAAAAGTGTCATACCTACAGCCAGAAAAAGACTTATTATAATGCAGAGCCATACACCGTTCCATAGAAAACGTCGGACATCCGTATCATTTTTTGCCCCAAAACTTTGTGCAATAGGAATACCAAATCCGATACAGGTACCCTGAACAAAGCCGAGGGTTAAAAAATGTAAGGAATATGTGGTGCCCACTGCCGCAAGGGCATCGACTCCAATGCAGCGTCCAACAATAACGGTATCGGCAAAACTGTAAAGCTGCTGAAAAATAGTACCTAAAACCAAAGGAATGGAAAAAATCAGAATTCTGGTAATAGGTCGACCTGTAGTCAGATCGGTAGTTGATGATGCGTTCATTTATACTCCCCCTTAAAATTGTTTTAAAATCAAATATTATGCTAAATTGCAAAAAAATCCATATTAAAAATATCATATCATACATCATATTTAATTGAAAGAAAAAAGACGATAAAGAGGGAAAAAAGAAAAAAGGGTTGATTGTAAAATGAAATAGGACACATAAAAAAAGAAAAAGAGCCAGTGACGAACGTGGTATAATTGAAGCACCACACAACAAAATACCCGGAGGTTCGCCATGGCTCGTAAACAGTATACCACAAACAGACACAACTT
>JAPFDH010000057.1 GCA_026169045.1 Lachnospiraceae bacterium | reverse complement strand
TGTGTATTTACAGTATAAAGGAAATATATGTAATAGAGCCCAATAAGGTGGCTCTGAATTACCGGAATATATGGCTCTCATTCTCCGGAATGGCGGCTCTCAAAGTCCGGACAGGTGGCTCAGAGAGCCCCGGAATAATCATGGATATTGTGAATACACGGGATAGTGTGTATTTTTATATTGTCAAGCAGTTGGCAGAGGATGTGAGAGACGCCGGAAGACGATGTATAAAAGCATTTGATGTGCGCAGCCGATTTGTACATTTTGAATTTTTCCGTTTGAAAAAGGATTATAAGAATCTGGGGAAAGCGGGAACGATTGTCGGGTTGGAAGTGAATATGCGTCCATCCGGCGGGTATACTCCGGATATGATTAACTACGCCAATAGTGTAAATGTGTTTAAAATATGGGCGGATATGGTGATGTATGATTCAAGTCAGGTGGATCAGCAAAAGGAACATTTTTTCTGTGCTTATGTAGGAAGAAGATTTGGCAAGGAGTATAAACATTCCCATGTGGAAGTATTGTCCAAATATCGGGCCAATATTACCATGAGTGACAGAATGCCGGATGTTTTGGCAAGTGCGATGGGAGATCAGATGTATTTGGCAAAATTCAGGGATGAACAGGTGATGAATGAGTTTTTTGATTATGCATTATCCTGATCAGGATAATGAGAGTTGGGGAGTAAAATGGATTGTAAAGAAGCAAGAGGCCTTGTTATGCCGTTTATCAAGGAAGAGATATCAGAAGAAAAGCTTGAGTCCTTTTTGAAGCATATTGCAAAATGTAAGGATTGTTATGAAGAATTGGAAATATATTATACCGTACATGCGGGGATTCAGGGATTGGATCAGGATCAGTTTACGACGTATGATTTATCGGGTGCGCTTAGAATGGAGTTACAGGAAGCGCAGGAGCGTGTACGTTTTCGTCATGCATTTACGGTTTTGCGCATTTTTTTGGGTGCGACGGCTATTGTGATGACATTATTGGCCGCTTTTTTTCAGTTTAAAAATTGGCTGTAGGCAGCAAAACGGGAATGACAGGCTGCAGAATGGAGGAAGATTTGGAAAAGGATTATTTGTTGCTGATTGATGGTTCCAGTTTATTGACGACACAGTTTTTTGGAAATATTCCAAGAGAAATTATGTTTGCCAAAACGCTGGAGGAAAAGAAAAAGTATTTTCATAAAATTATGATGACTTCCCAGGGTGTGTATACCAATGCGGTATTTGGATTTCTGCGTACGCTATTTAAAATCATAAAGGAACAGAAGCCGACCTATCTGGCAGTGGCGTGGGATTTGTCCAGGAATACTTTTCGAAGGGAAATGTATGCAGAATATAAAGGGAATCGAACAGAAACGCTGGAACCGTTAAAGGATCAATTCATTCTTTGCCAAAATGTTTTAAAACGCATGAATATTCCGCAGTTTATGGATGAAAGATTCGAAGCGGATGATTTTTGCGGCAGTTTGTCAAAAAAGTTTGAATCAGAGGTTCCGGTGAGGATTCTGACGAAAGATAATGATTATCTGCAGCTGGTTACGGACAGAACCAATTTGTGGATGATGCATACGACAGTGGAAAAAACCGATGAGCTGTTTAAGAAGTATCAATTAAATAAAAATGAGATGAATATTCCGGAGCGGGCATTTTGCTTTACTCCAACGTTGGTGGAACAGGAATTTGGAGTTCCTCCTGAACACATCAATTCTTTGAAGGGGTTGATGGGGGATACGTCAGATAATATTAAAGGAGTAGCAGGGATTGGCCCGGCTACAGCAGTCAAATTGATCCAGGAGTACGGAACTGTGGAGAATTTGTATCGTGCGATCCGGGATCTGGATGCCCAGGGAGAGAAGGAAATTAAGGCCTATTGGAAGGAAAAGCTGGATTTGAAGCGCTCTCCGCTTTCCTTTTTGAAAAAGGAAAGTGATAGTGAATTGGTGGGAGAACAGGCAGCATTGCTCAGTGAAAAGCTGGCTACTATTAAATGTGATATTGATTTGCAGGATGTCTCGCTGGAGGATTTGAGGACAAAACTGGATAAAAAAGAAGCCCAGAATGTACTGGATGAATTGGAGTTCAAATCGCTTCACCTGGATTTGGACGGAGAGGAAAAAGAAGCGGTTGACGTGTCCAAGAATTTTCAGGAAATTACAGATTTTGCAGAAGCACAAAGCTGGATAAAAAAAGCCCAAAAACAAAATAAGCTGGGAATGCAGTTGGTTTGGGAAGATGGAGACGTATTTGGTGTGGGACTTTGTTTTCCGGACAGCACTGCAGTGTTTATCAAAGTTCAGTTTTTTATTACGAATGATTTGTTAGTCGGATGGATAAAAGAGTTGGCTGCCCATGTTCCGGAAATTTATGTGATAGAGTTAAAACCTCAGCTACGCTTTTTGTATGAAGAGGGTCATTTACCTTATTTGGATACCGGTGTGGGTGCATATCTGTTGAATCCGCTCCAGTCGGCTTATCCCTATGAGGCACAGGCGAAGGATTATCTGAATATGGACTTTCCTTCCAGATCCGCTCTTTTTGGAAAGACGACATTGAAAGAGGCACAGATGCTGGCAGATGAAATGGTGAAATATGCATGCTATAGTGCATATACAGCTTTGTTTGCCGGACAGGCAGTGATGGATAAACTGAAAGAAGAAGGGATGATGATGCTTTACCGGGATGTGGAACTGCCATTGGTGTACAGTCTGTATCGCATGGAACAAGTTGGAATCCTGGTAAAAGGGGAGGCCTTAAAAGAATATGGAGAACAGTTGGTGAATGGAATCTCTAAACTGGAAGAAGAGATCCATGCGCTGACGGGAGAAGAATTTAATATTAATTCACCCAAACAATTGGGAGAAGTGTTGTTTGGAAAAATGAAACTGCCCTATGCGAAAAAGACGAAAAGCGGATATTCCACAGCTGCCGATGTATTGGAAAAGCTGGCACCGGATTATCCGGTGGTGGGAAAGATTTTGGAATATAGGCAGCTGACGAAGCTGAAATCCACATATGCTGACGGGCTGTTTGAATGTATTGCCAAAGACGGAAGAATTCATGGAACGTTTAATCAGACCATTACAGCGACAGGGCGAATCAGCAGCACCGAACCGAATCTTCAGAATATTCCGATTCGTATGGAATTGGGACGTGAGATTCGAAAGGTTTTTGTACCGAAGGAGGGCTATGTGTTTGTGGATGCCGATTATTCGCAGATTGAGCTTCGTGTATTGGCGCATATGTCTGGAGATGAAAGTTTGATAGAAGCGTATCGCCATGCACAGGATATTCATGCCATGACAGCATCGCAGGTATTTCATACGCCGTTGGATGAAGTGACCCCTCTGCAAAGAAGAAATGCGAAGGCTGTTAATTTCGGAATTGTATATGGCATTAGTGCGTTTGGTCTGAGTGAGGATTTGAGTATTACCAGAAAAGAGGCACTTCAATATATTGAACGCTACTTTGAAACCTATCCGAAAGTAAAAGAATTTCTGGATCATTTGGTGGAGATTGGAAAGGAACAGGGTTATGTGACTACCATGTTCGGAAGACGCAGACCGATACCGGAATTAAAATCTTCCAATTTTATGCAGCGTTCCTTTGGAGAAAGAATTGCTATGAATTCACCCATACAGGGGACAGCCGCTGATATTATCAAGATAGCCATGAATCGTGTGGACAAGCGGTTGAAAGAGGAAGGATATCATTCCAGAATTGTTTTACAGGTACACGATGAACTTTTGATCGAGGTGAAAAAGGAAGAACTGGAAAATGTAAAAATGATTTTGGCCGATGAGATGCGGGGAGCTGCAAGTCTGGATGTTCCGCTGGAAATTGATATGAAAACGGGAAACAGCTGGTTTGAAACAAAGTAAGGCACTTTGCAAAGGAAAACAGAACGTTAATGCAGAGGAGTGAGTGAATCGTGAAAAACAACGATGAAAAGGAGAACACGTTTAAGATCATCGGTCTGACCGGTGGTGTGGGAGCCGGAAAATCATCGGTTCTGGCCTGGTTAAAGGAGGCTTACGGAGCGCATATCATTGTGACGGATGAGGTGGGACATCGTTTGATGGAACCGGGTAAAGCATCCTATGAACGTTTGGTGGATGCGTATGGAACGGATATTTTGGGAGAGGATGGAACGATTTTACGGGATAAGCTGGCAAAGATTGTTTTTCAGAATGAAGAATCCGTAAAAAAGGTCAATGAAATGGTTCATCCGCTGGTGAAAACAGAAGTGGAAAGAGAAATTGCATCGGTTCGAATGCTGGGAGAAGTATCTTATGTGGTGGTGGAGTCAGCCCTTTTAAAAGAAGGAGGGTTAACGGAATGTTGTGATGAGATATGGTATCTATATGCTTCCACAGAGGTACGTATCCAGCGGCTGATGAGCTCAAGAGGATATACAAAAGAACGTTGTCTGTCTGTGATGGACAGACAGCTTTCGGATACGGCATTTCGTGAAATTGCAGATGCTGTCATTGATAATAGTGGGGATTTTGATGACACAAAGAGACAGATTGCGCGTCTATTGGGTTGACAGGGTAAGTAATGTCATCTATACTAAAGAGCGTAGAATTGTTTGAATAGGAGATAAAATGAGATTCGTCAGTATTGCCAGCGGCAGCAGCGGTAACTGTACTTATATAGGCAGTGAAAACTCGCATATTTTGGTGGATGCGGGTATTTCCTGCAAGAGAATTACAGATAGCTTGAAAGAGCTGGATGTCAAACCGCAGGAATTAAATGGAATATTTATTACCCATGAGCACTCGGATCATATTCAGGGAGTTCGGGTAATGGCAAAGAAATATGGTGTTCCGATTTATGGAACGAAAGATACATTGGCAAAGATCCGGGAATACGATAAGAAAAAAGAAATTGATGAAGCGTTGTATTGTCCGCTCCAGCCGGACGTTCTGGTACATGCCGGTGATTTGGAAGTCAATCCTTTTTCCAGCAGCCATGACGCAGCAGACCCGGTGGTATACCGGATTGAAGAAGGAACAAAAGAAAGAAAAAAAGCAGTAGCAGTGGTAACAGACCTGGGGGTATACAGTCAGTATACGATCAATCATCTGATCGGGCTGGATGCGATTTTACTGGAAGCCAACCATGATTTAAAAATGTTGGAAACCGGTCCCTATCCCTATTATTTGAAGAGAAGAATTATGGGAAACTACGGTCATCTGTCCAATGAGGCCAGCGGTCAGCTTCTGAATGAAATCCTGCATGACGGTTTAAAGGGAATTGTTTTAGGTCATTTGAGTAAGGAAAATAATTATGAAGCGTTGGCATATGAAACCGTTTGTTTAGAAGTGACAATGGGAGAAAAACCATATACGGCAGCAGATTTTCCGATATCTGTGGCAAAAAGGGACACCATGTCAGACATTATTTATTTGTAGGAGGGTAAAACCATGACAAAAGCAGTCATAACAGTAGTTGGTAAGGACACAGTAGGAATCATTGCAAAGGTGTGTACATATCTGGCGGGAAACAGTATTAATATCCTGGATATCTCACAGACCATTATTCAGGGATATTTTAACATGATGATGATTGTGGATGTGACAAATGCAGAAAAAGATTTTGGAGCAACGGTGATGGAACTGGAAGAATTAGGGGATGAAATCGGCGTACGGATCCGTTGTCAGAAAGAAGAAATTTTTACAAAAATGCACCGCATCTAAGGAGGAAAGTCCTATGTTAAATATTTTTGAAGTCAGTGAAACCAATAATATGATTGAGCAGGAAAAATTAGATGTCCGTACCATTACTATGGGGATCAGCCTTCTTGACTGCTGTGATTCTGATTTGAACGTGGTGAATCAGAAGATTTATGAAAAGATTACACGTTTGGCAAAAGATTTGGTAGCTACAGGTAACGATATTGAGAGAGAATATGGTGTTCCGGTGGTGAATAAACGTATTTCTGTGACACCGATTGCACTGGTGGGTGGCGCAGCATGTAAGACACCGGAAGATTTTGTAACCATAGCCGAGACTTTGGATGAAGCGGCTAAGACAGTGGGAGTGAATTTTATCGGTGGTTATTCCGCACTGGTAAATAAAGGAATGACAAAGGCGGATGAATTATTGATTCGCTCCATTCCGAAAGCATTGGCAAAAACAGAACGTGTCTGCAGTTCCATCAATGTTGCCTCCACAAAGACAGGGATGAATATGGATGCCATTCGTCTGATGGGAGAGATTATTTTGCAGACCGCTGAGGAAACGAAAGAACAGGATTCTCTTGGATGCGCAAAATTGGTAGTATTTTGTAATGCTCCGGATGATAATCCATTTATGGCAGGTGCATTCCATGGTGTTACGGAGGCAGATGCGGTGATCAATGTGGGTGTCAGCGGTCCGGGCGTAGTGAAATGTGCGTTGGAGCAGGTCAGAGGAAAGAATTTTGAAGAGTTGTGCGAAACCATAAAGAAGACTGCATTTAAGATTACCCGTGTGGGGCAGCTGGTGGCACAGGAAGCTTCCAGACGTCTGGGAGTTCCGTTTGGAATTATTGATTTGTCCCTGGCTCCGACTCCGGCTGTAGGAGACAGTGTAGGTGAAATCCTGCAGGAAATTGGTTTGGAGAGAGCCGGTGCCCCTGGAACCACAGCAGCGTTAGCTTTGCTGAATGATCAGGTAAAGAAAGGCGGAATCATGGCATCTTCTTATGTGGGAGGATTAAGCGGTGCTTTTATCCCGGTGAGTGAGGATCAGGCCATGATTGATGCCGTGGCAGAAGGAGCTCTGACTTTAGAAAAATTGGAAGCCATGACTTGTGTCTGCTCGGTGGGATTGGATATGATTGCGATTCCGGGAGATACACCGGCGACTACCATATCCGGAATTATCGCAGATGAAGCTGCGATTGGTATGATTAATCAAAAGACCACAGCGGTTCGTGTGATTCCTGTTATCGGAAAAGGAATTGGTGAAACCGTTGAATTTGGCGGATTGTTGGGGTATGCACCTGTAATGCCGGTGAATACAAAATCCTGTGAGGCGTTTGTGACAAGAGGTGGAAGAATACCGGCTCCGGTACATAGCTTTAAAAATTAAGGAAATCGAGAAAAAACTGTCAGTGAAAGAGCGAAAGGGCGAAACGGCACTGACAGTTTTTCCTATTGTGCGCAGACAACAAGCCGTGCGCGGATGCCTGCATATTAATACGGCGATTGGTCGAAAAGGTGAGGAATTCGTAAAGCGTGTTTCCCATCGTTTGGAAATAAATATTTGGCTTTGTAGAAAGAGAAAGGATGAATGGATAGATGCAGATGATTGTCGCTGTGGATGAAAACTGGGCCATCGGGTTAAATGGCGGATTACTGGTACGAATTCCGGGAGATATGGAATGGTTTCGAAAAAAAACTACCGGGAAGGTAGTTGTCATGGGAAGAAAAACATTGGAAAGTCTTCCGGGGGGACAGCCACTTGGAAAACGTACCAATATTATTTTGTCAAGAGATCCAAAATTTCAGAGAAAAAATGCGGTTACGGTTCCCAGTTTTTCGCAGGCTATGGAGTTACTAAAACAGTATGATCCGGAAGATATTTATGTGATTGGCGGGGAGAGTATTTACCGTCAGTTTCTTCCTTATGCGGATACGATTCATGTGACGAAGATCATGTATCAATATCAGGCGGATACGTTTTTCCCAAATCTGGATCAGATGGAAGAATGGGAAATGGAGGAGGAAAGCGAAGAGCAGACGTATTTTGACCTGGAGTACTTTTTTCAGAAATATGTGAGAAAGAAGAACCATAAATAGGTGTTATGTGAATATGCCTGAAAATTATGTTAGAAAATCTTGACATAATCCAGAGAAAGTTTGATAATACTTTTAATATCGCAGAACGGATTGTCTGACAGGAAATATGTTATATGCAGCTGACCAGGCTGGATGTTGGTATCCGGATCTGAAAAGAGATCGTCTGTAAATACAGACCAATGGAAAGGAAGTAATTGTTATGGAAAAGAAAAATCTGGATTGGGCGAATATTGGTTTTAATTATCGAAAAACGGATATGAGATATGTCTCCAATTATAAAAACGGAAGTTGGGATGAGGGAACACTGACCACAGATGATACGGTGGTAATCAGCGAATGTGCAGGTGTACTGCAGTATTCCCAGTCCTGTTTTGAAGGATTGAAGGCTTATACTACAGAGGATGGTCATATTGTGACATTTCGTCCTGACTTAAATGCAGAGAGAATGGAAGATTCCGCAAAACGATTGGAAATGCCGGTCTTCCCAAAAGAGCGTTTTCTGGATGCAGTAACCAAGGTGGTTGCTGCCAATGAGGCATATGTTCCGCCATTTGGTTCAGGAGCAACATTATACATTCGTCCTTATATGTTTGCCAGCAGTCCTGTAATCGGTGTAAAACCGGCAGAAGAATACCAGTTTAGAATTTTGACGACTCCGGTTGGACCATATTTTAAAGGCGGAGCAAAACCGTTAACGATCTGCGTCAGTGATTTTGACCGTGCGGCTCCTCATGGAACAGGTCACATAAAGGCTGGATTAAATTATGCCATGAGCTTGCATGCAATTATGGAAGCACACAGAAATGGATTTGATGAAAACATGTATCTGGATGCTGCTACCAGAACAAAGGTAGAAGAGACCGGTGGAGCTAATTTCCTGTTTGTCACAAAAGATAATAAGGTGGTTACACCAAAATCCAATAGTATCCTTCCATCTATTACACGCCGTTCCTTGATGTATGTGGCAAAAGAATATCTTGGTTTGGAAGTGGAAGAGAGAGAAGTATACTTTGATGAGGTGAAAGATTTTGCTGAATGTGGCCTTTGCGGAACAGCAGCAGTTATTTCACCAGTTGGGAAGATTGTAAACCATGGAGAAGAGATTCAATTTTCCAGTGGAATGGAAACTATGGGACCTGTGACAAAGAAATTGTATGATACATTGACAGGAATTCAGATGGGACGTCTGGAAGCACCAAAAGGATGGATTCATGTAATTAAATAAATAGGAGTCATTCGTTTGAAAAAAACTGCCATACCCAGTGGCATAGCAAAAGGCTATGTCGCCGGATATGGCAGTTTTTTATGGAAGTAGCAATTCATAGTCCAGTAAATCATCAAAGTAGGGAGCATCGGGATTGGGACGGCGTCCGCATAATTGGAATCCCACATGTTCATAGTTATGGAAAGCGGCAACTTGGCTGGATGTGGTAGTAACCGTGATTTTTTTTAAATTTTTATACATACGGATTCTTCGCAATGCTTCCTGTAGCTGCATCTTGCCATAGCCGTATCCTTTATAGGCAGTGGAAATACAGTTGTGTCCGAGGATAACCGTATCCGGTTGATTTCTGGGATCCCAGGAAATATGACCGATGGGAATGTGGTCGCAGGTCGTGATGAAACCGCACCGGTCGGCAATATTCAGATGATCAAAGAAAAAAGAGTCAAAGGTTTTCCAATTTTCTTCGTAGAGAGATTGCCACCTGGAATCAAAAGAATAGGCATCGGCTAACAGCCGGTATAAAGTACCACGGTTAAAATTACTGATTTTCTCAAAGCATAGCGCCATATGGGATGTCTCCTTTTCGAGCATTCATTTAGATTTTCTGAATTCCTGCACAATATTCATTTTTTAGCTTTGTACCAAATTTGTTATAAACAATAAGGTTATAAAGGTCAGAAGCATGAATTTCCTGTTTTAACATCGTCTGTCCGATCGGTGACAGCTGATTTTGTGCATCCGCCATTTTAACAATCATAGGAACGTCACAATGCTGTTTCATTTTCGTAAGAAGATCGGCGGATTGGCTGTTAAATCCGAGTATGCGGGCATAAAGACAGCCATCATATTCCATATATTTTTCCATATCTTCATGGCGAATATCTAAAATCAGATGAAGCAGGCTGCGGCAGATTCGGGTTCGCGTATAAGATTTTGTTTTTAGTGCGTCGATCCAGGATTCAAAATCCATAAAATCAGGCATGAGATTTTGGAGTCTGGCCGCCAGTTCATCGGAAAATCCTTCATAAACAGAGTAATCTGTTTCTGTAAGAAGACGATCATTTAAAATGGAAGAAAAATCATTGGATGTAATCGGACAAATCTTTCCATACGATTCATTTAGAATACGAAGACATCCATCCGGTACCTGATTGCGGATGAGATTTAAATCGGTGCTTTCTTCCAGAGAAGTCCGAATCGCTGTGGCAGAACAAAATGGCATGTCCAAATTCATGGAATGATAGTGATTGGCCATTCGGCTTATGGTGAACGGGCGAATGGTGCTGTTGGAAGAAATCAGCGCTTTCAGGTATTCGATTCCCAATATGTTATTGGGAGAGGAAAGCAGAGAAGTCGCTTTGTAGATACTTTCCACAGCACTGGATGTCAGGTCGGATTTTAACAAATATTCGATCAGTGCATCATTTCTGGCTTTGGGGTAGGGATTCCCTTCTTTCAGATTTTTTAAAAGCTCTTCGCGAAACAGAGGCGGTTCTTCCAAAAAAATGTGGGCGATTTGCTCCAAGGGCTCGATTTCTCCGCATTCGCTTCCGAAACAAAGATAATCCACAATGCCAGTGTGATTCAGAAGAGAAACGGCGGCTTTGGCAAACAATTCAGCACTGGCCGATGAAAATGTCACAGGAAGTTCAAGAACCAGATCGGCACCTGCTTCCAATGCCATTTGTGTGCGGGCATATTTGGAGATGACTGCCGGTGTACCACGCTGGACGTAGTTTCCGCTCATGACTACGATACAGTAGGATGCTCCTGTGACAGCTTTTGCTTTTCGGATATGATACGCATGACCGTTATGAAATGGATTATATTCGGCAATTAAACCAACAACTTTCATATGCATGTCACCTTTTGGCTAGGGTAACGCCAACCTTCCTTTCAAAGTATCCGTATTATATCACAGGGGAAAAGGGAAACCAATAGACTTTTTTCATCTTTGCTGGATATTTCTGGACAATCTGTTTGTATCCCTGAAAATACAAAAAAGTGACAGGAATCCCTTGTCTGAAAAATAAGAATGTACTATAATAAAATCGAAAAGTAAGAAGCTGACCTTGTTTTTATAGAACAGCAAAAGCGGAGAAATATGAAAGGAGTCAAATAATCATGGGATTTATTGACACAATTAAAGAAAGAGCAAAGAAAGATAAGAAGACAATCATTCTGCCGGAATCCATGGACAGAAGAACATGGGAAGCAGCAGAGCAGATTTTAAAGGAAGATCTGGCAAATCTGATTATCATCGGAAGCCCGGAAGAAGTAGCTGAAAACAGCAAGGGACTGGATGTAAGCGGTGCTACAATCATTGATCCTGCTACTTATGAAAAGACACAGGAATACATTGACCTGTTTGTAGAACTTAGAAAGAATAAAGGAATGACAGAAGAAGAAGCCAGAAAGATTGCATTAAGCGATTATACTTATTACGGCTGCCTGATGATTAAGGCTGGCGATGCTGACGGTATGGTTTCCGGTGCATGCCATTCTACAGCAAATACACTGCGTCCATGTCTTCAGATTATCAAGACAAAACCAGGCGTAAAATTGGTATCTGCATTCTTCCTTATGGTAGTACCAAACTGTGAATATGGTGAAAATGGTACATTTATCTTTGCAGATAGTGGTCTGGAACAGAACCCGGATCCGGAAAGACTGGCAGCAATCGCAGCTTCTTCCGCAGAATCCTTTGAACTTTTGGTTCAGAAGCCTGCTAAGGTTGCTATGTTGTCTCATTCCACAAAGGGAAGTGCAAAACATGCGGATGTAACAAAAGTTGTAGAAGCAACGGAAATTGTTAAGAGAGAACATCCGGAATTACAGGTAGATGGAGAATTACAGCTGGATGCTGCTATCGTTCCGGCAGTAGGTGCATCCAAGGCTCCTGGAAGCACAGTGGCAGGACAGGCAAATGTATTGGTATTCCCAGATTTGGATGCTGGTAATATCGGATATAAGCTGGTTCAGAGACTGGCAAAGGCAGAAGCATACGGACCTGTTACACAGGGTATCGCAAAGCCAGTAAACGATCTTTCCAGAGGATGCTCTGCAGAAGATATCGTAGGTGTAGTAGCTATTACAGCTGTACAGGCACAGGCACAGGCTTAACGGTTACTATTTTTTCGGTTGTATCATAGTTAGAATGATTGGATCGTTTTAATCCCCTTTGCGGTTCTGGATTTTTCATCTGGAGCCGCGAGGGGATTTTAGAGTCTTGAGAATAGGATTTTGTAAAAAAGGTTGTCAATGAAAAATACGGTTGATTGTAAAATGAAATAGGACACATAAAAAAAGAAAAAGAGCCAGTGACGAACGTGGTATAATTGAAGCACCACACAACAAAATACCTGGAGGTTCGCCATGGCTCGCAAACAGTATACCACAAACAGACACAACTT
>JAPFDH010000078.1 GCA_026169045.1 Lachnospiraceae bacterium | reverse complement strand
CAAAAAATCAAGGTTATAAGATCAAGTCAGCAACTGCATAACCTTAACATTCTGAATATTCAATTTTTAAAATAGCCATCACAGATGGCTTGTTTGCCATGCAAAAAAATGATACCCTCTACTTTTTAATTTTCAATCTTTTCTCCTTTCCGGCAACTACTGGATGATTACTTCATGACCCGTACGGGCGGATTCATAGATCGCATCGAGTATCTTCATCAGAGTCACACCATCTTCAGCCGGTGATTGACAGACTGTACCACGAAGAATACAGTCGACATAGTGATCAATCTCATGTTCAAACAAACCATTAAAACTCAGAGCAGTCGGAGTACAAAGATTAACATTGGTCATATAACCATTGATTGTGCTGTACATCTCCAGCTCCGGATTCAGCATTGCACCGGCCTTTGTACCGAACAATTGGATTTTCCCTTCATCCTGCTTGATATTCAACGAAAACGATGCTTCAATCGAAACGACAGAACCATTATCATATCGAATCATCGCCGTCGCCAGATCTTCTACATCAAAAACCTCATTGCCTTCAGCAGAAGATGCCTGATATTCCTTTTTATCTTTCAGCTCACGCCGATCCCCCAGTTTATAAAAAGTAGCGCCGTAGACAGAAACCGGCTTTGGGTTTCCAAGCAGATAGCGGGTTAAATCAATGACATGGACACCAAGATCAATCAGCGGTCCTCCCGCAGAACAGGACTTATCTCCAAACCATCCACCCGGGCTGCCGTTTCTGCGCAGATAGGTAGCTTTTGCATAATAAATATCACCAAAATAGTCGTCATGGATAAAATCTTTCAGCACGGCACAGTCATTTCCATAACGACGGACAAACCCGACCATCAGAAGTTTTCCTGCCTTTTCTGCCGCCTGTTTCATCTCCAAAGCCTCTGCTGCTGATGTAGCCATCGGCTTTTCACAAAGGACATGTTTTCCCGCATTCAGGGCAGCAATCGTACATGGCGCGTGCTGACTGTTCCAGGTGCAGACACTGACCGCATCGATTTCTGGAAGCTCCTGAAGCATCACATCTTTATCCGTATAAAGACGGGTAACGCCATACTTTTCCCCCATTTCTTTCAAACGATTCTCGCGAATATCACAAAACGCATACAATTCCACATTCGGATTTTTCAAATAAGCTGCAATATGGGACTCTGCAATATTTCCCGTACCAATCACTGCAATTTTCAACTTTTTACTCATAAGAATTGTTTTCCTCTCCTTTTTCCCCTTCTATTTCATAAGTTTCTTTAAATAGTTGACAGCCTTTTGGATATCGGCCTGTGGATTGTCGCCAACCTCACGTTCAATCGTTAAGAACCCTTTATAGCCGATTTCTTCCAATGCTCTTAAATACTCCGGAAACGGAACCTTTCCTTCTCCCAAGGGTACCTCTTCAAATGAAGGACTCGCTAACATCTCCGACTCTACCAGTCCATATACCTCTTCCGGTGCACGGTAATAATTCTGAATACCATCTTTTGCATGTGTATGGACGATATAATCCTTTAACGTATAGACAGCCTGAACCGGATCATCTCCAGTTACCATTACAAAATTAGCCGGATCGAAATTAACGGCTACTCCGGTAGAATGCAGATCATCCAAAAATCCCTTTAGGGTCGTCGCAATTTCAGGGCCTGTCTCAATGGCAAAATGAGCATCCAAAGAATCTGCATACTGCGCCAGTTTAAAACAAGCCTCCTGCATAATTTTGTAACGCTCCTGACCTGGATCGTCTGGAACCACCCCAATATGTGTCGTGACAATATTGGTCCCCAAGTCTTTTGCCAAATCCAGGATTCGTTTGGAACGCTCAATCAAATCTGGATTTTTTTCTGCATTGTGAAATCCGCATCCTAAATCACCGCAAAGTGCTGAAATCACCAATCCATTGTCCTGTACCATGTTTTGAAAATCGCGGCGTTTTTGGCCGACCAGATTTTCCGGCGACATTTCCCCACGGGTCGCATATACCTGAATCCCCTGTGCCCCCATTTCTGCTGCTTTTTTCAGCGCAGATGGAATGTCTAAACGAAATGAATCAAGAATAACACCAATTGGAAACTGATACATAATACCTCTCCTTTTCTCTTCAATCATTGACCTTCTGTTAGCTTTAGTATATAATAAGGGGAAAATTTGTAAAGGCAAGAATTTGCTACAATTTGATATAATCTTGCTTTTTTAAAGACACGATTGATTTGCTGTCAATGAATGCAACAGTGAGAATGAGGTGAGTTATATGCAGGCTTCCAAGTGTGAATCCGTTCTCTTTCCCGATCCAGATCTGCCTGTCATTTTTCATTTGGATACCCTTTGTTTTGAATCAAAATTTACGATCCACTGGCAGGATAATCTGGAACTTTTATATTTTATCGAAGGAGAAGCCAACGTCCAATCCGGCGCACTTTGCCACAAATTTCAAAAAGACGATATTGCAGTTATCAATAACAGCCATATCCATAACATTCAGGCAGTGACCCCTATATGCCGCTACTATTGCCTGCTGGCAGAGAGGGATTTTTGTCAAAGCCTTGGCGCTGCAACCGATGAACTTTGTTTTGGCCTGCGGGTACGAGATCCAATAGCCCGGCAATATTTTGACCAGATTGTAGAGGAAATGCTCACAAAAAAAGCCTATTATCAAGCTGCCGTGCGGGCAAATCTTGGCGGATTACTCGTCCATCTCTGCCGTAACTGGCTGGAAGAGGCGGACTTTCAAAATGCAAAACAAGACAAAAAGCTTTACATGGTCAAAACAGCCATTCGCTATATCCGGGAACATATGACAGAAAATCTGACTGTTGAGTCGATCAGTACCGCAGTCGGATTCAGCAAATACTATTTTTGCCGGACGTTTAAAGAAATGACTGGACAAACTGTAATTGACTATATCAATGCGACCCGCTGCGGATTTGCCAGGTGGCTTCTTCTCTCCGGACGGTACAATGTCAGCGAAACGGCAGAACGAAGCGGGTTTACAAATCTTTCTTACTTTACCAAAATTTATAAAAAATATATGGGACAATTGCCATCCCAGGCAGGAAGACAAGGCCCCCAATCGGATTCCGCGATCTTAAATACTTTCATCTAATTATTTAATGAAAAAACAAACGAAACGGCGTTATATTTAAAAAATATAGCGCCGTTTCGCTTTCTAAAATTATACGTCCCTCTCACTCAACACTAGATCCGTTTAGCGAAGACGATTTCCTCGTCTCTGATGTATAATAATGATATATGTTTTTCATTCTGACCAGGTAATATATGGATACCAAAAAAGCCAGAATTTCAGCCACCGGTACAGCCAGCCATATTCCATCCACTCCCCAGATCAAAGGCAAGAGCAGCAAAAAAATCACCAGGAAAACAAATGTCCGCAAAAAAGAAAGAATAGCAGATACTTTTCCATTGGATAATGCTGTAAATAACGCAGAAGAAAAAATATTAATACCTGTAAATAAAAAACTGAGTGAAAAAATTGCAAATCCATGCTTTGTAATCTGAAATACTTCACTTTCCGGCGATACAAAAATACCAATGACCGGTTCCGAAAAAAATTCCGCAATCAAAAAAACAAGAATGGATGCGACAGATACCGTAAGAATACTGTTTTTAAACACCTTTTGCAGCTGAACCGTATTCTGGCTTCCATAATTAAAACTTACCACAGGTGCAATCCCGCTGGAAAATCCCATAAACACAGATGTCATTAAAAACTGAGCATATAAAACAATGGTAATCGCTGCGACACCAGATTCTCCGGCATAATTTAGCATAAGAAGATTAAACAAAAATGTGGTAATTGCCACTGCCAGGTTATTGACCATTTCCGATGCCCCGTTGATACAACTATAAAACAATACCTTTCCCCGGAATACCGGCTTTACCAAATATAAAGTGCCGCGCCGATTCAAAAGGAAGTAAAATAGTCCAAACAATGCCGGTATGGCATATCCAATGGATGTCGCCAGAGCAGCACCAGAAACCCCCAGATGACACACCACAATAAAAACATAATCCAATACGATGTTAGAAACTCCACCTAATATTGTCAAGGTCAGTCCTAAATGCGGTTTTCCGGCTGTAACAAAAAAATTTTGAAACAACATTTGAAACACTGCCAATGGAGCAGAAAGGATCAAAATCAGCAAATACTCATAACAATAGGAGTACAGCGATGGAATTGCTCCCAGTATATGAAGCAATGGCTTCATAAAAAGAATGCCGAAAATTAAAAAACCGATTCCCAGCATAAATCCAACCAAAACAATAAATGAAAAGTTTTCTTTTGCTTCTCTAAGTTTCCCCTCGCCCATATTTTTTGCGATAATCGCACTACCGCCAGTGGATAACATAATAGAAAAAGCAATAAAAATACTTGGAACAGGATAAACAATATTCAAAGCTGATAATGCATCCTCTCCCACATATTTTGCCACAAACGCACCATCCACCATCTGATACAACGACATGAATGCCAACATGATTGCAGTGGGAGCCGTGAATTTAAGCAACGTGAGAATATTAAAATCCTGTGATAAACGATTATTCCCTACACCCATAGAATACACATCCTTCCTGAATATTTCTTGTATTTTCTCACATGGTATGATAAACTATCCAGTAACTGTACAGTCAAGGAGATTTCACCATGTCACAAAACAATCATCGCTTATTCACCATTGGCCAGTTTGCTTCTCTACATCAGATCAATAAAAAAACACTGATGTGGTATGACGAAACTGGCCTGTTTCGGCCTGCAGTTGTAAAAGAAAACGGCTATCGTTACTATACTTACCAGCAATGTACCACATTAGAAACGATTTTAATGCTGCGGGAATTGGACGTATCCATTGCCGAGATTAAATTATTTTTGAATCATCGCTCCGCCGATTCTCTTCATACGGTTTTCTCAGAAAAAACGGATGAAATCGATTCTGCCATTCAGCACCTTTTACAAATCAAAAAGGCTCTTCTTTATCAGAAAAAAGAGCTGAAACATTTGCAATCCATTGATCTTTCATCGATTCAGATCATACACAAACAAGAACGGAAACTGGTTTTTCTAAAAACCCCAAAGAACACTCCTCCGGAAAAAGAGGCTGAAATGGTATTTCATGAAACCCATCGACACAAGGCCTACCGCATGTACGGAATTTTATATGGTTCCATCATTCCCGTCACCAGTTTGTATCGGCATGATTTTGAAGATTATCAGGGAATTTTTCTTCAGATCCCGGAAGCAGAACTCACATCCAATGTTCACATTCAACCGGCTGGTTCTTATTTACGTGCCTATTGCAAAGGAAATTGGGATAAGCTTCCCAAGAAATATTGTGAAATTCTTCAGTATGCTGCCGCACATCATATAAAACTGCAGGATTATGCCTACGAAACCGGTTTAAATGAAATGATCTGTAATTCTATGGATGATTATATTACTCAAATTGAAATTCCAGTCTCCGCTACTTAAATTTTTATAACAGTTCAGCCATAGGGCTGTAACGGAAACCAGTCAGACCTATGGCTGAACTATTATAAATTTTTTATTAAAATAAAAAAACGAAAAAGATTTATAACCCAATCCTGTCTATATAAGTAGAAAACCATTTACTTAGAACGCGATTCCAAATTTTAAGATTATCGATAAGGGGGAATTTAATATGAGTATGGATGATTCTCAAATTATTGCACTATTCTGGAACCGTGATCCCTCTGCCATCCGGGAAAGTCAGCAAAAATACGGGAAACCGCTCCTTCATATTTCTTTTCAGATTCTTTTTTGCATGGAAGACAGTGAGGAATGTGTGAATGATACCTATTATCGTGCATGGTCTTCCATTCCTCCACAAAAACCAAACAGCCTGTTTGCCTATCTTGGAAGAATCGTTCGCAATCTTTCCATTAATCTGTGGTATCGAAATCATGCTCAAAAAAGAGGCGGAGGACATCCTGTTTTACTTTCTGAACTGACCGAATGTATTCCTGACCGTGTATCTTCAAAACCCTTCGTGTATCCAATGTCTTATCATGAAAAAGAATCTTCTGTGGAACAACAGCTGGAACATCAATTTCTTACGGAAACCATATCCCAGTGGTTATCCAGGTTACCATCCCATGACCGCATTTTGTTCATCCGACGCTACTGGTATGGAGACAGTATAAAGCAGATGGCAGATGAATATGGTCTCTCTCCCGGAAATCTATCCGGAAGACTTCACCGTCTCAGAAAAAAATTAAAAACGGTTCTGGAACATGAAGGAATTATTTTATGAAAGGAGGTATACTATGAAATCATCCCCTGAACGCAAACTGTTTGACGCCATCACGGATCTTCCTGACCATCTGATTGAAGAGGCAGGAAAAACAAAGCTAAATTTTCGCTATCGCACATATAGGCGTATGCTCGCTTTAACTGCCTGTGCCGCCCTAATCCTCTGCTTCATTCTTTTTCTGCCGCAAAAAAACATTCCACCTGTTACTCACCTGTCTGAAGTTTTCTTCCCAAAGGCTTATGCCTTTGGCGATGACCAGGCACGGCTGACCATCCGAAAGGAACATCCGGTAGAGAATTCATTTCTCTCTTCCGTTCAGAGTTTTTCTTATGATACCGCTTCCCACATTCTGGCTGATACCGACAATAATTCTGCCTATTCTCCCCTTTCTCTCTACTATGCCCTGGCTCTCGCGGCATCAGGAGCCAAAGGAGATACCTGGAAGGAACTGGCTTCTCTTCTCCATGTTTCTGACCAGAAAGAACTATCTGCACAGTGCTTCAACCTTTATCACCAGCTTTATACCGATAATGAAGTAGGTAAATTAAAAATCGCAAATTCTCTTTGGATGGATTATCGCACAAAATGGAAACAGCCCTTTATCGATCTGGCTGCAAAACAATTTTTTGCTTCTGCCCACAGCGTAGATTTTAAGGATGAAAGCACAGCTTCTTCCATGTCCCAATGGGTAGCAGAACAAACAGAGCAAACCCTTTCTCCCCGCTTTTCCGTCTCTGACATTCAGCTTTTATCCATCTTAAATACCATTTATTTTAAAGATGAATGGACGATCCCATTTCATGAAAATACCACATCCGAAGACTCCTTTTACTTATCGGATGGCAGTATGATATCTTGTAATTTTATGAATCGGACCGATTGCAATACATCTTTTTACAGAGGCAATCAGTTTTTACGAGCCAGCCTGAATTTTAAAAATGGCAGCCGAATGATCTTTATTCTTCCAAATGAGGGGATTTCCCCCTATGATCTTTTATCTTCTCCCCAGCAACTCCGTGAAGCAATGGAAGGCGGGGAAGAAATGAATGGAACCATTACCTGGAAAATTCCTACTTTTTCCTTTTCTTCTTCCAGCAATTTAGTTGAACCTTTACAAGATCTGGGACTCTCCCTTTCCTTCTGTGAAAACGCTGATTTCTCCGGTATTGCTGACGGACAGTGCTATTTCAGTACAATCCGCCAGGGAACCTACCTGTCCATCAATGAAAATGGTGCCGAAGCTTCTGCTTTTACAGAAGTCACCATAGAAGGCTCTGCCATGCCCGACCCGGATAGTAACCAGGTCGATATGATCCTGAATCGCCCATTTATTTACGGCATTATGACATCCAACAATATGTTATTATTGGTTGGTACATGCACCAATCCAACATTATCTTAAATCTGCTAAAACGAAATGAGGAAAACAAATGAAAGGCTGCTCGATAAAAAAGTTAATTAACGTAACTTCTCTATTTACCATCTACGAAAAAACGTTTGTCGATGATTACTATTTTAACGGCGAAAGCCATGATTTCTGGGAATTTGTCTGTGTCATCGACGGCATACTGGGTGTCACCGCCGGAACCGATGTATTTGTTCTGGAACATGGGCAGGCTGTTCTTCACAAACCCATGGAATTTCATCGGCTTTGGTCTGAAAAGAAAACAAATCCCCATATCATTGTTTTTTCTTTCGCCGTTGACCGTATGCCTGCCGTAAAAGAAAAATTATTTCGTCTGACGGAAAAAGAACTGGAAACGATTCAACAGCTCTCTCTCCAGACGGATCAGATTTTTGACCGAAAAAAAGAGATTATCATTCAGAGTGTCCGTTCCGATATGGAATATGAAACCCATATTTTTATAGATACATTTGAACGTGTTTTACTGCAGATGATAAAAGAAAACGGAGAGACCATTCTGCCTGTTTCAAGTACCAGTGCAAAACACTACAAACGAATTGTCACGGAACTGGAAGAGGCAATCGGTGAAAATCTGACCCTCCCCCAACTGGCCAGACGCTGTAATATGAGCCCATCCTCTGTCAAAAAAATTTTCACAAAATATGCTGGTACCGGCGTCATGAGTTATTACAATGAACTGAAAATCAAACGGGCAGTCCAGCTTCTGAAAGAGGGCAAAAACATAGGCCAGACCGCTTCTCTTCTGGGATTTTCTGATCAGAATTACTTCAGTACCGTGTTTAAACGTATTATGAAAAAGTCCCCGTCTATGTATCAGAAACAATGGAAAAGTTTTCACCATAATGGTGTCTAAATTCAAAGAATTTATCTCTTTTTTTCTATAGAATCACATTTTCAGATATGCTATTCTAATGTTACACACAGGGCTCACATAAAAAGGAGCCGAATATCTTTTATCGGAACGGAGATGTATACTATGGAAAAATTAAAAGTTGGCGTAATCGGACTTGGATCCCGTGGATTGGATTTATTAAAAGAAATCATTCTTCCCATCGATACCATTCAAGTGACTGCGGTTTGTGATTCCTATGAGGATCGTGCAAAAGAAGGTGCTGATGAAGTAGAAAAAAAATACGGATGCCGTCCGTTCTGTACCACAGACGGACTGGAAGTCATTCAGCATGACCATGTAGATGCCATTGTCATCACCTGTGCCTGGGAAAGCCATGTTCCCTTAGCCATAGCTGCCATGAAAGCACACAAAGCAGTGGGTATGGAGGTCGGCGGTGCATACAGTGTTCAACAGTGCTGGGATCTGGTACATACCTATGAAGAGACAAAAACTCCATTTATGTTTTTGGAGAATTGTTGCTATGGACGAAGAGAACTGATGGTGTTAAACATGGTTCGCCAGGGCATCTTTGGTGATATTGTCGCCTGCAAAGGCGGATATCTCCATGACCTTCGGGATGAAGTGAGCGAAGGTGAAAAGAATCGCCATTACCGTCTGCGCAATTATATTCACAGAAACACAGAAAATTATCCCACTCATGAACTGGGTCCTATCGCAAAAGTATTAAATATCAATCATGGAAATCGTATGCTGACACTCACCTCCACAGCTTCCCGGGCCGCAGGCCTGCATGAATACATAAAAACACATATGCCGGATAATGAAGAACTTTTACATACGAATTTTGCCCAAGGTGATATCATCACTACCGTTATCCGCTGCGCACATGGTGAAACCATCACTTTAACATTGGATACTACACTGCCAAGATACTACAGCCGTGATTTTACTGTCCGCGGAACGAAAGGAATGTATGAAGAAGCCACCGATTCCGTCTTTCTTGATGAAGAACATAAAAATCTGCATTTTAAATGGAATGAACAATGGGGTAACGCAAAAAAATATGCGGATCAGTATGAACATCCCATTTGGAAACAGTTTTTAGCTGACGGTGTTCACGGATCCCACGGCGGCATGGACTGGCTGGTATTTAATGCATTTTTTAACAGCGTCATCGAAAAGAAACCTTGTCCCATCGATGTATACGATGCAGCTTCCTGGATGTGTATCACTGCCCTGTCTGAAGAATCCATTGCCATGGGAGGGCATCCGGTAGCCATTCCTGATTTTACAAACGGAGCATGGACCACATCTTTAGATCCGCTTTGCTAAAATACAATAACATCAGATCATTTAAAAAACTGGCTGCGTATCATCACTCCATGATACACAGCCAGTTTTTCCCATCTCATCTTCTACAATTACAAATACTAATATAAAATTTCCAATAATTCTTCCAGCCGATTGATACTGTATGTAGGTATAATATCCGACGGATATCCCTTTTTCTTAGGATCATACAGACAGGTATCAATGCCAGCCTGTATCCCTCCCAAAATGTCAGAACTTACCGAATCCCCAATTACAAGGGCGTTATCTGCTTTCGCTTCCATTTGTTTCAACACATAATCAAAAAACTCTTTTTGTGGTTTATGAAATCCGATTTCTTCCGATATAAACACTCCTGATACATACTCCATGAGTTTTGCTCCCCGAAGTCGGCCCCGTTGTGTTTTTGATACGCCATTGGTTACCAGACATAACGTAAACGTTTCCGATAATTTTCTGCAAATCTCCAGTGCCCCGGGAATCATTACACCGCATTCCGCTAGAAATCCCCGGTACACATCATTCATTTCTCCATGGCACAATCCTTTTTTCCCCACATATCGGCATATTTCTTCAAACCGTTTTGGCTGAAGCTGTTTCTGAGTGATTTCACCTTTTTCCAAACGCTTCCAAAGTCCGTCATTGACCTGATGATAGAAACGGAGTAATTCTTCACTATAAGAAATCCCATATCGCTGACACAACTGTTGGAATGCCTGCCGCTCCGCTTCATTAAAGTCATATAATGTATTATCCATATCAAATAATAAATACCGATACACTTTTTTCTCCATATTGTTATTACCTCCCATGTCATATGAAAACCAGTTTTCCACAAACTCTTTTTATTTCATTTTTCTTATCCACTGTGTTTTTCTATGTGCTGTGGATATGCTTTCTTTCAGTATGAAGCCTATATTCATTTTTGTCCATTCGTTTTCTTCCATTTTTCTTAAATTATAGGATGACTTTATATTTTCTCTATGATACAATCAAACTTTAAGAACCCTATAAAACATATCACTCACCATTGATCGGTGTCCACTCACCGAAACAAACGGAAAGGAAGGAATTTATGGAAATATTTGTTGCGATACTCTTCGGAATCGTGGAAGGTATCACTGAATGGCTGCCCATCAGCAGTACAGGGCATATGATTCTTTTAAACGAAATCATTCCTTTGAATGTATCGGAAGACTTTTATAGTGTATTTGAAGTTGTCATTCAGCTGGGGGCTATCCTTGCTGTCGTTCTTTTATTCTGGAAACAGATTTTTCCCTTCGGCAAAAAAAATAATACTCATCCCATGGCAAAAAGCGGACCACTGTCCTATGTAAACACGGATATTTTTGTTTTGTGGATTAAGATATTAGTAGCCTGTATTCCGGCTGCCATCATCGGCATCTTATTCAATGATTATTTCGAAGCCCTTTTTTATAACCCCACATGTGTTGCCATTGCCCTGATTGTATTTGGTATCGCCTTCATTGTCATTGAAACGGTACATAAAAATATGCATCCAAGGGTCAATCATTTAAAACAGCTGACCATGGTTCATGTGATTTTAATCGGCGTTTTCCAGTTAATCGCCGCCATTTTTCCGGGAACCAGCCGTTCCGGTGCCACCATTGTCGGTGCTCTTTTAATCGGTGTATCCCGTACCGTTGCTGCGGAATTTACTTTTTTCCTGGCAATTCCTGTCATGTTCGGAGCCAGTCTTTTAAAACTGGTACAATTCGGTTTTTCTTTTTCATCCATGGAGATCATCATTCTCCTCACCGGAATGGCTGTTGCCTTTTTTGTATCCCTTCTGGTCATTAAATTTCTTATGGGCTACATTAAAAAACATGATTTTAAAATCTTCGGTTGGTACCGCATCGTACTTGGTATCATTGTACTTTTGGCTTTTCAATTTTTCCTTTAAAGCCTACCCCTTTACAGCAAAAATGGATTTCCCTCCCGACACCAAAGGAGGGAAATCCATTTTGGAGGTTTTTATGGAACGAATACTCAACTATCAGGTTTCTTCCAACGATCTGTCGGATCACACATCCTGCACCGTCCAATTCCTTTTGCGGCATCGGCTCCATCTGACAAAAAAAGAAATCAGCCGGGCTAAATTTTTAAAAAACGGAATTCTGGCTGACAATCTTCCGGTCTATATCAACACCCATCTTCAAAAGGGACAGTTGCTTTCTGTCTGCATTGAGCGTACCCAAATGGAAGACTGTACCCTCATTCCCTATGCCTATCCCCTTACCGTACTCTATGAGGACGAAGACATGATTTGCATAGACAAGCCGCCCGGCATGGCCGTACATCCTTCCCACGGACATTACAGTGATACCATTGTCAATGCTTTGTCTGCTTATTTCTATCAGCAAAACAAGTGGATCATTCCCCGCATCATTGGCCGTTTGGACAAAGACACATCAGGGGTTCTTGTATTTGCCAAAAACCAGCCCGCAGCAGCAAGGCTCACTGCCCAACATAAGGATGGACGCTTTTTGCGAACCTATCTTGCCCTTGTAGAAGGTATTCCAAAAAAAGCAAGCGGCAGGATAGACGCCCCAATCGGTCCCGTTTCTTCTTCCCTTATGAAACAGGAAGTCCGACCGGATGGTGCCTTCGCCAGAACGTTTTATACTCATGTTCATACCTTTTTTTCTGATTCGTCTTCCTGTTCCCTCATGCGTGTACAAATTGACACCGGACGCACCCATCAGATCCGAGTTCATATGCAAAGCATTGGCCATCCGCTTCTGGGAGATCATCTCTATCAGGAAAATCCCATGCAACCTCCATTTTCCTGTTACTTTCAGAGAAGTGCACTTCATTCTGCTTCCGTCACCTGTTTTCAGCCATTTACCGGACAGTCTATCTCCATCCATGCCCCACTGCCAAAGGACTTCGCCCGATTTTTCACAACCTATGGGTATGTTCCTGATTTCCTTCTCCCATAAGTTTATCCCTGTGCAATGGCATTTCCTGTATACAGCTGATAATATCTTCCCTTTTCCTCAATCAGCTGGTCATGGGTACCACGCTCGATGATTCTTCCGTGTTCCAATACCATAATACAATCCGAATTACGCACAGTGGACAAGCGATGGGCAATTACAAACGTGGTTCTTCCCTTCATCAGACGATCCATTCCTTCCTGAACCAAAATTTCTGTTCTCGTATCAATGGAAGAAGTCGCCTCATCCAAAATCAATACCGGCGGATCCGCCACTGCCGCCCTGGCGATGGCCAAAAGCTGCCGCTGTCCCTGACTTAGATTGGCACCGTCTCCTGTCAGAACCGTTTCATAGCCATCGGGAAGGCGGCGAATAAAATCGTGGGCATTGGCCAATTTTGCCGCTTCTACACATTCTTCATCCGTGGCATCCAGACGTCCATAGCGGATATTCTCCATGACCGTTCCCGTAAACAAATGGGTATCCTGCAATACCATTCCCAGGGAACGGCGCAAATCTGCCTTTTTAATTTTATTAATGTTGATGTCATCATATCGGATTTTTCCATCCTGAATATCATAAAAACGATTAATCAAATTGGTAATCGTCGTTTTTCCGGCTCCGGTACTTCCCACAAATGCAATCTTTTGTCCCGGTGTCGCATATAATTTTATATTATGCAAAACGATCTTGTCATCCGTATAACCGAAATCCACATCATTAAATGTGACATCTCCTTCCAGCTTCTTATACGTTACGGTACCATCTGCCCGATGGGGATGTTTCCAGGCCCAAATTCCGGTTCTTTCCTTGGTTTCTGTCAGTGTATGATCCTTTCCTTCTTTTGCATTCACCAATTCCACATATCCATTATCCTCTTCCGGAATCTCATCCATCATCTGAAATACCCGTTCTGCACCAGCCATGGCCATAACAATACTATTCATTTGTTGGCTTAACTGAGTCACCGGCTGGGTAAAGTTTTTATTCAATGTCAAAAAGGAAACCAACGTTCCCAATGTCAGCCCTGAATATCCGGAAAGCGCCAGAATAGCACCGATTACTGCACATAATACATAACTGATATTACCCAAATTGGCATTAATAGGCATCATGATATTAGCAAATTTATTGGCATTATTTGCACTTTCCCGCAGTTGCCGGTTTATCATTCGAAATTGTTCCAAACTTTTTTCTTCATGACAGAAGACTTTTACCACTTTCTGTCCTTCCATCATCTCTTCAATATAACCATTGACCGTTCCAAGATCTTTCTGCTGTTTCGTAAAATATTCTGCCGATTTTCCTCCCAGTTTTGATGTCACAAAAAGCATCAGTCCCACCATAAAAAGTGTAACTATGGTCAAAGGAATATCTAAAACAATCATACTGATAAATGTAGTAACAATGGTAACGGAAGAATTAATGGTCTGAGGAATACTCTGACTCATCAGCTGCCTCAATGTATCTACATCATTGGTATATACTGACATGATATCTCCATGGGCATGGGTATCAAAATACCGAATGGGCAGGGACTCCATATGAGTAAACAGTTCAATACGCATCGCCCGCATGGTTCCCTGACTGATGGTAACCATGATACGGTTATACGCATATGCACATACAATTCCTATCGCATATACAGCAGCCAACCGCATTAAAGCGTTGGCCAGAGAAGAAAAATCAGGAATTTGTGCCTGTGTCAAAGGAACAATATAATCATCAATCAAACTCTGCATGAATAATGTTCCCCTAAGGGTTGCCAAAGCTGATCCCACAATACATACCACCACCATGAAAAATGGAAACGTATAATTTTTCAGCATATAACCCAATACCCGTTTTAATACAGGCAACAGGCTTTTCATATCGGCACCTTTTCCCATATGTACCCGCTGTCCCGGCCCCGGTCCTCTCATTACTCTTGTCTGCTGCGCCATATTATTCACCATCCTTTCGTGTGTCCTGTTCTTTTTGGGTCGGCTGATCAAAATCACCGCCGCCCTTTGTCTGTGTCTCATAGATTTCCTGATAAATGGTGTTTGTTTTCAGCAGATTTTCATGGGTATCAAATCCATTCACACTTCCGTTATCTAACACCAAAATTCGATCCGCTCCCTGTACACTGGAAATTCTTTGCGCAATAATCAACTTTGTAGTTCCCGGGATTCGATTTGCAAATGCCTCTCTGATTCTGGCATCGGTAGCTGTATCCACAGCACTTGTGGAATCATCTAAAATCAATACTTTCGGCTTTTTTAGCAAAGCTCTGGCGATACAAAGTCTTTGTTTTTGCCCTCCGGATACATTACTTCCTCCCTGTTCAATCCATGTCTCATATCCGTCAGGGAACTGTTCAATAAATTCATCGGCACAGGCTTGTCGGCATACATCCATACATTCTTCCAGAGTCGCATCTTCTTTTCCCCAGCGCAGATTATCTAATATCGTTCCTGAGAACAGCACATTTTTCTGGAGTACTACCGCCACCTGATTTCGCAGGGTTTCCACATCATAGGTACGCACATCATTTCCACCCACATATACAGATCCCTTACTCACATCATACAATCGGCTGACCAGATTCACCAGACTGGACTTTCCGCATCCGGTACCTCCGATGATTCCTATGGTCTCTCCCGATTTTATATGCAGATCAATATCATGCAGCGTTTCCTCTCCGCTTCCATGTCCATAAGAAAAGCTCACATGGTTAAAATCAATTCGTCCATCGGGAATGGTCATCTTTGGATGATCCGGATTGGTCAAATCTGCCTTTTCACTCAATACTTCCGCAATACGTCTTCCACTTGCGGCACTCATGGTTACCATAACAAAAATCATAGACAACATCATCAGAGACATCAATACACTCATGACATAACTGAACATGGAGGTTAATTCTCCCGTGGTCAGACTTCCTACCACAATATATTTTGCTCCAAACCAGGAAAGAGAAATGATGCATCCGTATACTACCAGCATCATAGCCGGATTATTAAATGCCAATAAACCTTCTGCTTTTACAAACAGACGATATAGATTTTGTGCTGCTTTCGTGAATTTCGTATTTTCATGATCTTCTCTGACAAATGCCTTTACCACACGAATCGCTGAAACATTTTCCTGTACACTGGCATTTAAATCATCATACTTACGAAATACCAGATCAAAAAGCGGTATCGTTTTACTCATAATCAAAATTAAAACCGCAGCCAGAACTACAATAGCCACCAGAAATATCATACTTAGTTTTAAATTAATAAAAAAGCACATAGCCATACTACAAATCAGCATAAGAGGTGCTCTCACTGCAATTCGCAAAATCATCTGATATGCATTTTGTACATTGGTAACATCGGTTGTCATACGGGTAACCAAACCTGCTGTACTATACTTATCAATATTAGAAAAAGAAAATGTTTGTATGTTTTCATACATTCCATCTCTCAAATTGCAGGCAAAACCGGAAGAAGCCGCAGCCGCATATTTTCCTGCCAGCATTCCGAAAAGTAAACTTAAAAATGCCATAACAATCATAATAGAACCATAAAAATAAATCTGACCGATATTTCCTGCTTCAATTCCCTTGTCAATAATAGCTGCCGTGATAAACGGAATCAGAACTTCCATCAACACTTCCAATGCAGTAAATACCGGAGTAAGCAACGATACTTTTTTAAACTCCCCCACCTGTTTGATTAATGTTCTTACCATAGTCTACCTCTTTTCCTTGTATCATTCTTCTTTCAAATTTTTACTCATCTGTTTTAAACATCTTTCCAAAACCATCCGATCATTTTGTGAGATTCCTTTTAGCATCATTTCCTGCATTTGAGCAAACCCATAATCGATCCGTTCTTCCATTTCATAAGCTTTTTTTGTCAATCGGATTTGCTTTTTCCGGTCATCTTCCGGATCAGAAATCATAGTCAAATATCCTTCTTGCTTCAAGCCCTTCAAAAGAGTGGATATGGATGCTTTTGATATTCCCAAAACCATGTGAATGTCCGTCGCACAAAGTTCCTTTTCTCCTTTCATGAAAAGATAACGAAGAATATAACACTGCGACTGTGTCAATTGTTCCCCTTTCACCACATCTTTTCTTCCATATTCCATCAGATGATTCAACAGCTTCAGCTGTTCGATTATTGTATTCTCTCCCACATATTGTCTCTCCTTTCCTTTTATCCCTGCGGTTATATGACTACACACAGCGATTTCAATTATGAGTAAAATCAGAATGATTTATTTTTAAATTGTTAGAAAACTAACTTTTTTTCACTCTCTATTGTACTCATTTTTTCTTGAAAGAGAATTCAAAAAATATTATAATTAATAAATAATTTTAATTAATAAGGAGATTCTATTATGAACACGTTCCAATTATCCTGTTTTTTGTCCGTAGCTGAAACCCTTAATTTTGCCCGTGCTGCCGAACAATTAAACATTACCCAGCCCGCTGTTACCCATCAAATACGCACCCTGGAATCCGAGCTCAATGTAAAGTTATTTAAACGAACCACCCGAACGGTATCTCTTACGGATGAAGGCAGTATTTTTATCCAGGACGCGAAAAATATACTTGGTATTACTATGCGTGCTAAAAAACGATTTGAACGGCCTTTTGATGATGAAGTCCGTGTATTTTCCATTGGATGCCACAGCTATACCCAGCTCTTTCTTCTTCCAGATATCCTGCGCAGTCTGACTGCGCTCCATCCCAATCTGCATCCCAGGCTCCAGGTGGTTCCTTTCCAACACCTGTATCGGCTTTTAGAGGAGGAAGACGTGGATGTAGTCATCGGATTTCAGGAATCCGACTTAAAAAAAATTCCCGGAATCTATAAAGAAATTCAAAAAATTCCTGTTTTCTGCGTCTGCTCCAATGAAAATCCCCTTTCTTGTCAGTCTTCTGTTCACATCGAGGACTTAAAAGAACAGTCTCTGATTTTAAATGATCCGGCCAAAACACCTCTCCCCATCGCCAAACTTCAAGGTCAGCTCATGGACGGCCGATCTCCCAGTCAATTTTACTTTTCTGATTCTATAGAAGCGGCCATGGTATTAGCGAAAGCCGGTTTGGGAATTTCCCTCCTTCCCGATCTCTTTCCCAAACCAGATGACGGCCTTACCTTTCTTCCCATAAAAGACGTTGCACCGCTCTCCTTTGGCCTCTATTACAAAACACTAAAATCCAATCCCATTCTTAAAGATTTTATCCAAATCGTGCGGTCTCAGATGCTATCAGAATAATTGAATTTCTTTCAATGATGAGAAACACGCTTTGCGAGTTTCTCACGTTCGCGGACAGTCGCCATATGCGTATGCAAGCATCCGCACACGGCTCGTTGTCTACGTGCAAACAAAAAAAGACAGTGGTCTATTCCAACTTTTCCGAATAGATCCACTGCCTTATTCTTTTTTATCCGCAGGAGGCGGGTCTTTCTCCTGTCCTATACAACTATCTTTCATATCCTTATCTTACTCCTCTCTTTTCTTTGGATGTATACTCCATACCACTACATTCATGACAAAAATAACCAACAGGCAGATAAGCAACGCCATCCAAAATCCCATATCCAGTCCAAGCCAGCTGGATGTTCCAAATACTTTCACCCATAATGCACTCCAATTCATCATTCCCATTCCTCCTCTTCCACATTAACTTAAAGCAGTTCCCCGTAATGTCTTACATAAGCTTTTTTTATACTCGTCGCCAACATCATATATCCCAAAATACATGGAATCAAATATGCAAAATACACAGCTGGCAATGCGGTAAATCCCAACATCGTACCAAAAGGAGTAAAAGGTATTACTGTCAAAACTGCTATACCTGCAAAGGTCATACATGTTACAGGAGCCGATGCTCTGCTCTGAATAAAGGGTAACTTCGGTGTACGGATCATATGGATGACCAACGTCTGACTCCACATGGATTCTACAAACCATCCGGCCTGAAACATTCCCATATATGCTGCCTGCATCCATGCCAGTTGGTCTCCGGAAAAATGAGCCGGAAGATCATGAAATAAAACACCATGGGAAACAAACATAGGACAAAATACAAAATACATGAATATATAAGTCAGCCAATCAAACACCGAACTTGTCGGTCCCAGCCATACCATAAAGCTTCCCACCGATGAGGCATCCCATTTTCTCGGTACCCGCAAATACTCTTCATCCACATTGTCCCAGGGAATTGCAGTGCAGGACAAATCATAAATCAGATTCAGCAAAATCAAATGCAGGCTCATCATTGGTAAAAATGGTAACAGAGCCGACGCTGCTAACACAGAAAACATATTTCCGAAATTGGAAGATGCTGTCATCTTAATATACTTGATCATATTGGCATACGTTTTTCTTCCTTCTACAATTCCCTCTTCCAATACCATTAAATCCTTTTCCAGAAGAATGATATCTGCCGACTCCTTGGCAATATCCACTGCCGTATCCACAGAAATACCAATATCCGCTGCTTTCATAGCTGCTGCATCATTGATTCCGTCTCCCATAAATCCCACTGTATGACCGTTTTTCCTTAATACGGATACAACTTTCTCTTTTTGATCCGGTGATAATTTTGCAAATACATCTGTTTTTTCCACTTCCCTTTCCAGATCCTGTTCACTCATACGTTCCACATCCGTACCCAAAAGCATATGATTCACAGTAAGCCCCACCTGTTTACAAATACATTGCGTTACTTTCTCATTGTCTCCCGTCAAAATCTTCGTCGTTACACCATGCTCTTTCAAAGTTTTGATGGCTTTTGCCGTGGATTCCTTAGGAGGATCTAAAAAGGCCAGGTATCCGATCAATGTCATATCGCATTCTTCTTTTACAGAAAAGGTTCCTTGCGGTGACGGCTCCCACTTACATGCCACTGCCACAACACGCATTCCGTCTTCATTAAACCGATCCACTGTCTTTTTTAATTTCTTTTTCATTTCCTCCGTTAATTCCACTGTTTTTCCTTTATACTCCACACTGCTGCAGACAGATAACATTTCTTCCACTGCACCCTTGGTCACCATTTTCGTACGTCCTTCTTTATCTTTTACTACTACAGAAAGACGGCGACGGGAAAAATCAAATGGAATCTCATCCACTTTTTCATAGGATTCTGATAAATCCATCAGACTCCTATCTTGTTCTTCTTCCTCTTCGGTTCGTTTAATAATAGCTAAATCCATTAAATTTTTGTATCCGGTCTGGAAATAACTGTTCAAATACGCATTTCTCAATACCCGCATGTCTGTTTCACCGGAAACATCCATGTGATACTGCAAAACCACACGATCCTGTGTCAGTGTACCTGTCTTATCGGTACATAAAACATCCATAGCTCCAAAATTCTGGATAGAATTTAAATTTTTAACAATCGTTTTTTTCTTTGACATAGCCACCGCACCTTTCGCAAGGCAGGTGGTAACAATCATTGGAAGCATTTCCGGTGTGAGTCCGACTGCCACAGAGATGCCAAACAGAAAAGCCTCTAACCAATCTCCTTTTGTAATTCCATTTAAGAAAAATACGACCGGTACCATTACCAACATAAAACGAATCAATACCCAGGAAACCGAATTTACACCTTTGCTGAAATTTGTTTCCACCGGTTCCTTTGCAACCGATGCCGCCATAGATCCAAATATCGTTCCATCCCCTACGGCAACCACAATTGCAGATGCACTTCCACTGATGACATTGCTGCCCATAAATGCCAGATTTCCATAATCGGTCACAGATCCCACAGGCTCATTCCAAACAGATGCTGTCTTTTCTACAGGTTCACTTTCACCGGTCAATGCCGATTGGCTGACGAACAAATCTTTCGCATCTAAAATACGAATATCTGCCGGAACCATATCGCCTGCTGATAAGCGAATAATATCTCCCACTGCCAGTTCATCCAAAGGAATTTCTTTTTCCTTCTCTTCCTGCCGGTCTACGGTACAAGTAGTTGTAATCATAGCCAACAATTTTTCTGCCGCATCTCCCGATCTGGATTCCTGAATAAAACGCAGAGTCCCTGATATGGCTACCATAGTAACGATAATAATCACCGTTACCGGATTAAAATCCTCCATAGAATTTTGGACCATCGGAAGAATCATATCGGTTACTGCCGATACAATTGCCAAACAAAACAAAATTGCTGTAAACGGATTTACAAAAGCCTGAATGATTCTTTTGCCCAGTGATACCTTTTTTTCTTTTGTAATTACATTTTTTCCATATTTTTCAAAGCTTTCCTCTACCTGTCTCTTGGAAAGCCCCTCCAGTGAACTTCCCAGCTCATGAAGTACCATACGGCTTTTGTGGGAAGCGGCATAAACAAGCCTTTTATTATCTTCTTCCCTGCTTAAAAACTTTTGTGCTGTTGTCCATTCTTTTTCTCTCATCTTCATTCATCCTGTCCGCCTTTCTGAAAAGGGCAGACTGCGGCTCTGTTTCCCACCGCATCCATGCCTTTTCTTTTATGGAACAGGAAAATTCTGTCGATCCACCCTATCTCCTAAAAATTCCAGAAGTGAATCCATACCGGCCAGTATACAGCCGTACATTCATTCCTCGCGGATGAGGGATCTCTTCTTTTCCTGTCCGTTCCTTACGTTTTTTATTACTGCAACTGTCCAAATAGGTTCACCTCTTTTCTTTCTTGGGAGCGGATCCATAATCCGTTTTGCTCGTTTTGAGCACCCTTTTTAACCACATATAGTATAACGCAAGGTAAAAAATAATCCCATAACCGAAATCTTGCAATTTTCTTGCGATTTAGTCATAAGAATATTAATAACTATTCAGAGCCATGCAGATTTATAATAAACAGCAAGAAGCCATACATAAGCAAAAGATCAGCCTCATAGAGGCGCTTTTGCGAATTGGCTTTGAATAGTTGCAAATATTGTATCATCAGTAGAAAGAAGGGATAAAACAAACGAAATGAAAACCATAATAAACTACTGTCAAATCGGAATATTAATCAGCACCCTATGGATCGGGTCTTTCGTGTCTTCCTTATATCCGGCAAAACTTACAGCCGCTGCCGATTCCTATGGAGATCTTGCCTACCAATATATCCAGGAAATTTCCAACCAATATCCTGCCAGAATCGCCAACTCTTCACAAAAAACTGCCGCCGGAAACTGGATTTCCGATAAACTGCAAAGTTATGGTTATCCGGTGGAAGAATTGGGTTTTGATCAAAATGGCTACCATTTTATCAATTATATTGCGACAAAACCCGGAAAAAGCGATGAAATTGTTTATATCGGAGCCCATTATGATAGTGTCAATACATCGGGTACCGATGACAATGCCTCCGGAGTCGCTGTTGCATTAGAAATTGCAAAACGGATTCAAAGCATAAATACAGAGTTTACCATAAAATTTTGTTTTTTTGACGGAGAAGAAAGTGCTTTGACAGGACTAGGTTATGCCGGAAGCTGTAACTATACCTCTGTAAAGAAAAATACGGAAGCCCATCGTGCTCTTTGTTATATCAACATAGACTGTGTCGCTGCCGGCGATATCCTATATGCCTATGGCGGCATTTATGAAAAGGGTTCGCTGTCAAAAACCATGGCCTATGATTGGGCAATGACCTCCGCCACTGCAGCAGGTATTTCCCTCTCCACTCTGCCTGTAAATGTGGAAATGTATCCGTCACCTACCAGAATAACAGGAAGTGATCATCACTACTTTAACTCCAGCTGGGGCATTCCTTATGTCTACTTTGAAGCTTCCCGCTGGTGTGAAACAGATGGAAGCGGCGGAAATAGCGATACAAACAAAACCTGCTGGTATCAGACAAAGGACAGCCATTTTGAAAGTACCGGCGGACGCATCATGCATATGCCGCAATATGATTCCTTTTCTGCTTTGGAGCAGGCATTTCCCGGCCGTATTCATAAAAATCTTTCTGATACTGTTTCGATTATTATGACCATGCTGCAAAATCCGGATTATCGCTTTGAAAATGAATGCAGTGATCCTACCCGGAACAATCACAATGCCGGAAGCAATGAAAATATGACCAATAATGACATCATTGAAATAATCAATTTTGCGTCTATAAAAAATTACATACTGCGTTTTCTTCATGTACTACAACAATGAGAAATACGGATCCGACAACGCAGAACCATGCTCCTGTCAGATCCGTATTTTACTATTATTTTTTAAATTTTTTCCTTTCACAACAACTCTTCTTTACCAGACATCATCATGGAATAGAAAAGTCCTCTTTGTTCCATAAGTTCATCAAAGGAACCCATTTCACTGATCTGTCCACCGGATACGGTTATGATAGTGTCAAATCGTTTCAGCGTACTTTCTTCCAGATAATGGGTAACAACCATTTTTGTGATGCCCTGCAAATCAAGTATAGAATTCAGTAAATCCGTTGAGATAATACGATCTAATGACGCAGTTGCCTCATCTACCAAAAGCACAGGCGCAGCGTGAAGCAAACAACGTGCGATTGCAATCCGTTGTCTCTCTCCGCCAGATAAATTCGCACCATTTTCGCTGCAAATATAATTCAGTCCCTTTGAAGAAACCAACTCGGACAAACCAGCTATTTTAACAACACGATTAATCTGATTATCTGAGTATTCTTTAAATAGTGTAATATTATCCTTTAATGAACCACTGAAAATAAATACATTCTGATGGATAATCGAAAAAAGTTCGTAAACAGAAGTCTGCTTTATCTCTTTTCGCTCTATGCCATCAATAAAAATATGTCCCTGATAGGAATCATACGTTCCGAGAAGTATACTGAGAAGGGTAGATTTACCACTGCCAGATGGACCTACAATTGCATAGCTCTTTCCTTTCTCAAATCGTACAGAAATATTTTTAAGTACACACGCAGAGCTATTATAAGCAAAGCTAAGATCCTGAACAACGATTTCCCGTTCAAGCTTATTATGTATAATTTCAGCCTTGGACACAGACTTTTCAAAAAGAATATTTGCCATCTTGTTAATCAGTTCAAATACTGCCTTTCTGTTAGCCAAAATTGCTGGAATCGAAGTGATTGGCGAAACAATAAAATTCATGAGATTCAAAAAAATGATCACAGTACCTGGCGTGATTTTATTCCCAACAATGGAATAAATTGCAGCTACAATAAATATACCGAGTTGTGCAAATACTCCGGCTCCCATAGATAACAGGTTAACAAGTTCTGACGTTTTTCTGCGCTCAAACTTTGCAGACTCTGTCTTCGTATTCTCTTGTTGAAATATACCCAGCATTTCCCTTTCAACTTGAAATGTTTTGATAACAAAAAATCCGGAAAATATTTCCTTAATACTATTTACAAACCCTTCGTTCTGTTCTGATACAGCTTTTTCTGCCCGAGCCAGCTTGTTACTGCAAAAAAGAGAAAGACAAACAGGCAACAGTGCAAATAGGATTGCTAACACTGCAAGAAATGGACTATATGCAAACATCACTATAACAGCAATAACCAGTCCCACTGTATCCATAAAGAATGTGAATAAAGGCGACAAATAGTTACTCTCAATTGAATTAACATCATTTGTCAGCATTGAAATATACTTTGAAGTATTTTCCGCTGATACAGATCGCAAACTTTTTTGTAGTAACCGTTCAAACGCATATGTTTTATATTGTGTAGCAGCCCGGCGGATAAAAGCGGGACAGGCTTGCCGTTGAATCAGATACACAAGAATGAGCAACACAAACGTAGCAAGAGAATATAGACTTACTTGAATCAGTCTCTCCATATCACGCTCGGCTATTGTATCGATTATTTGTTGCATTAATACAGAAATATATACATTCAGACCCGATAGTATCGTTAAGCAAAAAACAGACACAAAGAGCATCCATTTATTTTTTGCCAAGAAGGTTCGTTTTAATTCCTTCTCAATCAAACGGATATCCATGAAGTATTTGTCACCTCCCTATTGATACCATACCGTAGTCGCTCCCATGTTGACTTCTTGACACTCCCCACAGCTAAAGCAGGGGGATTCTTGTTTCCACCACTACTGCATCGACTCATACCTTTCGGTATTACAATGACTTACACAATGTCCACAAGCTAGATTATACTGTTCCCGTATGCCCTGCGGTGCAGTCTTATATCTGTTTATGTTGACTGCATTTGCAGTCCTTTTTTCAAGATGTTTATACTTGCATTGGTATCTCTGTTATGCATGGTATGACAATCTGGACATTTCCATGCACGGACTGCCAGATTTTTCACCAGTGGATTCTTATATCCACAACAAGAACATGTCTGACTGCTTGGATACATAGTTGGTACTCTTACAATATCATTTCCATACCAGACAGCTTTATATATAAGCATATTAAAAAACTTTCTCCATGATGCCGAACCAATATACTGTGCCAGCTTATGATTTCGCATCATATTTCTCACATTCAGTTGCTCAATGCAGATTGTTTGGTTTTCACGAATCAGCATGGTAGACTGTTTTTGTAAGAAATCGTTTCTCTGATTTGTAATCGTTTCGTGAACTGAGGCAACTTTAACACGTTGTTTATTGCGGTTATTCGAACCATTCTGTCTTCTTGAAAGCTTACGCTGTTCACGAATGAGTTTGCGCATTGACTTTTCAAGATATTTAGGATTGGATACAACATTTCCGTTACTGTCGGAGTAAAATTCTTTAATACCAACATCAATGCCAATACATCTGCCATTGTTTTCTCTTGGCTGCGGCTCAAATTCCACATTAAGAACTGCAAAATACTTGCCTGTAGGGGTGTGTTCAATTGTTACATTGTTGATTTTCCCCATTTCCATTGACTGACGTATTTTGACAAAACCAAGCTTTGGTAGTTTGATATATCTTCCCACAATGCGTATAGTATTCTTTTGGTTTACAGTTCTGTATGACTGGTGGTGATTATGCTTGTTTTTGAATACTGGGTGTGCAGCACGTTTTTGAAAATAGTTTACAAAACCTCTGTCAAGGTCACGTAATGACTGTTGTAACGCAATAGAATCTACCACTTTCAAAAAAGCAAAATTTTCACACCTTTTAAGTTCCGTCAGCATTGCAGATGTCTGGGCATAGCCGACCTTATTGCCATTCTTATAAGCTTCATTACGCATAGCAAGTCCTTTGTTGTAGATGAGTCGGCAACAGCCCAATGTCTGATTAATTAATTTTTGCTGTTCCCTACTTGGGTAGATTCTAAATCTGATACCTTTTTGCATTATCCCAGTTTATCCTTTTGTCTTTGCGATGTTTTCTGGTTTTCAATATACTGTTTCATTGCCTCCAATGGCGCATCGCCCACTGTAGACACAAAATAGCTGTTCGTCCAAAGAGTTGGTATTTTCGTTCGTAGATGTGGGAATTTTTGTCTTAAAACCTTGGAAGTATAGCCTTTTAAGGCTTTTACAGCTTTATGGATGCCGAATTGAGGGTCTACTTCAACCAATACGTAAACATGATCTGGCATAATTTCCATTTTCAAAATGTCTACAGATCGATTTTCCGTATATTCTTGAAGTAGTTCCTTTAATCGTACATCTACACCATTCGTTAATACTTTTCGCCTGTATTTTGAACACCACACTACGTGGTATTTACAAGAATAGACGATATTGTTATTTGATTTATATGTTGTATTCATATTTGTATTATACTATATGTTTATATATAATACAATATATTTCTAAACTTTAAAAAAATCTTAGATCTCCATAGATAAAACTAGAGGTTTTACGGGCTTATTTAATAATATTCTATTATTCCATTCCGCTTATTTCTCGGCTTTTGTTAACAAAATCTCTCGGCTCATCCCATCTTTACAAAAAACAGACAGCCTGGTCATCCCATCCTGTACCTCACATGTAAGATCAGCATGTACCTGTTCTGTTTTCCATTCTCCATAAAGCCAAATGACCACAGATGTGCCAATGCTTTCGCTTCCTCTCCATTTCCGTCCGTACAGGCTCACTTCTCTCTGTGTCTGATCCGGATTTTTCTGATCGGCCTCTTCCCCTTCATAAAGGCGCAAGTCCGGATCTGCCACCACAATTTTATGCTTCTCCCCCTGCGTTCCTTCCATCACCATGCATGGACGTTCCACACATTTTACAATTTCATCATTTCGTTTTTCTTCTTTTAATCCTCCTGCCTCAAAAAACGCGTATGCCGTAATTCCTGTTTTCTGATCCCGTACTGCATGAACACCATAATCTGCCTGCAATACTTCATATAACTTTGCTACATCTTCTCTTTTTTCTTTGTCCTGAACCAAAATAAGATATTCGTATCCGGCTCCCATCGGTTTTCTTCCATGATCAATCCATGCTTTTGCAAATGGAGCCCGAGTAATCTCTTCTGTATCCTGCGCTCTGGATTCCTGCCATTTACGGGTTACCATCACATGCTGTCCTTTTTTAATATAATAACTATTACCGGATGGATCCTGAAGATATAACCATTCTTCCATAATTTCTCCGTCATAGAAAGGAATCTCCGACAAATCCGTAACTGTCTTTTCTCCGATCCGGATAGGATTTTCTTCCTTAACCAAATAATTTTGGAACAGAGTCGTTTTTACCGATCCATCCTTTTTTGTTTCTTCAATATCGCTTCCCAAACATACAATCCGATTATCAAAAAAGAACCAGGATTTCCTTGCCCGAAAACTTCCGTCATACTTGGCATGCCCATGCAGTTTCATGGCAAATGCTCCCTGCCATCCTTCCCATTCCACACCTCCGGCAAATGCCTCATCGGAAATCAGCATTTCTTCAAATCCTGCTGTTTCATCTACCACATGTATATTGGCCCGAAGTTCATCCAGCGGTAATGTAACTGCCGTCGTTCCGGGAAAACAATTCCAATCCCAGCCTTCCTGATAAAATCCGCTATCTGTATTATTAACGGGAGTCCCGCTTCCCATAATTTGCAGGTTGCCGTATGTAATATATCTTCCATATAAATTATTATGTTCATAGGATTCATTTGCCCAAAGATAACGGCTGTGTCCCCGTACACCTGCCAGCCAATGTGCTCTGCGGTGAAGAGATGCACAGGCATAGCTCATGGAATGATGACCTTGCGGATCGTTCTCCGCTGAAAATCCCATGGATATTAATTTTTCTGCTGGCGGAAATGCCATATACTCATTCAGCCGCAATAAAGCACTGGCCAAATCCTTATCCACTTTTTCCTTTCCATCCGGACTGCCGGACAAAGCAATATAATAATATGGTTCCAATGTGGAAATTCTTGTATGTTCTCCTTTTCCTCTGGGATGACGGGCAGACATACTCACCAGCCATTCATAGCGATTACAGTAAAAGCGCATGGTTAAAAGAACATTTTTCATCGTCTCATGGGCGTTCTTTCCAATGCGATACCGCGTATCACATAAAGCATATACAACCGGTGCAAATCCAATAAAACCATCCAAAGCATAAGCCGGATAATGATTACAGTGATGAAACGCACTGCCATCTATTTTAAACGGTCCTTCCAACCCAGGCGCCGGCTGCAGCACATGACTCAGCCAATGACACACGGCTTTCAGACAAAGATGCTTTTGTTTCTGATCCTGAAGCATTAATATAGAAAATACAATTCCCTGAGATAAGGTATTTAACGTATCGACACTTTCAAATTTTAGTTCCTCCTCATCTCGGAAAATCCGCCCGCATCCTGAAAACCACGCCATCATCTGTGCTGCTTTTTCCTTTAACCCTGCTTTCATTAAAGGAACCCGCATCAAAAAAATTGCTGCATAACAGGGACGAAGCACATAACCGGAATGATGTACTGTCCCCATACTGCTCCCCCGATTCCACCCCTGATCCATTAAATGGCAGAATAAGTCAGAAAAACGGCTTTCCATTTCTTCTTTTTGCTTTTCATCCCCCAAATGCCATACATAAGCCATTTCCAACAATAATTCACCGTATTCTTTGATATCTACTGCATCCGTTCGCATAATCAACTGCTCTCGGCATTCTTTCGGATATGCTGGTTCATGATAATGGGATGCCACTGTTTTATCTTTCACTTGATCCACACGAACGCAAATATTGTTGACTTTTTCTTTTAAAACATCTTTTCGTTCCCTTGCGTCCTTCCAGGAGATATGTGTCAATAGATAGTCTTCCAGTCGCTCTTCTACTTGCGTCAGTTCTTTCTCAGACACTTCTTCCTCGATCCGCTCGCTCTCTCTCATATGGTTCCAGAACATTTCATCAAAGCGATATAAAGCATTCCAGTGGGCATTTGCCTGAACATCGGCTGCCATATTCACAAACGGGACCTGATAATCTCTTACCGAATGTCTTGGGTCAATGGGAACGGCTGTAATGACTTGATCAAGAAATATTACCGTATCTTTCTTCGAATCAATTACAAATTGAATCTCATCCATTTCGTCTTCAGCCATTCCCTCCATGTCTGAAAACGGTACCCAACAGGTTCTCCATCCGGTAAAATGCATTCCAAAAGAAAAACTGCAGCATTTCTTTCCTTCCTTTAAAAAAATAATCTCCAGTGGTTCTTCCTGTTCTTCTTCTAAATATACCCACATGACAAAATTAAACTTATCTTTTTCCATATCGGCAGTACGAACGGTACGAAATCCCACGTCGCCCTCTATCCAAAGACGGCTAATCCCTTTTTTCACCTGCCATTCCAAGGACGTCATTCCATCTTTTTTATGCTTACGACTCAATCGGATGCTTGCATTTTCTGCATATAATTCCCCCGGTAATATTTCTTCAAATGAATATACCATATGTACCCTCTCTTCCCAAATCTGTTCATAATTTTTTCTGATAATATAAACCGAATATCTTTTATTTTTTTAATTATAACACTCCTATCTTTATTTCGCATTCTCTTTTGCTTATTCTTTCCAATCTTATAAGTAAAGTATCCGATCTTACATAATGGCATATTACAAAAACGTTTTCTATTAAAATACAATCCTCCTTATCTAAATCTAAAGTTAAATCAGACAAGGAGGATCTAATATTCTATAATCTTATATTATTCCAGAGCTATATTTTCTCCCTTTAATCCCACAAAAGCCCCATCGATTTTCGCATCTTCATGGGCGATCAGCCATTTATTTTTCGCGGTCAGAAGTCGTTCTTCTCCCTTCATAGACACTTCAAAATCCAATTCTGTATTTGTTCCCTTTGGAAGAACGACAACACACTGAAATCCACTTTCTTTTGTATGGCAGGGCGCATAATGCAATGTCGTCGCATACACTTCAATTCCCGTTCCCTCCGGTACAAAAAAAGCTTCCACATGGGATACATCATACGTATAATCCGATTCCATATCCTGCTGTGATCCGATTAACAAAACCAGATCCGTCGCTGCCACATTGATTTCTGAATTGCGATGATACTCCAATGCATTCAGCAGTTTATTATGACCATTGCAGTATCCGATTTGAATCGGCATTCCACCAAATCCCTTTTCTTGTAATTCTTTGCATACATCCTGTTCTTCCAATTCACTTACAGAAGGAACATATACCACATCATCGGGAATCGACGTACCTTTCATCACCTTCACCAATCCACTGAAATCATACCCGGTTAATACCTTTCCATATCTGCGAAATGCCGGATCCATTACACTTTTTATTTCCATTCCATATCCTTCCTTTCTGGCATAAGCCATATATTTTATATCACATCCTGATAAGGATTTTCTTTATCGATTACAATTACCTGATAGATTCTGTCCTTTACTCTTCCCTCAAATTCTCCCGAAGGCTGTCCGATGGAGAGTTGTTTTGTTTCTTCCTTCCAGGAAAACTTTGTCCAGGCATATGCACCATTCTCATAATGATAGTTATCTTCCTCATCCTCATATAATTCAAATTCTGCATCGTTACCGGCATACACGCGAAGAGTAATGTCACATTCTTTTTGCAGTCCGGTATATGCCACTGCATCGCTCATGGGAAGGATCGATCCCGCTTTTACAAAAATCGGCATTCGGTCTATTGGATATTCCTTTATAATATATTGTCCTCCTTCGTACCATTCCCCTGTCCAAAAATCATACCAATCCGCACCCTTTGGCAAATACACCCGCTGTGTTTTATCTGCATGTTCCATTTTTTTCGAACCGCTTGTATAATACATAGGTCTTGTGATCGGACATATCATGAGCGCAGGTCCAAATAAAAACTGGTGATCGATCTGTTTTACTTCTTCATCTTGAAAATCAAAAGCCAATGCCCGCATCATCGTATAATTTTTATGTGTTACCATTCCTGCCAGCGAATAAATATAAGGAAGAAGCCGATAGCGCAGTTTAATAAACTTTTCTATGGCATCATAAAACAGCGTTCCCTTTTCTCCAAATTGCCAGATTTCTCTTGGCGTGTCGGTTCCATGAGATCGGAACATCGGAAGAAATACGGCATATTGAAGCCATCTGGTATACAATTCCCGATATCCTAAATCCCGGCATCCATCCTCATATTCCCCATTCCAGAACCACTGTTCTCTTCTTCTGACAAAAAATGCTCCGATATCCACTGTCCAATAAGGCTCTCCCGCGGCACAGAAATTAACACCTTCCGGTATATGTCTCTTTAACGTTTCCCAATTGGCACTGGTATCCCCCGCCCATGTAATTGTGGCATACCGATGCTGCCCTGCATATGCAGACCGGGTTAAATTCACCACACGCTTCGCATCACTGGTTTTTCTCTGTCCCTCATAAATTCCCTTAGAGTGCATCAGAGAAAATGCGCTGATCTGATCTTCCTCGATATATTTTTGCAATTTGCGTATTTAAATTGACCCGTTCAAACGGCTCCGGTTTTATACTTCCGTACCAGTCATTCTCAAAGGGTTCCGTACAGTCACACCACCATGCATCCACACCTTTTTGAAACAGTCCTTCATTGGCTTGTTTCCAATATAAATCCCTGGCTTTTTTAGAAAATGCATTATAGGTAGACTGATTTCCCAGCATACAGCCTTCCTTTTTCATTTCTTTCTGATTTTCACAATCTCCTGTCATAATGGGCCATATGGATATCATGAATTTTACATTTTCATTATGGATTTCCTCCAGCATTTTTTCCGGATTCGGAAAACGCTTTGGATCAAATGTCTTCTGTCCCCATCCGCCATCCATGGGCCATGACTGCCAGTCAAGAATGATCAAATCCAAGGGAATTTCTCTTCTTCTGTATTCTTCTACCACCTGCATCAGTTCTTCAGCATCCACATAGCGTTCTTTTGACTGACAATAACCAAACGCCCACTTTGGAAGCATGGGAACACTTCCGGTCAGATAACGGTATCCTGCAGTTACCTGATCAAATCCATCTCCGCAAATGATGTAATAATCCAATTCCTCTGCCGCATCCAGCCACACATAAGAGCCATGGGCATCATCGTGAAATTCCATAAAACAATTGGCATTAAAAAGACAGCCATATCCGTTGGTTGAATAAAAATACGGAATACATGCTTTTAGATTTTGCTGATATAATTCCCGATACTTTCCCCTTAAATTTCCAACCCCTTCCTCATGGGAGCCAAATCCATACAGCGCTTCCTGATCCTGAAAAGAAAAGCTGAGTTTACACTTATAAAGTTTTTTATAAAATACCTTTTTATAATTATCGGCATTTACCCTTACTCCGTCTACACTGCCAGAGGTCTTAATATCAGACTCATCAGAAAAAATATTTTTATAAGAATCAAACTCGGATAACAGTTTCCCATTCTGCTCTGCTTCTGCCATCACGATTCTGTCACCTTTACGGATCACGATTCTTCCTGTGGATTTCGCCAACTCCAAAACATAATTTTTTGTAATGAGTTTATTTAGAATCATCCGTTTCTTTTTTTTCTGTTTTTTGAATCTCTTCCCGGCATATCACAATCCGGCTTTCCGTATCAGAAAACTGTTCTTTTTTTGTCACCGTAATGCGGAAAATATCATGTGCCAATGGCCTGATTCTGATCTTTTGTGATTCATCGGAAAATAAAAATTCCTTGTCCTTTTCCTCTAACCGGAACATAACAATCCTCCTTTTATTTCCACTATGTATACCCATTTAAACCATAACATCCGCTGATTACCATCTGCTGATAATATACAAAAAACATACCATGATATGGTATGCTTTTCGTCACCTTTTTTGTCTTATTTATAGCTATTTTTTGACCTTTTTTCCATTTCGCTGGGACGCATATGATATCGTTTCAAAAATTCCCTGCAAAAGGCTCTGCTATCAGCAAATCCATGCTTCATAGCAATCTGTCCAATGGCATGATCCGTATTCATTAATTCCCGATAGGCATATGCCATCCTGATTTCCTGCAAATACGTTTTAAAATTAATATGTACATATTTTTTAAACATACGGGACAAATATGCTTCCGAATATCCGAATTTTTCTGCTACTTCCGTTAACTTGATATCTTCCCTGTAATGTTCTCTCATATAAGAAATAATGCCAGAAAGGGATTTTAAATGTTTATTATCTTTTATTTCTTTTTCAGCCACATTTGTTTCCCGATATTCCCGAACAAGAAGGTATAGGATATCATAGTACAAAGCCATTGTCTGAAACTCATATCCGGTTTCCTTTGCTGCATATATCGTATACATTTTTTCCATAAGGGATGCCAATTGTTCCTCATTGGGTCTGCTATCTTTCATCCTTACTCTGGCAGGATTACGAAAGCGAATAAAACCCTGTGCCGTAAAATAAGAAGAAAATTGTTCCAATGGTATTTGTAAAACAATGGTTTTATTTTCCAAAGGGGCCCGAATGGAATGAATCTCATTAGAATTAATAATTACCAATTCTTTTTCATGAAGAGGAAACTCCATATCATGAATGGAAACAAAAAGACTCCCTTCCAATACAAAAAAGAGTTCCATGGATGTATGCCAGTGTTTTTCCCGGATATAATTTCCCTTCATTCCTTCAAAGGGAAACAACTTAAACGGCATCCCTTCATTGGGAATAATAAGCTCATGACTAAATTCCATGTTAATTTTTCCGTTTTTATCCCCCATCATTCTTATCCTCCTGTTTTAAGCCCAAACGGTATTTTCCTCAATCATCTTCCTGCTCATTCTCTAATATTGGGCTCACTTGACTAATAGGCAGATATAACCGGAAGCAAATGCGTCCATTTTCCCAATCGGCTTCCACTTTTCCTCCTAAACATTCCATGATTTTCTTTACAATAGCCAATCCCAATCCTGTACCGGCCTGCTGTCCTCTGGCCTCATCTTTCCGATAAAATCGTTCGAAAATCTGTTTTAGATCTTCCTTTCCGATTTCATTTGTTTCATTTGATATACTGATACATGCCATTTTCTGAACAACGGACATTTTAACCTGTATCAGAGTTTTAGGAATACTATATTTTTTTGCATTTTCCAAAAGATTCCCCAATGCTCGCATAAAACGTTCATAATCCACGTCTACCCACACTTGTTTCTTTTCCAGTTTCAGTTCCCAATGGTACCCCATACGTTTCAGCATAGTACCATACTCAAAATTCACATAGTTAAGAATAGAAACAAGATCCACTTTCTCTTTTTTTAATTGAAAATCTTCCTGTGACAATTTTGTATAGTCAAAAAGCTGTTCTATCATAGACTTCATATGACACAACCGCCTGTCAATTACATCCATATACTGATCAAACTGCTCTTCATTTTCAAATGTACGGTTTTTCACAAGATCCACATATCCCATAACAGAAGTAAGGGGCGTCCGAAGATCATGGGATATATCCGCAATCATTCTATTTTTTATTTTCTCCTCTCGTTGTTCCTTTTCCTGTTTTTCTTTTAATGCCTGAGACATCGCATTGATACTTTTACATAATTCGGAAAGTTCATCTTCTCCTTCCACAATAATCTGATATCCGAAATTATGCTCTACTTTTTTTATTTCTGCCGCCAGAGTTTTTATATAATTTACTTTAGGTCGAAGCAATATTGCAACACTGATGCAAAAAATGACAATACATACTACCCAATATAAATAAAATAAATTCATACTTATAAATGGATTCAAATGATTTACCCATTCCACAAATTTGTCATTTAAAAATAATAATGACATGATAGACATCAATATTGTCAACAAAAAAAGTACCACGGTAATCGATGAAGCAATGGATAAAAAAAAGTATGGAATTAAAAGATTCATTCTGACTTTAAAAAAATAATGAATCGATACTCCGCTTAATCCCAGAGCAATTAAAATGCCGATTCCCCATATGACATAAGAGTTTACTTCCATATCCAGACTGCGAAAGTATAACAGAAGACTTTCTACTTCTCCTTTCATAATCAGAAAAATTGCACCCACCGACAACGTTCCCACTACTTTTCTGGATGTTATCCCTCTTTTCATATTTTGTATCCCTTTCCCCAAACAGTTTTTATATACTGATTTTCCTGCGGGTCATCTTCAATCTTTTCTCTGAGATTGCTGATATGCATGAATACCGTGTTCTCATTACATAAAAACTCTTCTTTCCACACATGTTCATAAATTTGTCCAACGGTTAATGTCATTCCTTTATGCTCCAACAGTACTTCCAATATTTGAAATTCTTTCGGAGTCAGACGAATTTCTTTTCCTTTTTTCCATACCTGACGCATTTTTTTATCCAAAATCAAATCTTTATAAGATAATTGGTCTCTATTATCCGTTTCATTATACTGTTTGTAACGCCGAAGTTGTACTTTGACTCTTGTTACCAACTCCAAAGGATTAAATGGTTTTGTAATATAATCATCTGCTCCCAGAAGCAATCCCTGAATTTTATCCATGTCCTCTGCTTTTGCTGACATAAAAATAATTGGCATTTTTGCTTTTTGCCGGATGGTAACACAAGCTTCTAATCCATTGATTCCTGGCATCATAATATCAAGCAAAATCAACTCCACCTTATAGGTATCTATTTTTTCCAATGCCTCTTCTGCATTCTGGCATAAGATTACAGAGAATCCTTCATTCTGCAAATAAATTTTCAACATCGTTCTAATATCTTCATCATCATCTACGATTAATATTACTCCATCCATTTTATATCCCTTCATTCTCGTTTCAAAAATCAATTATTTTTCATAGTCAATACAAATGCCGGCGGAAGATTCACCCATTCCAATGAAATATCTTTTATTTTAAAATAGTTTTCGAATATTTTTTTCTTAAAAAGCGTATATTGAAATGTTATAAAATATCCATTGGCATCAAGTATTTTTCCAGTAGCAGTCAGAATCGCCTTGGAAACTGATTTTGGAAGAGATGCAAAAGGCAAACCGGAAATGACATAGTCTGCACGTTTTATCTTCCATTTTTCCATATATTTTTCAACATCTTCTGCACTTCCCAATTCAATTTTTACATTACATTCCGATTCATATTTTTCTTTTAATTTTTTATAAAATACCGGATTATTTTCAATGATAAGAAAAACCGTTTCCGGTTTTTTTCTTTTAATAATTTCTTCTGTAAAGACTCCTGTTCCGAGACCATATTCAATGATTACCCGCGCCTGATTAAATGTTACATTTCTCAACATTTTTTTTGCTAAATACTTACTGCTCGGGGCTACTGCTCCAATCGTAAACGGATGCTTTAGATATTCTGCCAGAAAACTCATTTTTACTCCTCCTTGCCTTGAATATCTAAAGCATACCAATCGATTCTAAATTGACCCTCAATATTTTTTAAATTTTTCTTTAGGTTTTGGTTTTTACTGTTATGATATTTCTATAATATGATACATAGTCTGAGCTGTACGGATATTGTAATTTGCAAATGCATATAAACCAAATCCATTTTTGTCTATGGCCACAGCAAATGGCAAACGTTCATCTCCCACCTGCATATCCCTATGCAGCTGATAAATTTCCTTTTCATCCATCCACTGAACAATCTTTGTATTTGGAAGTTCTCTTTCCACCTTTCTTAATGTTTCATTATTGCTTAACTCTTTCAATAAAATAACAATTCCAATTTCTTGTTTTTGATACTTTTCTTTCCATTCCAAAAGTTCCTGAAACAGATGTTCTGTAGGCTCTTTTCCAGGATCCGCCACAATCAAAAGTCCCGGATACTCCTTCCAGAAATCAGATACTTTTCCTATCGTTTCTCCGTATTTTACCGTTACATCTGACAACTGAACTCTTTTTATTTTTTCTTTTGTTCTGTCCTCCCGCATGGAAAGTACAAGCACCCGATCTTCTTTTAATGAAAAATAAGAGATCCGGGCAGACACAGAACCATCGATCTGACGCACCGACGTAATAAGACGATATTCCCCCGGTTCCAGATCCACTTTTTTCTCTCCCGAGACTTCCATCCCATAAAGCTGAAGTGTATGATAGTTTCCATTTTTCCATACACCCAAAGAAAATTGAGTGGAATACACGGCACTTTTTTTATTTTCTGTGACAAAAGTTACCGTTACGCTATTTGTTTCATTTTCCTCTTTCTTTGTTTTATCCGGTGACAGAAATACAACGGTGTTCCTTTGCCAAATGCCATATTCCGGTTCCAACGTCATTGGATTTAAACGCGCCGGAATTCCCACACTTCTGCATAAGGCTACAAAAACAATGGGAAAAGATGCTCTGTCGCACATTCCATAAAAAAGTGCACCAAAGCTATTGGCTGTCTCAATCGCAGCTCCGTAATCGGATATAATATGTACCCGGTCTTTTAAATATCGCCATACCTGCTGACCGCTATTTAATTTTATTTTTTGTTCTTTTAACCATTGAACAATTTTGCTTCTCACCGGCATAAGCATTTCATTATGAATTCTCGGAGCTAAAATATAATTCTTATATATGTCTCTTGGATAGTGATTCTGATATGGCTTTGCACAATTAAGAGCATCCATTAATGTCTCACAGGTGATATCCACAAAATCTTTCTCTCTGAGCGTAGAAAGAAGATCCATTTTTTCAGATTCTTCTGCATTGCCACAGGAAAGAAATGAGGCTACTTCCTTTTTGTTTCCCTTAGCCAGCATATAATAATGGGTATATATGTTTCCCTTCTGCTCCTGATCGAATCCCGCTTCAATCGTTTCCCGTAACGCTTCACATGCCGCCAATCTTTTTTCATGTAAATTCCAGTCCGCTTCCCTCAAAGAAGATGCCACATACTCTTTTGGCGGAATAAAATCCATATCCAACACACAATCATTCCATTTTTCTATTTCTTTTGCGTCTTTTAAATCGATTGTGATATTCCATTCCCGGCGCATGTCTACCTTCTTTAAGATACTCTTTCCATTATTTTCGATATAAATGCAAAGATCTCCCAATCCGGTTGTGAATGTTACCATTCCTTCCTTATCTGTGTATCCTTCATAAATGGAATAAAGCTCACTATAATTAATCAGCTGAAATTGTACCAACACATGTTCTTTTGGCATCTGATTTTCCAAAACCCGAACCTTAAGTGTCTGAACCGCTCCATACATCGATGTACTATTGATCAATGTGTATACCGGTGTAGAATACGCTGATTCCGCCTGTGAAACCAAACCAGATTCCTCATTTGCATACGCTTTGGAATGAACCAACATAGCTTTGGAAGCAGCAGCCGTAAACCAACCCTTATCCAGTACCGGCTCCGGCTCGCATGCTCCCATGTAATGCCAGCATCCGTCCACCCACACTTCCACCCATGCATGATTGTCATCGCAATGGGCCCATCTGGGAGAATAACATTGGCGTGCCGGAATTCCCACACTTCTCAAAGCACTCACAGTAAAGGTAGATTCTTCTCCGCATCTGCCTTTTGCCTTCTTCATCATAGCCGAAGGAGAAAGGGTTCTGTCATCTGCCGGAATATAGGTCGCTCTTTCATAACACCAATAATTTACCTCCAGACATGCCTTCAGCATGCTTTTTCCAGAGACTCTTGGAAGCAGATGTTCATAAAGCATTTTTCTGCTGTCATCAATATGCTCATTATTGACCCGATAAGGCAATACATAAGTCAGAAACAATTCTTCCGGCACATCCAAGGCATACGATACATGCTCCAGCATTTCCAATGATGCCTCAACATAATGGGCAATATACTCTACTTCATAACTGACAATATCATTTACCGTCATAAATGCATACAAATATTGGATACAAAGCTGCTCCTCCCATGCCTTTCCCCGGATAAAACATTCCACCTCTTCTTTTTTCTTTGGATAAGCGGCCATATTTTTTTCATACGCTTCGATTACTTTGTTTTTAATTTTTTCCGAAAACATCATTCATCCTTTCAGCTCTACAGCCAATACCGTGTCTACAGGATCCGGAAGCACAGGATCAGGACCGAGATCTGCAAATACAATATCCGGATAATCACTGTGCACCCAGCTATGGGAAATAGGAATTTCATGACCGTCATACAGCATGCGAATTTTCTTTACCTCTCCCGGACGTATACCGGTCAATGGTACCGGTCCTATGGTATTTTCAAACATATGATAATAAACAATATTTCCATTTCTTGTCACACGTCCATAGTCTGGTTTTTCAATTCCGGCATACCCGCAATGATAAATACTTTCTCCGTTTTTCTTCATCCAGGCACCAATTTCTCTTAAAATTTTCATGGATTCTTCCGGAATATTTCCATAGGCATCCGGTCCCACATTCAAGATCATATTTCCACCTTTTGACACACATTCCACCAGCTTTTTTATCATCATCGATGCCGGTTTAAAATAATGATCGGTTCCGTGATATCCCCAATTATTATTCATGGTAATACAAGCTTCCCAAATCAGCGGATTTCCATTGACATCTTTTATTCCATGAGGCGGAATAATCTGTTCCGGTGTTACAAAATCACCGTGGTATGGAGCCGGATGACCGGTGGCCATGGAACCATATCCCTCCCCGCTGGCCTCCAGACGATTATCAATAATAACATTGGGCTGAAGCGTCCGAACCATATTGATTAATTCTGTAGCGCCCCATTTTTCTCCCCGCATATCATCATAGGAAAAATCAAACCACAAAAGATCCAATTGTCCATAATTGGTGCATATTTCCCGAATCTGTCCATGCATATAGGATAAATAACGGTTCCAGTCTCTCGTTTCATTGCTGTATTCCGGATGGTTACGCATAGGATGATTTCTATCCTGATAATGAGGATAATCCTCATGATACCAATCCAAAAGTGAAAAATAAAGACCCACTTTCAAGCCTTCTGCGCGAACCGCTTCCACATATTCTGCCACTAAATCACGACCACATTTTGTATTTGTAGACTTAAAATCGGTCAGCTTACTGTCAAACAGGCAAAAACCATCATGATGTTTTGCTGTCAAAACAATATACTGCATTCCTGCTTCTTTTGCCGCACGAGCCCACTTCTTAGGATCATAATCCTTCGGATCAAATTCCTCATAATACTTCATATACTCTTCTTTTGTAATTTCTTCTGTACTACGAATCCATTCTCCTCTGGCTGGTATGGAATACAATCCCCAATGAATAAACATACCAAATCTCGCCTGTGTAAACCATTCCATTCGTTTCAGATATTCTTCTCTATTAAATTGATACATAAACTCCCTCTTTTCTTTTGCTAACTGTGCACATCCTTCTCTTTCTGATGCAAATTATCACTTTATTCTTATTGGTTTCACTATTGTTTTAAATATTCTGTATTTTTATAATATTTTAAACAATATGTTTAAAAGAAACATTTAAATCACATGTTTTCCACAAAGTTATCCACATTATCCACATGTAATCCACTTAACTTCACTGTTTTTTCACATGTTTTCCACCTTTTAAAGCCATTACCGCTCTTCGGATCGCATCCTCATTGGTTCTCCACACCTCGAATTCACTAATTCCGGGGAGTCCCATATTTACTTTTGGGTTGCGGTACGTCATTTTGCTTTCCAGCGTTTCTTTCCCTGACATATGAAAACTACGAATATCTGTGATTTGTCTTAATGTTTCTATCACTTCTTCACAGACACCACCTCCTGCCATAATTTCAATTTTTCCTTCTGATTGTTTCTGAAGATCTCTTAACAGTTCTCTGCCGTCATAACAGCTTGCTTCCTGACCGGACGTCAAAATCGTATGAATCCCCAATCGTTTCGCTGTTTCCAATGCCTCCCATGGATCCCGACATACATCAAAAGCGCGATGCAGCGTTACTTTTTTTCCGTCAGCAGCATCCATAAGTCCTTTCATCTGCTCTTCATTTATACTTCCATCGGCATTCAGACTTCCAAAAACAACTGCATCTGCTCCTTCTCTGACAAAATCCCTGATTTCACGACACATAATTTCATATTCTTCATCCGAATACAAAAAATCCCCAAATCTTGGACGAATCAATACATGAATTGGTATTTCCATAGTTTCCCGAATTCTTCGATACAGCTCCAAGCTGGGAGTTGTTCCTCCGATAACCAGATTTGCACATAACTCCAACCGATCTGCTCCGCTGCTTTTGGCTGCTTTCGCAGATTCCACAGAATCAACACAAGCCTCTAATATAAACGTATCCATATCCTTCACTTCTTCCGGTCTGGAATTTTTCATATTAATTATCCTCCTGTTCTTTTCCTAAATAATACAACGTTGTCACCGCAGCTCCGGTTGCTCCCGGACTTTGGAATTCCCAAATGGGAGTATCAACCCAGGCAGTTCCGGCAATATCCAAATGAATCCAAGGCAGAGACGATGCAAATGTTTCCAGAAATACTCCCGCAGTGATTGTTCCACATCCGCCACTGCTTATATTTCTCACATCTGCTATTTTACTCTCCACCATTTTTTTATATTCCTTAAAGATTGGCAGCCTCCAATACCTCTCTGCCGAAGAATTGGCGGCGCGCTCAAATGCTTTATACCATTCCTCATCATCACACATGACCCCAGCTGTGGAAAATCCGAACATTGCAACAACCGCTCCGGTCAGTGTGGCAATATCCAAAATTTTTGTTACATGTTCCCTTTGAATGGCATATGTGATTGCATCTGCCAAAATCAGGCGTCCTTCTGCATCGGTGTTTCCGATCTCTATCATTTTGCCAGACATGCTTCCAATTACATCACCGGGTAAAAAACTTTCTCTGGAAATTCTGTTTTCACAAGCAGGAATCACAACCGTCACATTTGCTTTTATTTCATTTTTTGCCATAGCATACAAAGCACCTGCCGCTGCTGCCGCACCAGCCATATCTCCTTTAATCCCCAACATGGAAGATGCCGGTTTCAAACAATATCCCCCTGTATCACAAGTAACTCCCTTTCCTATAAATCCGTAATTTTCTTTTGATGTTTCGTTTCCCCGGTAACGCATAATGATTAATCTTGGAGGACGGCCACTGCTTTCTCCGACCGCTAAAAATGCCTCCATTCCGGCATCCTTTATCCTTTTTTCATCTAAAATTTCCACATCAATGGATAATCCCTCTGCCTCTTTTTTCAACGCTTCTGCAAATATTTCCGGTGTCAGTTTATTTCCGGGACGATTCACCATATGACGGGCAAAACATACCCCTTCCATCAAGGAACCGGCTTCCATAATCCAGGCTTCCAATTCTTTTTCATTTTCCTCACAGGTAAAATATAACTCCGGCTTTTCTTTTTCTTGTTTTTTTCCAAATTGCTCTGTTTCAAATGCGCCCAGTATACATCCCTCTACCGCATCAAAAATTCCCTCTTTTCCAAATTTTTTTATAGCAAACGCAGGGTCAAAACAGATCTTTTTTCGTTCCAGATTCGCAGCTTCCTTTATTGCTTTTGCAAATACTTCTTTACAGTCAATTCTTTCAAAATCCTCTCGTTTTCCCAAACCAATCCATAATTTTGTTTTGTTCTCTCCCCAATAATATCGTACTTTCAAACGATCACCGGAAAATTCCTGATTCTCTCCTTCAAAAAAAAAGCATACTTCACAATCAACGTTTTCTTCATGGTAACACTTAATCCTGCTGATATTTTCCGTCATTTTTTACCTCACCTGATCCTATTTTTGTTTTTCCTTATCTGATCATTTTCACTGTAATTTCCTACAGTTGTTTTTATTTTATCACACCTATGTTAAATTTCATCTGCTATTTTGTTGAACTAAAAAAAGTTTTTTATTTTTGGAGACATTCTTTTTTTCCATTTCTTTCAACCAATATTTTGGAGCATATCCAGTCGCTTTTTTAAATACAATGCTAAAATAATTTTGCTCAGAATATCCCAGTTTCTGACTCACTTCTCCCACGGTATTTCCTTCTGCCAATAATCTTTTTGCTTCTATTATCTTTAGCTGCTGAAAATAATTCATAATCCCTTGATTCGCATACATAGAAAATGTTTTTTTCACATTGCTTTCACTCATCCCCGTCAACTTTGCAATATCCTTAATTCTGAGATTTCGATCTATATTGTTTTTTAACACTTCTACTATTTTTGAATAATTGACAGCACATACGGTCAACACAGGTTTTTCCTCTATATCACTTTCTTCCATCCTTGATAAAATCCAGCTTTCCAAAGATTTTGAAAAGATTTGTGCCTTCCGTCTATATCCGTCTCTTATGCTTTTTACATGAATTTCCTCAAATACAAATATTTCTTTTGCCATATCAAATAAATTCAATAATTGCCTACATATATCGTCATGAATGGTAACTACCTGTTGTTCCATTTCCAATACAGGAGACACTCGAAATGACATAATTAATATTTCGGCATTTTCTTGATGAATGGAACACATATTGTGAAACTGTAACGGCTTCAAAAAAATCACTTGATTTTCATGTAATTCATACACGTTACAATCCACAGCAACTTGAATACATCCCTTTAATACGCATATAAATTCCCAAAAATCATGGGATTCTCCTTTATAATAATAACCACATCCGTATCCTTTTCGAAATGCTGTCACCATTGACGTAATTTCAAATGTTTTATCCAGTTCACATCCTGCATACTTCATATCGCCCTCTCTAAAGTATCTAAAAACATATATTTTATGTACAATAACGAATACAAATACAATATCATATATCCTATAATGGTACAAGAATATTAAAAAATCGGAGGTATCATTATGTCTGTCTCAAATTCCTTATCCCAAAAAGAAAACTTACTAAAAGCAATCCGATTTGAAAAACCGGATTACATACCCATGACTTTTCATATTAATGAAGCTTGTTTTCATTCCTATCAGCCAGACGATCTGTTTGAATTAATGGAACAGCATCCCTTTCTTTTTCCCAACTTTCAGAAATCAAATTATATCAAACATTCCTTTGCCCAAAATGCCCGGCGCGATCACCCTTATACCGATGATTTCGGATGTATTTGGAAGACAACAACAGATGGTATAGTCGGTTCTGTACACGATCACCCGCTTTCTGACTGGGAAAATTATAAAACCTATCTTTTCCCCAATCCAGAATACAGTACCGGATTAGAATCCATTGATTGGATTGAATTTGAACAAAACTGTCAGATCAGACATGATGCCGGGGAAATCGTTTATGGATCGTTACGGCACGGACATACATTCTTACAATTATGTGATCTGCGCGGATATGAAAATCTTTTATTTGATATGATGGATGAGGAACCTTTGCTGTCTGATTTGATTTCAAAACTGGAAACATTTAATTTATCACAAATTTCTCATTTTTTAAAAGCAAATGTTGATATCATTCGTATTCCTGAAGATCTCGGTATGCAAAGAGGTCCCATGCTCAGTGTTGATAATTTTCTAAAATATATTTATCCCGCTTATCAACATCTAATCACAGCATCGAAACAAGGCGGAAAAATTGTACATATGCATTCAGACGGAGACATTCGTCTGCTGGCAAATTATATTATTGATGCAGGCGTTGATATTTTTAATATTCAGGATCTGGTCAACGGAATTGATTGGATTTGCGAAAACTTAAAGGGACGTGTCTGTGTTGATCTGGATATTGACCGACAATCAATTACTCCGTTCGGCTCACCAGCCCAAATTCATTCACTCATACGGGAAGAAGTTGCAAAAATCGGAAGCAAAGATGGCGGACTTACCATGATATATGGTTTATATCCCGGTGTCCCCTTAAAAAACGTCAAAGCAGTCATGGACGCAATGGAACAATACGCATTTTATTATAATTAACTAAGTTCTCTATATCTTTACCACAAACAGCAGGCAAAAAATTGTCCGGAGATGACAATTTCCGCCTGCTGCTTTTAAATCTTTTTTATGATTTCATCTTTTTTAGTAATAACAAAAAGCAATCATACTTCCTCATTGAAAGTTCCATTTCAAAAATACCATTGTCAGAAACAGATACTGTATTTTCTGAAACCGGAGTTTCTTGGGTTTTCTCACGAATCTGATTTTCCTCGTTTCTGGTCAAAACGGTTTTATTCCTATGTAAATATTCTGTATATGCATCATGTACGCCATATCCTGTCTGGAATAATGAAACATGATAATCCCCCATTGCAAGGTTTTTCAGACATATTTTTATCTTATCGGAAGACTGCAACGGCAATTCCCGTTTAAAGTACTCGTTATTGCACGCATCCTGTTTGGGCAGTTCATACTCCCACCACAAAATCTGAATATCTCCGTCTTCATTTTTACACACATAACAATCAGAATCTTCTTGTTTCAGTTCGGTCTTTCCCAATTGGTTCAGCATCCAATATGCATGATATGCCGGTTTTTTATAAGACTGAAGATTCATCAGACCGAATCCCCCATGAAATGGTTCCGGTCCAATTCCAACTTCCTCAAATACATCTGTAAATGTCCAGTAAGACATGGCATCTACATATCCCTCTACCTGTTTTAAATGGTATAAAATATAGGAAGCTTCAATATAATGGTCATGAATTGCATCTCTGCTGGAATAAGATGCACTCCATTCTGTAAAATAAATTGGTATATCCGGAAATGCTGATTTTTTTACCTGATCATATACTGCCTTCACCGAATCTCTTATACAGTCTTTTTCCTCCATCAGATATAAAATCTTTTTTCCGTCCTGATCAAAATCTCCACGCACACCATATGTATGGGTAGTCACAAAATCCACCGGTACTTTGTTTTCCCTGCAATGTTCCAGAAATTCCGGTATCCATGCACAACCTGCTGTCGCCGGACCACCTACCAGATACATTTCACACACATCTTTTACTCCCCGAACAGCTGCATCGTATAATTCAAGATACTCTTTCAGACCTTCGGAAAAAAATGCCGGATGATTCGGTTCGTTCCATACTTCAAATCTCCATGATTTTACTTCATCTTCTCCATAACGTTCTGTAACATGAATGGTAAATGCATGAACAAGATCATACCAATCATCCATTGCAATCGGAGGGGTCACATTTGCTTTCCACCAGAAAACTTCCTGTGTTCCGGAAGCCATATCATGAGGCATAAAACTCAATTCCACAAAAGGTTTCATCCCACTGTCCAAAATCGCATCATATGCCTGATCCACATACTGCCAATTATATACTGCATTTCCCTGCTCATCTTTCTGATAAACACCCATATCTTCTGCAAACAGTCCATGAAATCGTAAATATCGGAATCCGCATCCTTTTTGCACTTCTTCCATCTGATCTACCGCTGTTTTTCGAAGCATTTCTCCAGCTCGCCCAGCTCCTACACAGTCACTGAAAAACCGATTGAGGGGCCCTTTTTCATTTTTTATATCTGCCTCGATCCTTCTCACTCCATTTACCCCTTTCTGCTCTCTTACGTTCCAGCTATATTATTATTCCGATTCTAAATCCTGATTGATTCAGTCATTATTCTTTCACGCTTCTCTCATATGCTGTCTGTGCAATACCCAGCCATTCATTTAAACCAGACTGTTCCAGTTCCTTTAAATAGGAATCCCATCCATCTTCAAAATTTCTTTCACCTATGATAAACTGTGCTTTTGCCTGTTCCACAAATTCGGTTATAGCTACAATATTCTTAGAACACTGATTTGCCTCTTCCTGTGTGTAATGCAAAAGAGGAAGAACCTTATCCGGATGTTTATCAGGATACCATTCACTATGATAAGCATTAAGCATACTGCTCTTTACGGATTCATCAAACGGTGTCATACCATTGGCTGTTTTATAAGAAGACTCTCTGTTTTCATAATATGGGTTCATATTATGCCAGAATTTATTAGATGGTTCCGCCCAGATATTCGTCATCTGCACACAATTAACAGAGTCTACTAAACCAGCTTCTTTATAAGCGTTCGTTGTATTTTTACATGTTTCTGCATCATCGGTCCAATCCACACCCTTTTCTCCAAAACGGGCGATTCTGGAGTGCTCATAATCCAAGAACCAATCGCCAAGAGAATATGCCAACTCCGGATTTTCACATTCAGATGTGATGAAAAATGCTGCATTCGGAGAATACTCTGTATACGGCGTATAACAGATACCTTCCGGTCCTGTCAAAGGAGGAATCAAATCCATTTCCAGGAAATTTGCATTATTATCACAATCAGCCCAGTTACTGGTAGAACCGGCAGAAACCAAACCAACAATATTGGTATCCAGGTTTAATGTCGCTTTAAACTGTGTCGTATCATCTGTAAAGATTGATGATGCCAGTAATCCTTCCTGATATAATTGATTCATAAACATTAATCCCTGTTTCCACTCTTCTGTGGTAAATGGTGCAATGACTTTTGTTCCATCTTCATTTAAAGCCAATCCGCCATTCTGTCCACCACCATTATAGAACACAAATGCATTCATCAGGGCATCAATAATATCCTCTCCATATCCTCCTGCAATATATCCGTAAACCCCAATCTCATCCTGCTTTCCGTTTCCATTGGGATCATTATCATGAAATGCTTTTAACACTTCATATAATTCATCCGTTGTCTTTGGTATTTCCAATCCCAGTTTATCCAGCCAGGCAGTATTAATATACATACGATTGGGTGTAAAATTCCAAGGAGCATCACAATAGTTTGGAAGTGCATACATATTACCGTCAGCTGCTGTCATAGCTTTTTCTATTACTTCCTGATCTGCCTCATCCATTTTTTGATAATTGGTACCTTCTTTTTCCACATACTCATTAATAGGAATGAATAAACCTTTGGAACCATACTCTAAAACAAGTTCCGGTGTCAAAGCCGTCGTAATCAAAACATCCGGAACATCTTGTCCGTTTGTAGCCAGCAAAGATACTTTGGTTTTTACATCTTCTGCCGCTGCCGGCAATTCATAAAACTCCAGATTTACATTTAAATCATCTTCAATCAGTTTTGTTAAATAATTATCTTTGTAATCGGTTATATTAAAATCTGTCTGAATACCAACCACCAATGTTTCTTTTTCCTGGCTGCTCTGTTCCGTATTATTACTTTGTTTTGATCCTTCATCCGTTCCCTGTGTTGCTTCCTTTCCACATCCCCCTAATGTGGATATTAATGTTGAAGCAATCAAACATCCTACTACCCATTTTTTTCTCATACAGCTACGCTCCTTTCAAAAACAGTATCAGAATTTTGTTTTTTAATAGCAAAATCCCCTTCTCCATTTGTATAAAAGGAGCATAGCATGGAAAAAAAGTATTTTCCATTCACTTTTTATTCAAAAACCTTTGATTTCTCTCTTTTTTTCCTCTTGATTTATAAGATTTTATATAAAACTATATTTTTTTATATCAATGGTTTTCTCAAGAATACTTTTTTATAACTGCAGATTTCCCTCTATCCCTTCAAACTCTATCACTCGTGTCTCACCATTCTTCAATGCAATCGTAACCGGTCCATAACCACCACACTGTTTTCCATCCGTATATGTAACGGAAGAAATCGGAAACAGTTCTTCTTCTGAAAAATCTTCCAGACTTTCTTTCGTAATCACCTGTGAAATTAACACATATGGTTCATATCCATATTGTTTTTTTCTGCTTAAGAACGCATATACCACCATTGATCGTTCCGAATCCGGATTGGTTCCTCTGCTATGTATCACATCAAGTCCATCCCATCCATCATAAATTGTCATTGCCAACTGTTTTTCTTTTCCTGTTGCATCGTGACCTTTTAATATAATTGCTTTTGCACTTCCGTTGGTTTTTTCAATTATCTGTGTCCCATTATCTGCAAATCCATAGGAACCCAGTGTCATTGTAATCGGACGACGGTGAAGGCGTAATTTATCAACCCGGATAACACCCAATGCCACAGGAAAATCAGCCAGATTAATCGCCTGTGTCCAATGACATTGTCTCTTTTCCTGATAATCGAAAAATTGTCTGCGATACAATACTCCATTTTTTTCTCCATGCCAGAATGTCACATTCGCTCTGGATACTTCACCCGTAGTTGTATCTTTTAAAACATACTGCTGTGATTCCACTTCTCCGTTTCCTACATATAATCCATCTGTCTTTTCCTTTTGCTCTCCTGTGGGCGTTGCTTCCCATGGATATTTTGTATTAAAACATAACTTGGAATAATTCCACATACCATGAATGTCATCTGCAGCACGTAAAATTTTTCCTGTACGCAAAATGGTTTCTCCATTGGCTTCATGATTGGTAAAACAAAGAGCTGGTCCGTTCAGAACGGTTTCTTTTATTTCCTTATTTTTCAATCGTTCCCACGAACCATTGTTTTCTTTTGCTGTCCAGAACGGATGATCAGCCGGAAGATGCAGGCATAAAAAAGCCTTTCCCAACCAAAATGGCGATTCCGCACAGGAATACCCCTGTACCAATGGAGTAAACTGGCCATAAAATCCCAGAGTAGGAACCCCTTTGTACAAAAAATCCTCCCTGGATAAAAACTGCATCAAAGATCCGGAAGAGATTCTTCTGGCCAATCCCGGATCTGCTACTGAATGACGAAGCATCATATTTCCATCAAAGGCACTGGTGGCAGCATTCCGGTAAATATTACTGCGTCCCCACATATTGGTAAATCCATCCCGGTCAAAGAAATCACCGTAAGTCTCCATCAACTTATTGGAATGTTCTTCAAATTTTTTTGCCACATACGGCGCATGATCATATCCGTACCAAAGATTCCATATGGGAGAATACACATTAAATGCCCAACAGGAATAATAATCAAAGGCATGTCCATCCCTATACCATCCATCTCCTGCATAATAATTTAATATTGCCTGGGCATGATCCATCATAATATCATGATCAATGGGGTATCCCTCCATATACAAAAATGCCATATCCAGCATATTGAACAGACGCCAGTTCTGTGGAACCGTATTGGCTTTGGCATAGCTGTCCAAAAGAGCTGCTATAACATCTTTTTCTTCTTTTGTATAGGTATCCCAGATCTCCTCTTTGCAAACCCAAAGACCAATGACCAAAGCACATGTTTCTACGGTCTGTTGAAACGTGCGAAACGGGTCATCTGTACCGGATATACGTACCTGATCCTCGTAATTTCCCACGTAAAGTTCATCTTCCCTGGTGCATATACGTAATATCTGGCTCTTATAATATTCCCTTATGGAATACCCATGTAATACCAGATCCGGTTTGATATGAATCAAAGGTGCCCCAATGAAAAATGACCGGGTCAGCCCCTCAAAAACTTCTGCTTTTCTTTGGGATTCCTGCACCCCTTGTGGAGCTTTCAAATGGGGATATGTAACCTCTGTTTCTTTTCTAGGCATTACTACCGGATCTTCAAATTTTTCTATATTTCCAAATACACCATTAAGCAGATACTCACCTGCCTCAATCCAGCTTTCTCTCGTCAGTCCCGTATATGGGCTTAAATCAAAATCCAATGTCTTCGGTTGAAATATCATAGTGTTCCTCCTTTTTACTATATAACATTTGTTATTATAGATACGTCTATCACTTATATTACTTTTATGGATTCATTACAAAACTATTATAAAAATATCATCATGCTACACTTCATTTTTTTACGTTAAAGCCTGTTTTTACTATATCATAAAGAAAGCCGAACTGCAAAAGTTTCCTTTTGCAGCCCGGCTTTTCAGGGAGAAGTAATATAGATAAACAAATATTGTCAATACACGTTTTTATTTTCCGTAATAAGCTTTCAGATACATTTCCTTAATTTCACTCATCAACGGATATCTCGGATTTGCTCCTGTACACTGATCATCAAAAGCATCTTCCACCATCTGATCCAGTGTTTCCAAGAAATATTTCTCATCAATACCATATTCCTGGATGCTCTTCTTTATACCAACAGCAGCCTTTAATTCTTCAATCTTTTCAATCAGTTTCTGTACGCATTCTGCATCATCTTTTCCTGTAATTCCACAGAAACGAGCACATTCTGCATAACGTGCACGGGTATGTGGATACTCATACTGCGGGAATGTTCCCATCTTTCTCGGACACTCTTCTGCATTATATGCCACAACCAGACTAATCAGAAGCGCATTGGCTACACCATGAGGCAGATGATGATATGCTCCCAGCTTATGTGCCATAGAATGACACACACCTAAAAATGCATTGGCAAATGCCATACCTGCCATACAAGATGCGTCTGCCATTTTATTTCTGGCTTCAACGTTATTTCCATCATTGTAAGCAATTGGAAGATATTCAAATACATTTTTCATTGCCTTTAAAGCAAGACCATCTGTATAATCTGTAGCCATCAGAGAAGCATAAGCTTCCAATGCATGGGTTAAAACATCCACACCAGATGCAGATGTCAGCCCTTTTGGCTGGCTCATCATATTGTTTGTATCCACAATTGCCATATTTGGCATTAACTGATAATCAGCCAACGGATACTTCGTACCTGTTTCCTGATCTGTGATAACTGCAAATGGTGTCACTTCAGAACCGGTACCGGAAGATGTAGGAACTGCTACAAAATAAGCCTTTTCTCCCATTTTCGGGAATGTGTATACTCTCTTTCTGATATCCATAAAACGCATAGCCAAATCCTGGAAGTCAACTTCCGGATGCTCATACATTACCCACATAATCTTTCCGGCATCCATAGCAGAACCACCACCCATGGCAATGATGACATCTGGTTTAAATGCAGTCATCGCTTTTGCACCTTCCTGTGCATTTGCCAGAGTCGGATCAGGCTGTACATTAGAAAATACCGTATGAGTAATTCCCATTTCGTCTAAGCGGTCGGTAATCACTTTTGTATACCCATTCATATACAGGAAAGAGTCTGTTACAATAAACGCCCTTTTCTTATTCATTACATCTTTCAATTCTCTAAGAGCAACTGGCAGACAGCCTTTCTTAAAGTATACCTTTTCGGGCGCACGGAACCACAGCATATTTTCTCTCCTCTCTGCTACTGTCTTAATATTTAACAGATGTTTTACTCCTACGTTTTCAGAAACAGAGTTTCCACCCCAGGAACCACATCCCAGTGTCAGTGACGGAGCTAATTTAAAGTTATATAAATCACCAATTCCACCCTGTGCAGATGGTGTATTAACCAATACACGGCAAGTTTTCATAGCAGCAGCATGCTTTTCCATCTTTTCCTTTTCATTGACATTAATATATAAAGAAGATGTATGACCATACCCTCCATCTGCTACCAAACGTTCTGCCTTTTCCAGAGCCTCATCAAATGTGCTTGCCTTATACATAGCCAAAACAGGAGACAACTTTTCATGGGCAAATTCTTCCGAAATATCTACGGATTCCACTTCACCAATCAATACTTTCGTATCTTCTGGCACAGATACACCTGCCAAGGCAGCAATCGTGTGCGCACTCTGTCCTACAATCTTTGCATTTAAAGCTCCATTGATAATAATGGTCTTTCTAACCTTATCTAATTCATCGCCTTTCAAGAAATAGCAGCCACGTACTGCAAATTCTTTCTTTACAGCTTCGTAAACGGATTCCAAAACAGTAACAGACTGTTCAGAAGCACAAATCATACCATTATCAAATGTCTTTGAATGAATAATAGAGGATACTGCCATCTTGATATCTGCCGTATCATCAATAATAACCGGAGTATTTCCCGGACCAACTCCCAATGCCGGCTTTCCGGAAGAATACGCAGCCTTCACCATGCCAGGACCACCTGTAGCCAGGATAATATCTGCTTCTTTCATTACTTCATTTGTTAATTCCAAAGAAGGAACATCAATCCATCCAATCAATCCCTTCGGTGCTCCGGCTGCCTCTGCTGCCTCTTTCACAACTTTAGCAGCTTCAATGGTACATGCTTTTGCACGTGGATGAGGGCTAATGATAATCGCATTACGTGTCTTCAATGCCAGAAGGCATTTAAAAATTGCAGTAGATGTGGGATTGGTTGTAGGTATTACAGCTGCAATCAAACCAATAGGTTCTGCAATCTTCTTAATTCCAAACTCGGTATCTTCTTCAATGACACCACATGTCTTTGTATCTCTATAAGCATTATAAATATATTCTGCGGCATAATGGTTTTTAATTACTTTATCTTCTACAACACCCATACCAGTCTCTTTTACTGCCATCTTGGCCAGAGGAATTCTCTTCTGGTTTGCTGCTGTTGCTGCTGCAAGGAAAATTTTATCGACCTGTTCCTGTGTAAATGTTGCGAATTCTTTCTGAGCATTTCTAATTTCATTCATTCTAATCTGTAATGCTTCTACACTGTCAACAATTTGTGGGGATACTACTTCCTTAGCCTTTGCCATTCTATTTTCTCCTTTACTTTTTCTCCCTTTTTATCTGCTTTCTAGCAGTTTTAAAAAGTCCTGACCTTATAACAACCTTTTAAAGATTAACAATGAAACTTTCATTATTATTATCTCTTCTTTCTGAAAAAGATTGTGGTTAATTTAACAACAATCTCATTATATGATATTGTTAAAATAATGTCAATATTTTTTTTATTTTTTATTTGTAAAATATTATAACTGGTACTTATTACCTTTTGGGTTTACGGTTTATTGGAATACAATTATACTTTGTTAACTTTTTGTCATTATTATCGTTTTTAGAATGATATGAATCGAGAATTTTTTGTGCATTTTGTACATACTGTTTTCTTTCGAAACGTCCTTGTATATTGTGTAATTATTTTGTATTTTATCTGACAATTTATTTTGTGTTACTTTTATATATTTTGATTTTTATCAATGTATTGTTTATTTTAGTTATTATAATTGCATTTCAGTTATTGTGTTTATATCTCAGTTCTTATGTTTCAATGTTTGTTTAACATCTGCATAAGGTAACATTTTCACGAAAGAAAAAAGCTATAAAAATCTGATATATAAGGCGAACCAACTGCCAGAAACAGCCTAACAACTGTTTCATCCTTTTCCTTCAGATTTTCATAGCTTTTGTATTATTTTTATTTAATTTCTATATTGTACTTTAATCCGACATCTTTTCACATTGAATTGCGATTTCTAAAACTTCTTTTTCCTCTTCACTCAATACGCTCAATGCTTCTCCATGTATAATTTCCTTCATGTAATTATAACAGCCATCTTGTGTGTGCATACAATTTAGTATAAAGCCACTATTCTCTCCATCCAACAACGCAACAGAAAAACTTAATTTTCCTGCCATACCACGGAAAGAATCATATTTTAACAGACCAATTTTTTGATAGGAAGCTTTAATTTTCCTTTTCATATCAATAATTGCATCAATGTTATTCTTACACTGCTGTTTTACCTTCTTATTATCTTCTACTACCTTAATTAGTATTTCTTCCAGAGATTTACTATCTCTGCCTTCCATAAAAGCCTCATAAGAACGTTGAATTTTTGCATATTTAAACATCAGCATAATCACCATGATTAAAAGTGCAACCACTATAATTCCCAAGGCAATAATAATAAATCCCGGATCGATACCAATATCATTCAAAAAAGAGTTCATATTTTAATCCTCCTGCCATTTCCCTCTTTTATCTGTATTTCAGTTCCCATCGGTTTCCTGCGAAAACTACCATTCAATTATTCCATATATTTGAATATGCTGTTTTCGCAGCAGTATCACTTTTTCTTATTTCCTTTCCCTCTTTTTATCCTGACATAAAATATTTTATCATGACTATTCAGAACCTACTAAAAGAACATTTCTACAAAACTTTTCTTTTACTCATGTATGGTTTCTTACCATATACTTTATAAAACCATTTTTATCCGGCGCATTAAAATCACCTGTTCTTTATAAATCTGTATGGTTCTGATCCATTACATTCTATCAATATTTCAAAAACTCACATTATTAGAATCCCTCAAATCCATTTTTTTATTGAATGGAACTATCGGTAAAATTGGCGAATCATGTAAGTCAGGCATTGGTAATATTATCTTTATAAATCCCCATGATTTCCATAATTCGTTCCAGATCATCAGAAGAATAGTATTCGATTTCTATTTTTCCTTTTTCTTCATCCTTTCTCTGAATATGTACTTTTGTACCAATCATTTCCTTCATACGATCCTCTATCGTATGATATAGTGTCTCATTTCCCAAAACTTTCTTTTCTTTCGGAATTTTTGGAGATAATAATTGTTTAACAAAATTTTCTGTTTCTCTTACGCTTAAACGCTCATCTACAATTTTTTCAGCTGCCAGAATCTGCTGTTCTCTATTATCCAATCCCAACAACACTTTTGCATGCCCTGTCGTAATCAAACCTTCTACCAACATAGTCTGCAATTTGCGATCCAAACGCAGTAAACGCAGAGAATTTGTAATGACACTTCTGCTCTTGGATACTCTTTCTGCCACTTCTTCCTGTTTTAAATGAAACTCCTTCAGTAATCTCTGGTATGCCATGGCTTCTTCAATGGGATTTAAATCCTCTCTCTGTAAATTTTCCACCAGAGATATTTCGGCAATTTCCCGTTCTGAATATTCTTTAATAATTACAGGAACTTCTTTTAATCCAGCCATTTTTGCCGCTCTCCAGCGTCTTTCTCCGGCGACAATTTCATAATAATCATCTTTTTTTCTGACAATCAACGGCTGAATAACTCCATATAATTTTATGGATTCTGCCAACTCTGCCAATGAATCTTCTTCAAACTGTTTTCTTGGCTGTTCTCTATTGGGTTCTATCTGATGAATTTTCATCATGATTTCTATTTTCGATTCTTTCGCATCTTTTTTCTGTACCGTTTTTTTTCTTCCAGATATTACATCCGATTCTTTTTGAAAATCTCCGCCAATCAAAGAATCCAGTCCTTTTCCAAGGCCTCCTATTTTAGCCATTATTCATCCTCCTCTCCTCTATGAATCACTTCCTCTGCCAGCAGTCGATATGCCTCTGCTCCTGCGGATCTGGTATCATATAAATTAATAGGAAGTCCATGGCTCGGTGCTTCCGCCAAACGCACATTTCTCGGGATAATAGTTTTATAAACCTTCTGTTTTAAATTATCCTTTACATTTTCCACTACCTGAAGTGATAGATTGGTTCTCGCATCATACATAGTGAATACTACCCCTTCCATAACCAGATCCGGGTTTAATCTCTGTTTCACCAAATTTATAGTATGCATCAATTGACTCAAGCCTTCAAGAGCATAATATTCACACTGGATCGGTACCAATACCGTATCTGCTGTTGTCATGGCATTTACGGTCAACATACTTAGAGAAGGCGGGCAATCAATAATAATGTAATCGTATTGATCTCTTACTGTATCCACTTGTTTTTTTAATATGTACTCTTTTTCAGGAATTCCAATTAACTCAATCTCGGCTCCGGATAAATTTACATTGGAAGGTATCAGGTCCAGGTTTTCAATTGCATTTTTCACAATACTTTGTTCCAATGTACATGCACCAATCAGAAGCTGGTACACAGTATTGTCCACTTCATTTTTATCTACACCCAAACCGCTTGTTGTATTTCCCTGAGGATCCATATCCACAGTTAATACCTTCTGTCCCATTTCTGCCAAGCATGCGGATAAGTTAATGGCTGTTGTTGTTTTACCCACACCACCTTTTTGATTTGCAATGGCAATTATTCTTCCCATTTTGATCAAACACCTCTTTCTTCTGTTCCCTATCACGGAATTCTATGGATCCCATATTCTCCATGTCTTATTATTTCATCTTTAATACTATTTTATTTCACTGTCCTATAACATTATTATGGATAACTGGATTACATTCTTCTATCCGCTTTATAATTTCTTCATTATATTTCTATTATATTTATATTATACTTATATTATATTTGTATTATACTTATATGACAGTTACCTGCGTTTCAGTATAACACCATTTTTTTATTTTTTCCACCTTAAAATGTTCCACGTGGAACATTTTAAGATTTTTTTAATAATCTTTTCTGTATTGCTTCATTATATAATGTACTACATTCACCTAACAATTATTTCTATCAAAAACACTTTCACAAATGCTAGTATTCTTTTATTATACTATAATCAAATTTCAAAAATATTTTCCTACTGTTTTGAGACATTAACAGAAAAACCAATAATAAATTAAATCTTTATAGTGCCACTTTTTTGAATAAATTCTACAGCATACTATTATTATTTCTTTCATGTTCCACGTGGAACATTTTTGTATTTTTTATTTTATTAACAACTCAAGATTTTTATACAAAGTAACAGTTCAGCCATAGTTCTTCAGCCCCATGAGCTGAGTGCCTGTAAAGAAGCAAAACAGTGACGACAGCCACAATAAGAACGCAGTGCGTTTTTATAAATAGCGCAGACCGAACTGTTACTATGCAAATGATGCTGACGATTTATTCATAGACAATTCTTCTAAATATATGTTATAATAAACAATAACTATGTTAATTACACTTGCAAATAGTATTGATTAATGACATCTATACAATCCAACCATTTATTTAGAATCTGCCAAAAACGATTTGTCTGCTGCACAGACAACATTTTTTTACTATAGTACCTATTCAAAGCTCATTCGCGAAAGCACCTCTATGAGGCTGATCTTTTGCGAATGTATGACTTCTCGCCATATAAATTCATAAGAAACAGACTTAGTCAGGCAAGCTTGAACCGTCTGTTTCTTATGAATCTGCATGGCTCTGAATAGTTACAAATTATAATATCAGAGTCTGTAAAGCAAAATTTTTTTGACGATAGACAATGAGTTATTTACATTGTATTCTGATAGCAAGAGTCTTAATAAGTACAGGAGGTAAACTATACATGAAACTGAAAGAAAAAATTTTATCTGCACTTACATTGACAGTCGCCTCTGCCTCTGCCATTTCAATGATTAACAAAATAATTTTTGCTAAATCGGAATCTCATGTCTTTTCATCGAGTTTTCCCTCCAATCTACCACTTACGTATCACTGGCGTTTTGGACAAATCCGCTACAAAAAATGTGGCACCGGCAGACCCATTTTACTAATTCATTCCATCGATCCTGGCATGAATAGTTATGAATGGAAAAAATTAATTTTGCCCCTGTCTCAAGATCATACCGTGTATACACTAGATTTAATCGGCTGTGGTTTTTCCGAAAAGCCCGGTTTTCTTTATACCAACTTTTTATATGTGCAGCTAATAAGTGATTTTGTTACGGATATCATCGGAAGAAGAACTGATATTATCTGTTCTGGTAATTCTGCATCTGCTGTTCTCATGGCTTGCCGCAACAATGATTCTTTATTTGATCATATCACAATATTAAATCCGGAATCTCTGGCAAAATCAATGCAGATGCCTACATCCAAAAGCAAATTAAGCCGTTATTTTTATACTCTTCCGATTATCGGAACATTAGGTTATAATATTGCCTTTTCCAAACGGATGTTACGTGAACGGTACGCAAAAGAAACTTCTATCCTGCCTAATATAAACAACTTAACTGATTTGGAACACTTTTATCACAATGCTCACATTGGCGGTTACAACTGTAAAATGCTCTATGCCTCCCTGCGCGGGAAATATATGAATATCAATATTACCAACGCACTGCGGGAAATTAATAATAGCATTTTGCTCGTTGGTGGAGATCATATGGAAAATATACATGAAATTTTGGCTGACTATCATGCACTGAATCCTTCTATTGAAACATGTGTATTGAAAAATACTGGTTGTTGCATTGCTTTGGAATCTCCGGAAAAACTATTATCCGTCCTAATCTCATAATGAATATACAAAAAAGGAAATGTTCCACGTGGAACATTTCCTTTTTTATGTTTTTCATTTTAACGGATCTTTTGATGGCATTCCGGCTTTTCTCGGATACTTTTTTTCAGTTGTTCTTTTTTTATTAATAAAAATCAAACTACGCCTGATATCCGATTCAGGCAACTGAAATGTTTTAATATTTTTTCTGTCTTTTTCCACAGAAAAGTTTCCACCCAATACAGCAATTGCTTTTTCTGCCTGTTTCAATTCTTCTTCGATTTCTCCGGATTTGTATGGTATGAAAAATCCTCCCACTTTCACAAATGGCATTCCATATTCAGACAGTGTGGATAAATTTGCGACCGCTCTGGATACACAAAAATCACATTGTTCCCGATATTCGGGATTCTGCGCCAAATCTTCTGCTCTTCCATGAATTGCCTTTATTTTTTTCAATCCAAGTGTCTCTATAACTTCATTCAGAAATTTTATTCTCTTATTTAAAGAATCCAACAAAATTATGGTAGCCTCCGGACATGCGATTTTCAATGGGATACCTGGAAAGCCGGCGCCGGTTCCTACATCCATCACGGAACACTCTTTTAAATCAACAAACTGAAGAAGCATTAAACTATCGATAAAATGTTTTTGTACTACCTCACTGAATTCAGTAATCGCTGTCAGGTTCATGACCTTATTTTTTTCCACCAACATTTGATAATATTGTTCCAACTGATCAATTTTATGCTCGTCCAGCAGGAATCCGGCCCGTACCAGTTCTTGCTGCATATATTCGACACGTTCTTCTTTCTTTTCAAAATTCCACATGCGATTTCTCCCTTCCTAGTTTCAGTATTAAACTTAGGTAAAGAACTGTCTGTTTTTAGAGTAGTATTTTCATTCTATCCTCTGCGTTCTCTCTCCAAATAAACTAATAATACTGAAATATCTGCCGGCGATACCCCTGAAATACGGGATGCCTGTCCAATGGATGCCGGCTTGATTTGATTTAGTTTTTGCACTGCTTCGATGCGAAGACTTGGTACCTTAGAATAGTCAAAATCAAATGCCAGTTTTTTCTTTTCCATTTTTTTAAACTGCTCCACCTGACTCATTTGACGTTTAATATATCCTTCATATTTGATTTCAATATTAACCTGTTCCTGTACATCTTTGCTCAAACCTGGTCTTTTTTCATCAATCTCTTTCAAATCCTCATAACAAAGTTCCGGACGGCGAATTAATTCTGCCAACGTAATTCCGGATTTTAACGGTGTACTTCCATGTTCCTGCAAGACATGATTTACTTCTTTTGTTCCACCAATCGTAGTATGTTCCAACCGGTTAATTTCGTTCTGAATTGCTTCTTTTTTATAAAGAAGTTTCTGATATCGCTCTTCCTCAATCAGACCAATGCGATACCCAATTTCCGTAAGACGCAAATCCGCATTATCCTGTCTCAGTATCAGGCGATATTCTGCCCGGGATGTCATCATACGATATGGCTCATGTGTCTCTTTTGTTACCAAATCATCAATTAGTACGCCGATATATGCCTGAGAACGATCCAATACCAGTTCCTCTCTTCCCAATACATGCATTGCTGCATTAATTCCGGCGACTAATCCCTGAGCTGCCGCTTCTTCATATCCGGAACTTCCGTTGAATTGCCCGCCACTATAAAGTCCTTGTATTTTCTTAAATTCAAGAGTTGGTTTCAACTGATTAGGATTAATACAATCATATTCAATTGCATATGCATTCCGAACAATCTTTACATTTTCCAAACCGGCTACTGTGCGATACATAGCATACTGAACATCCTCGGGAAGAGAACTGGACATTCCTCCAAGATACATCTCATTTGTATATAATCCTTCCGGTTCAATGAAAACCTGATGTCGATCTTTATCTGCAAATTTCACCACTTTATCTTCTATTGATGGACAATAACGCGGTCCTGTACCTTCAATCATACCGGAAAAAAGCGGAGAACGATCCAAATTATCACGAATAATCTGATGTGTTTTTTCATTCGTATAAGTTAACCAACAGGATACTTGTTCTTTTTGAATACTATCCGGATCCGTTGTAAATGAAAACGGAACGATGGTTTCATCTCCAAATTGCTCTTCCATTTTCGAAAAATCTATACTCTTTTTATCTACTCTCGCCGGCGTTCCCGTCTTAAAACGATACATTTCAATACCAAGGGATTTTAACGAATCCGTAAGATGTGTCGCTGCCTGCAGACCATTGGGACCTGTCGCATTGCTTACATCTCCATAAATACACCTTGCATTCAAATAGGTTCCGGTAGCTAAAACAACACATTGGCAATGGTATAACGCACCGGAATAGGTACGTACCCCTTTTATAACCGACCTCTCTGTTATCAATTCACTTACTTCCGCCTGACGTATCGTAAGATGCTCTGTATTCTCCAATGTCATTCTCATCCGTTTGGAATATTCCTGTTTGTCTGCCTGTGCACGCAGTGAATGTACTGCCGGCCCTTTCGACTTGTTCAGCATTTTTGATTGTATAAATGTGCGGTCAATATTTTTTCCCATCTCTCCGCCCAAAGCATCGATTTCTTTTACCAAATGTCCCTTTGAGCTTCCACCTATATTTGGATTACACGGCATCAATGCAATACTGTCCACACTTACCGTGAATAAAACCGTTTCCAATCCTAATCTTGCACATGCCAATGCGGCCTCACAGCCGGCATGACCTGCTCCCACCACAGCAATATCATATGTTTCCTCTAAAAACGGCATTCCTTTCCTACTCCTTCCTATTCAAACACAACAAAACCTATATATCCTTTATTACTTTTTTATTTTCCCATACAAAATTTTTCAAATATTCGATTCACCAAATCTTCTTCTACCTCTTCCCCCAGAATATATCCCAGCTGTGTATAAGCCTGCATTAAATCAATCGTATAAAAATCTTCCGGCATACCATCCTGAATACTTTGCTGTACCATACACAAACTCTTTTGTGCTTCTTCTAAACACTGTCTGTGACGAATATTGGTGATTAATACTTCATCATTAAAAGATATATCTCCTTCAAGAAACATGTTTTTTAACACTTGTTCCAATTCTTCCATTCCTTCTTCCATTCTTGCTGAAATGGAAAGTATGGGCTGGGTTACTCCTGCCTGCCGCAATTCATCTATTCCTACGCATGATACAAGATCACTTTTATTCAGTAAGACAACCGCTCTTTTTCCCTGAATGAATGACATAATCTCCCGATCATTTTCATCCAATGGTACAGAAGAATCTACCACATATAAAATCAGATCAGCCTCCCTGGCTTCTTCCTTTGCTTTTTTTACTCCTATTTTTTCCACAATATCTTCTGTTTTCCGAATGCCGGCAGTATCCACAATAGAAAAACCAATATCACCAATCCGTACCTGTTCTTCTAATACATCTCTCGTCGTGCCGGCAATATCCGTTACAATTGCCCGCTCTTGCCCTGTTAATACATTTAATAATGACGATTTGCCGGCATTGGGTTTCCCCACAATGACGGTTCGTATTCCCTCTGACAAAATTTTTCCATTTTCAGAACGTCGAATCAATCGCTGCATTTCCTTTTTCATTGGTTCCAATTGTTCGTTCAATTCCTCCGCATATCCTTCTACCGAAATATGCTCAGGATCATCCAAAGCCGCTTCAATAAAAGCAATGGCATCCAGGATTTTATCACGAAATCCCTTTATTTTTTCTGTCACAGCTCCTTTTAACTGATTCATTGACGCTTTTAAAGCAAAATTATTTTTAGCATGGATCACATCTATTACTGCTTCCGCCTCAGATAAATCCATTCTTCCATTTAAAAATGCCCTTTTCGTAAACTCTCCCGGCGCAGCCGGCACAGCTCCATGCTTTAAAACGGTTTCCAACACTTTTTGGGTCACCAATACACCACCATGGCAATTGATTTCTACTGTATCTTCTGCAGTAAAGGTTCTGGGAGCTTTCATGAGCATAACCAAAACCTCATCAATCAGCTCCTCTCCATCCCGGATGATTCCATAATGGATTGTATGACTCTTTTGTGCTAAAAGATTCTTTTTCCCTCCCGGTGAGCAAAATATTTCATTTACTATTTCCCATGCCTTCGGACCGCTTATACGAATAATACTGATGCCGGAAGGATTCATGGCAGTTGCAATTGCTGCAATTGTACTTGTGCCTGTTTCCATATTTCTTCCATCCTTTCTGTTTTTTACACTGCTGTTTTACTGCAAAAGGAATGTTTCCTTTCTTTTATATCACAGAAAATAAAAAGAACCAATTATTTTCATCTTTTCTTTTCATTTTCCATGACACAAAAGTGGACAGGAAAGAATACTCCTCCTGTCCAACTTGTAAAATCAATTCCGTACAATTTCTTCTGTTATTGAGAATGGACTGGCTTCTGTCCTTTTTTCAACATCACTACTACATGACGGAATGGTTCTTCTCCTTCACTCTTTGTGAATACATAATTGTCATTTTGTAATGCTGAATGAATAATTCGTCTTTCATAGGGATTCATAGGTTCCAAGGCCATGGAACGCTTTGTTCTTTTTACTTTATATGCAATATTTTTTGCCAGATGTTCCAATGTTGTCTTTCTTCTCTCCCTATAATTTTCCGTATCCAACTTTACTCTCAAATACTCATCACTATTTTTATTAATGACAAGACTTACCAAATGCTGCAAAGAATCCAGAGTCTGACCTCTTTTTCCGATCAGCACACCCATTTCTGCACCGGAAAGATTAATATTTACAACTTTTTCTTCTTTATCAAACTCGACATCAATCGTTACGTCCATCTGCATATTCTGGAATACCTTTTCCAGAAATTCACGGCCTTCTCCTATGACATCTAATTTTTTTCTTGCCTTAATCACTGCCGGCTTAGAACCAATTCCCAAAAATCCAGCGGAACCTTTTTCCAATATCTCATACTCCAGCTTATCACTGGTGATTCCGAGTTCAATCAATGCTTTGGTTACGGCCTCATCTACTGTCTTAGCAGATATCTGAATATATTCAGCCATATTTAACCCCCTTATCCTTCAATCGCAACGCACCTTCACTGTTACGCTTTTTCCACTGACCATAAATAATCTTTATTTACTGTCAGAATGGATGTTCATAATTTTCGTGGAGGACACCGAAACAGATTATTTGTTACCTGTATTTTTTCCCTTTTCATTTTTCATTTTTTCATCATACTGCTGTACCATTGCTGCTTTTGCGGCCAGGCTTCCCTTCTTTTTCTTTGCAGTCTGATCATAATATTCACTGGCTTTCTTTGCCATCTCTGCTTTCTTTACGTTTTCTTCTTTTTCCAATTTTTCTTCTTCTTCCAGATTCTTTACTGAAATGACAGGTTTATTGGATAGCTTCTTTGGAGGAAGTCCTTTTTTCGCTCTTTTCCTGTTAACTTTCTCCATATTTTTTTCAACCATATGGTTAATATCCACTTTTTCCATATAACGGTTTACAAACAGCTGGATTACAATCTGTACAACTGCAGAAATAATCCAGTATACACCGATACCGGATGCAAACGTAAAACAGAATACCATCGACATAAGCGGCATAATAGTTGTCATACTCTTCATCATACCTGCTCCTGGTGCATCATTATTCTTAGATGATGTCGGTGATGCATTCTGTGCAATTTTGGAACTGAGCCACTGCGTTAAACCAGCTAAAATCGGAATCAAAATACCGGGCCAAATCTGCTGTGCCGGCGATTTTGATAAATCTAATGTCAGGAATAAGTTAATATGATTAATCTGATCCTGAATACTCAAATATGCATTGGTCAGCGCATCGTTATTAAATATGTTCAAAAGCTTTTCCCATTCACTGGGATCAAAATTATAGAACATATCAATCAGTCTGTTTCCATTCGTCAGATCATTCGCACTAACTGCATTGCTCTGCGCCAATGTAATCAGATCCTGATTTGTCGCATAATCCTGAATATTCATTAACGCATTCTGGATCGGAACATACAGTTCCTTCACTTTTGCAATATGTCCTGGTATATGATAAATAACCTGATATAAAGCAAATAAAATAGGCATCTGTAAAAGAAGCTGAACACATCCGCCAGTCATACTGGTACCGTATTTCTCATAAACTTCTTTCATTTCTTCCTGCTGCTTTAGCATGGATTCATTATCTTTTTTATTCTTATACTTCTTCTGAATAGCCTGAATTTCCGGAGACATGACGCTGTTCAGTTTTGAAAATTTTTGCTGTTTAATAGACAACGGCAGCATCAATGCTTTAATAATAATAGTAAATAGAATGATACTCAAACCAATATTGGCGATTCCGATCAGATCTAATACTTCGTAGATTCCGTTCATAACCCAGCCAAGTACGACTGAGATTGGTCCAATCAAAAACCAATTACTGGTGGTTGCTGTTATGAAGTCCACTTAATATCCTCCTTTTTTATGGGACAGGATCATATCCGCCTTTTGCAAACGGATTACATCGCAGAATTCTCCAAACTGCCAATGCACTCCCTTTTATAATACCATGCTTTTCCAATGCTTCAATCGCATACTGAGAACATGTAGGCGTATAAATACAGTGAGTCTTAACTTTCAACGGCGACAAATATTTTTGATAAAAACGAATCCCCTTTATCAGTATTCGTTTCATTTAAAATCACCCTGCCTTTCCAGCTGATCACTTCGATTCTCTTATAATATGATGCAATCTCCCTAAATGGAGAAATGCCTGCTCCAATCCGAAAAACTCCTGTTCCCTTGCCAGTGGTCTGGCTACGATTACGATGTCCCAACCTTCCTCTAACTTTTCTTTATTCAAACGATACGCTTCCCGAATTAAACGAGTCACACGATGCCGAACTACACTATTTCCTACTTTTTTACTGACGGATATTCCTATTCTGCTTTCTTTTCCTTCATTTTTTGCGAGATACATTACCAGATACTTATTCGCAAAAGAATGTTTCTGCCGATACACATTTTGAAATTCCCGATTTTTCTTTAGGGAGTTTATGCTTCTCATTTCATTTCCTATCCTTTTATCCATCTGTCAGAACGCAGATATCACAATAACCTGAAAAATTCTTTATATAGAAAGAAAAGGTCACATTACTGCGACCTAAGCGGATAAAACCTTTCTTCCTTTTGCTCTTCTAGCAGATAATACCTTTCTTCCACCTGCTGTACTCATTCTTGCACGAAATCCGTGAACTTTAGCTCTGGATCTCTTTTTTGGCTGAAATGTCATTTTCATTCCTAAACACCTCCTTTATCAATACGCGCGCTTCTCTTATTTATCGTGCATGTCAGCGCAACTTAAATCCTGCTGTATCATTCCAATACAGCAGGAACTGTTTTTGGTTTGAACAATTCAAACTGCCAGTTTAAAACTAGGACATCACACCAATTATATTGAAAAGGAGCCTATTCGTCAAGTATAAATTATACTTTAATCATAAATTTTTTTGAAATTTTTCCTTAATCTATGCCTCTTTTTGAAGGAAACCGGATTTACTGAGTGCCGGGCGAAGCACACGATACAAAATCAAAACCGCAATGACAGACAAAACTGCATTGACAAAAGTAACGCCGGCTGTCAATTTTGCCACAATATCGGTCAGATGCGCATCCACCTCAAACAAATATTTATTTCTCAAAAATCCAACAAACGGATCCATTACAATATTGGCTCCCAGACTGATCACTGCTGCTGCACCACACCAGATCATGTACTGCTTTGTCTCTTTCTTCTCATTAATATGTCCGATCTGATGAGCCACCAATCCAGCAATCAGACCTATCATAAGTTTTAAAAACAAGGTTGTAATGGCATAAATCGGTTCTCCCGATGTAATATCAGCAATCGCCATTCCGATTCCGCCGGCTAATCCCCCATATACACCGCCAAGCATCAAGGCTCCCAACACAACAAATGTATTTCCCAAATGAAAATACGTACTACCGCCGGCTCCGGGTAATTTAATAGGAATCTTTAAAAATTGAAACGAAATGTACGAAAGCGCTGCAAATAACGCTGAAATTGCTATTTTTTGTGTCATAGAAAACTGTTGATTCATATCTAGCCCTCTTTTCTGCGATTTTAGTCGCGTTAATTTTAAAAAATTTATGTTTACTCATAATAGCACCAAACTGACCATCAGAAAAGGGACACATTCTATTATTTTTTGCATACCAGTTTTCTATTTTTTTCTCCTAATAAAACTTATTATTTCCTATGTACATTTGGTTTATATGTCTGTGGAATCCATGTGAATATTTTTTTTTCAAACTTTTATGCATTTTCTTCCCACAAATTTTCCACCGAATTTCGTGCATTTCCTGCCGGCTTACCCACTTATCCACATTTTGTGAATAACTTGTGGATAAGTAGCCGCATTTTCTGTGAATTTCAGGCCGAAAAGGGATAACTTTCCTTTATTTTTCTTGTTTTTCCCCATTGTGGATTTGGTTATCCATGTTATTCACATTTTAACATGATTTTTTTCTGTCCACAACAAAATTGGGATAACTTTCTTAGGATTCCACATGCTCACAAGCCGGCTTATCCACAAATCCACTTATTCGCAATAATCTTTTTTTTACTATCCCCAACTTCTGTCATTTCTTTACTGGAATCAACTTACCATTAAGTTTGGATTGAAAAAAAAAAAAAATTGTTATATGATAAGATTGTATGAGTTTAGTATAAGGGGATTTTCTGCCCACGCGAAAGAAAAATAGATTGGGAGATAGCCATGTTAGAGCAATTAAGAGAAAAATGGGAACTAATCAAAGATAATCTGAAAGAAGAATATGATATAACCAGTGTATCCTTTGATACTTGGATTAAACCACTGGAACTCGCCGCTGTAGAAGGCGAAATTGTTAAAGTCTCGGTCGGAGACGCCAATGATAAATTTGTAATTGACTATCTTACAAAGAAATACCAGCGCCTTTTACAGGTCATGATTGAAGAAACCACTGGATTTCATTGTAAGGTTCTTTTTGTCATGCCAGGGGAAATCACAATCCCTTCCAAAAAAGCAAAGCCAAATCAAGATATGATTACAATGGCTACCTTGAATGCCAATTTAAATCCCCGCTACACATTTGATACCTTTGTCGTAGGCGCCAATAACAAATTTGCCCACGCAGCTTCACTTGCTGTAGCAGAATCGCCGGCAGAACGATATAATCCTCTCTATATATATGGAGGTGTGGGACTGGGAAAAACCCACTTAATGCATTCGATTGCTCATTTTATTATAAAAAATGATCCTACCTCCAAAGTACTCTATGTAACCAGTGAAAAATTTACAACCGAACTGATTAATGCAATTCGTGATAGTAATAAAAACAGTACCGCTAATGCCGAGTTTCGTGAAAAATACAGAAATGTAGATGTTCTGTTAATTGATGATATTCAGTTTATTACCGGAAAAGAAGGGACACAGGAAGAATTTTTCCATACATTTAACTTCCTATATGAAAATAACAAGCAGATTGTTATTTCATCCGATAAACCGCCAAAAGCCTTGGAACATCTGGAAGAACGTCTTCGATCCCGTTTCGAAATGGGACTCTTGGTAGATATCTCTGCTCCGGATTATGAAACACGTATGGCTATTTTACGTAAAAAAGAAGAATTGGATGGCTATAATATTGATAATGAAATTATGAAATATATTGCCAATAATATAAAATCTAATATTCGTGAATTGGAAGGGGCCCTTACAAAACTGACTGCCTATGCAAGACTATATCAATGTGATATTACTCTACAGACAGCCGAAGAAGCACTGAAAGATCTGATCTCCCCCAATGCTACCCGTGAAGTTACGGTTGATCTCATCATTGAAGTTGTAGCAGAACATTTTGGATTTAAACCATCTGAAATTGCATCTCAGAAAAGAAATAAGGAAATTGTTTATCCTCGTCAGATTGCCATGTATCTCTGCCGTGAAATGACATCTACATCTCTTCAGTTAATTGGAAAATCTCTCGGAAAACGGGATCATACAACCATATTGCATGGAATTGAAAAGATAGCTGCTGATTTAAAAACCAATGAGTCACTGGCATCTACCATTGAAATATTAAAGAAAAAGATTAACCCCAATTAAAAAAATACCAAAAGGGGATTGATATTTTAATATTATCCACAAATTTGTCCGGTTATCCACTTTTATCTGTGGATAACTTTGGGGGGTTGTGGTTAATATCCTGTGAAAACCCTGTGGATGTGTATATTAACCTCTTCAGAATCATTTTTATGGTTTGTGTATAACTTTACACTAATCCCCATAAAAAATGCGCCTTATTCAGAAGTTTTCTGAAGCACTTAAAGCTGATAAATTCAAGGTTTTTTAGCCTTTTACACAAATCCACATCCCCTACTACTACTACTACTATACTTTTATATCTATATATACATACTAATTTTCCGTTTCCGAGGCTTTTACACATAAACGAAACGGTCCACACTGGCTGAAAGGAGTTTACTTATATTATGAAAATCATTTGTCAGAAAGAAGATTTACAAAAAGGTGTTTCTATTGTATCCAAAGCGGTACCGACAAAAACAACAATGCCAATCTTGGAATGTATTCTTATTGATGCAGAGACAGGTTCCATTAAAATGACAGCAAATGATATGGAATTGGGAATTGAAACTACCATTACAGGTATCATTGAAGTACCTGGTAAAATTGCTCTGGAAGCAAAAGTATTTTCTGAGATTGTTCGAAGACTTCCTGATAATGCAGTTACCATTGAGACGGACGATAAATGTACAACGACTATTGTATGTGAAAAAGCAAAGTTCGCTATACCGGGAAAAGCCGGCGATGATTTTGCCTATCTTCCGCAGGTAGAAAAAAATCAAAGTATTTCATTATCTCAATTTACTTTAAAAGAAATTATCAGACAGACTATTTTCTCCATAGCCGATAATGAAAATAATAAAATGATGTCAGGCGAACTGATGGAAATTGAAAAAGATACATTAAAGCTGGTATCACTGGACGGACACCGCATTTCCATTCGTAAAGTTCAGTTGAAAGAAGAATACGAACCTATCAAAGTCGTAATACCGGGTAAAACCTTAAGTGATGTAAGCAAGATTCTGACAGGAGACAATGACAGCGAAGTCTCTTTGTTCTTTACCAATAATCATATCATTTTTGAATTTGATCAAACAACGGTGGTTTCCCGTCTGATTGAAGGAGAATATTTTAGAATTAACCAGATGTTAAACAGTGATTATGAGACAAAATTGGTAATTAACAAGAGAGAATTTCTGAACTGTATCGATCGTGCTACGCTTCTTGTAAAAGAAAGTGACAAAAAACCTTTAATTTTAACGATTACAGACAGTAATATGGCAGTAAAATTAAATTCTGCTCTGGGATCGTTAAATGAAGATATTGCTGTAGATAAGTTCGGAAAAGATATTAAAATTGGATTTAACCCTAAATTTTTAACAGATGCACTGCGGGTTATTGATGAAGAAAATGTTACACTGTACATGGTGAATCCAAAGGCACCGTGCTTTATTCGTGATGAAGAGCAAAGTTATATCTATCTGATTCTGCCGGTTAATTTTACAGAGGAATAGATCGTTTGAAACGATGTGGGCGTTTGATTATAGCGAACCATAAAAAGAAATGAGGAATAACATGGAATATAAAATTGAATTAAGAGATGAATTCATTAAGTTGGGACAGGCATTAAAGGCAGTACATTTGGTACAATCCGGAGTGGAAGCAAAGGAAGTCATTACTGCCGGCGAAGTACTGGTCAACGGTGAAGTGGATCTGAGGAGAGGAAGGAAACTTTATGATCAGGATGTAGTTTCCTATAAGGGAGAGACAATCCGGATTGAAAAGTAGTGACCAGATATGATTGTTCAGTCATTGGAATTGGAAAACTTCAGAAGTTATGAAAAGTTGAAATTGGATTTTCATGAAGGCATTAATATCTTTTATGGAGATAATGCACAGGGAAAAACTAATATTTTGGAAGCCATTTACCTATGCAGTACGAATAAATCCCATCGCAGCAGCCGAGACAGGGAAATGATACGATTTCATGCCGAGGAAGCCCACATTAAAATGATGGTAAATCGGCAGGAATCGTTATATCGTATTGATATGCATTTAAAAAAGAATCGTGCAAAGGGAATTGCCATAAACGGATTGCCTATTCGCAGAGCCAGTGAGTTATTTGGAATTGCCAATGTAGTTTTTTTTTCACCAGAGGATTTGCAGATTATTAAAGAAGGACCGGCCGGTAGAAGAAAATTTCTTGATTTGGAATTGTGTCAGTTGGATAAAATATATGTATACAACTTGGTTAACTATAATAAGGCATTGAATCAGAGAAATCTTCTTTTAAAAGAACTGACTTTTCGGCCGGAATATCAGGATATGATGGAAATCTGGGATGCACAGCTGGTGAAATTTGGTGCTGCATTAATTGCCATACGAAAGCAGTTTATGGAAGAACTCATGCCGATTGTAGAAAAAATACATAGTCGTTTATCCGGTGAAAAAGAAAAATTGGTTCTTACATACGAACCCAATGTTTTGGAGGAAGAGTTTTCTGAAGTTTTAAAGAAAAACCGGGAACGCGATAAAAAACAAAAGGCGACACAGTCGGGACCACATCGGGATGATATTCGTTTCTGTGTCAATGGTATTGATATTCGTACATATGGATCCCAGGGACAGCAGCGGACAGCGGCATTGTCTCTGAAACTGGCGGAGATTGAACTGGTGAAAAAAAGAACAAAAGATACACCAGTTCTTTTGCTGGATGATGTACTGAGTGAATTGGATGCCGGCAGGCAGAATTATCTGCTTGGCAGTATAGATGGAATCCAGACCATGATTACCTGTACCGGGCTGGATGATTTTGTAACACACAGGTTTCATATAGACAAAATATTCCGTGTAAAAAATGGAATAGTGGTAAAAGAAAATTAGTTTGCTGCAGGAGTGGAAATTTACTGCAGCTGGAAAACTTGGCAGGAGGGCACAAATGAGCGAAGATTATGGTGCAAGTCAAATTCAGATTTTAGAGGGATTGGAAGCAGTCAGGAAAAGACCGGGAATGTATATCGGAAGTACCTCTTCCAAAGGACTTCATCACCTTGTATATGAGATTGTAGATAATGCAGTGGATGAGGCATTAGCGGGAGTCTGTGATACCATTGATGTGCAAATTAATAGTGATAATTCGATTACGGTTCTTGACAATGGACGAGGAATTCCAATTGGTATCCATCCCAAAGCCGGCATTCCAGCTGTAGAAGTCGTTTTTACAATTCTCCATGCCGGCGGTAAATTTGGCGGTGGCGGATATAAAGTATCAGGAGGACTTCACGGTGTAGGGGCATCGGTTGTAAATGCCTTATCTACCTGGTTGGAAGTTCAGATTTTTCATGATGGAAAAATTTATCAGCAGCGATATGAGCGGGGACATGTAATGTATCCGTTGAAAGTAGTTGGAGAGTGTCCAAAAGAAAAACATGGCTCTAAGGTTACATTTAAACCGGATGGAGAGATCTTTGAGGATCTGGTTTATGATTATGATATTTTGCAGACCAGATTAAGAGAAATGGCATTTCTGACAAAAAATCTGAAAATTATTCTCAGAGATGATCGGGAAGAAAAGAAAGAAAAGGTATTTCACTACGAAGGCGGAATAAAGGAATTTGTGCAATATCTTAATAAAAATAAAGAGCCTTTGTATCCGGATATTATTTATTGTGAGGGAACAAAAAATAATGTGTATGTAGAAGTAGCCATGCAGCACAATGATTCTTATACAGAAAATGCATACAGCTTTGTAAATAATATCAATACACCGGAAGGTGGAACACATCTTGCCGGCTTTAAGAATGCGCTTACCAATACGTTTAATAAATATGCCAGAGCTGCCAAATTGTTAAAAGATAACGAACCCGCTCTCGCCGGCGAAGATATCAGAGAAGGATTGACCGCAATTGTCAGTGTAAAAATTGAGGATCCTCAATTTGAAGGGCAAACCAAACAAAAATTGGGAAACAGTGAGGCCAGAAGTGCGGTAGACTCTATCGTTGGAGAACAGCTGACGTATTTTCTGGAGCAAAATCCAACCGTAGCAAAAACTATGTGTGAAAAGTCAATTCTGGCACAGAGAGCCAGAGCAGCGGCCAGAAAAGCAAGAGAATTGACCAGAAGAAAAACTGCGTTGGATGGAATGGCTTTACCTGGAAAATTGGCAGATTGTTCCAACAAAGATCCGGAAAAATGTGAAATCTATATTGTAGAGGGGGATTCTGCCGGCGGTTCAGCGAAAACGGCAAGAAGCAGAGATACACAGGCAATATTACCTCTTCGTGGAAAAATTCTAAATGTAGAAAAAGCAAGACTTGATAAAATTTATGCCAATGCAGAAATTAAAGCCATGATTACAGCATTTGGAACAGGTATTCATGAAGACTTCGATATCTCAAAACTGCGGTATCATAAGATTATTATCATGACAGATGCGGATGTGGATGGTGCTCATATCAGTACACTGCTATTGACATTTTTATATCGTTTTATGCCGGAATTAATTAAGCAGGGCTATGTATATTTGGCACAGCCGCCTTTGTATAAACTGGAAAAAAATAAAAAAGTATGGTATGCATACAGCGATGAAGAATTGGCGAGGATTCTGAATGAAGTTGGACGCGATCAAAATAATAAAATCCAGCGATATAAGGGATTAGGAGAAATGGATGCGGAACAGCTTTGGGAGACAACCATGGATCCGGAGCGTCGTATTTTGAAGCGTGTCGTTATGGATGAGGAAAATTCAGCAGAAATTGACCTGACTTTCAATGTGCTAATGGGAGATAAGGTGGAACCGCGCCGTGAGTTTATTGAAGCCAATGCGAAATATGCTCAAAATATTGATATTTAATTTTATGTAACAGTTCAGCCATAGGGCTATAATGGGAGAGAAAATTATGCTTGCATAATTTTTCGACCAGTCAGACCTATGAGCTGAGCGCCTGTAAATGAGTAAAACAGTGGCGATAGCCACAATAAGCACGCAGTGCGGTTTTACGAATGGCGCGGACTGAACTGTTACAATTTTATGAGAAAGAAGTTCAGTATATAGGCGATTGGAACGCAAAAATACTGACAGATAGAAACAGCGCCGCAATGCGGCAGAAATGAGGGAAAAATGGACGAAACGATTTTTGATAAAGTCCATGATGTCGATCTGAAAAAAACCATGGAGGATTCCTATATTGACTATGCGATGAGTGTTATCGCATCCCGTGCGTTACCTGATGTGAGGGATGGTTTGAAACCAGTTCAGCGTCGTGTTCTTTATTCTATGATTGAACTGAATAATGGTCCGGATAAACCGCACCGTAAATGTGCCCGTATTGTCGGAGATACCATGGGTAAGTATCATCCCCATGGAGACAGTTCCATTTATGGAGCATTGGTAAATATGGCTCAGGATTGGTCTACCCGTTATCCTTTGGTAGATGGTCATGGAAATTTTGGTTCTGTTGATGGTGACGGGGCAGCAGCCATGCGTTATACAGAAGCCCGTCTGAGTAAAATTTCTATGGAAATGCTGGCGGATATCAATAAAGATACTGTGGATTTTGTACCAAACTTTGATGAAACAGAAAAAGAGCCGGCAGTACTTCCGTCCCGTTTTCCAAATATTTTAGTGAATGGTACGACCGGTATTGCGGTGGGAATGGCAACGAATATTCCTCCCCATAATTTGAGAGAAACCATTCAGGCAGTGGTAAAAATAATTGATAACCGTATAGAAGAAAATCGTGATACAAGTATTGAAGAAGTTTTAAAAATTGTAAAAGGACCAGATTTTCCTACTGGGGCTACCATACTGGGAAAAAGAGGGATTGAGCAGGCGTATCGAACCGGTCGAGGAAAAATTAAAGTTCGTGCCGTGACCGATATCGAACCCATGGCCGGCGGAAAAAATCGAATCGTTGTAACGGAATTGCCTTACATGGTAAATAAAGCCCGTCTTATAGAAAAAATAGCGGAGCTTCATAAAGAAAAACGTGTGGATGGTATCACGGAAATCCGGGATGAATCCAATCGAGAGGGAACTCGTGTCTGTATTGAATTACGCCGTGATGTAAATCCCAATATTATTTTAAATCAGCTGATGAAACATACACAGCTTCAGGATACTTTTGGAGTTAATATGCTGGCTTTGGTCAATAATGAACCACGGGTGTTAAATCTTCTGGATATGCTGAAATATTATTTAAAGCATCAGGAAGATGTGGTAACAAGGAGAACCAGATATGAATTAAATAAAGCAGAGGAGCGTGCCCATATCTTAGAAGGTTTGCTTATTGCGTTGGATCACATTGATGAGGTGATCAGTATTATCCGTGGATCACAGAGTGTAGCAATAGCAAAAAGTCATTTGATGGAGCGGTTCGGTCTTTCTGATGCCCAGTCTCAGGCTATCGTGGACATGCGTCTTAGAGCATTAACCGGTTTGGAACGGGAAAAACTGGAAAATGAATATAAGGAATTGATGGAGCGAATTGCAGAGTTGAAAGCAATTTTGGCAGATGAAAACAAACTTCTGAGTGTTATAAAAACAGAGATTTCCTTGATTGCAGATAAATACGGAGATGACAGGCGAACGAAAATAGGAATAGGTGAAGATGATTTTTCGGCAGAGGATTTAATACCTGACGAAAATATTGTTATAGCTATGACCAAACTGGGCTATATCAAAAGAATGTCTGTAGATAACTTTAAGGCACAGCACAGAGGCGGAAAAGGCATAAAAGGCATGCAGATTATTGATGAAGACTACATAGAAGATCTGCTGATGACAACAACACATCACAATATTATGTTCTTTACAAACCTAGGTAGAGTATATCGTTTGAAAACTTATGAAATTCCAGAGGCGGGAAGAACAGCAAGAGGAGTGGCCATCGTCAATTTGATTCAGCTGATGCCGGATGAAAAAGTAACAGCAATCATTACAAAGAAAGAATTTGATGAAGAAGATTATCTGTTCATGGCCACAAAATATGGTATGGTAAAGAAAACGTCTCTGTCAGAATATGCAAACATCCGTAAAACAGGTTTGGCGGCCATTACTTTAAGAGATGACGATGAGCTGATTGAAGTAAAAGTGACAAATAATGAGCAGGATATTTTCCTAGTATCAAAATTTGGTCAATGTATTCGTTTCAAAGAAACGGATGTACGGCCGACAGGACGTACATCAATGGGTGTGCGTGGTATGAATCTGGATGATGATGATGAGGTCATTGGCATGCAGTTAAACAGCCAGGGTGATCAGCTTTTGTTTGTTTCAGAACTGGGAATGGGCAAATGTACATCCATAGATGAATTTACCTGCCAAAACCGTGGCGGTAAAGGTGTAAAGTGTTATCGAATTAATGAAAAAACAGGAAATCTGGTTGGTGTAAAAGCTGTATTAAGACATCATGAAATTATGATTATCACAACCGAAGGTATTATTATCCGTATAAAAGTAGAGGCTATCTCAACGCTCGGAAGAAATACATCCGGTGTGAAACTGATCAATATTGATCCGGAAAGTGATGTCCGTGTGGCAAGTATCGCAAAAGTGCGTGAAAGTGAAAACAATCGGGAAGATGAAGCAGCGGATCAGCAAGAGTCTCTTGATGAGGCGGAAGAAACGCAGGAAGATTCAGATTTAAGTCAACTTCTTCATGCTGCTGAAACAGACATACAGACAGAAGAATAGAAAGGAGGTGCTGTAAAGCAAAACCATAATAGTAGATATGAGTTCTTATGAAAGAATTTATAATACGAATATGGGGCTTTACAGCACTCTGTTTTTAGGAGGACAAAATGCGGGAAATTCAATGCTGTGAAATTATTGAAACAATTAAAGAGATGTGTATAGAGGCAAATCATTTTCTTTCCTCGGATATGAAACAAGCTTTGGATACAGCGGTAGCGAAAGAAGAATCACCGTTGGGAAAACAAATTTTGAATCAGTTGGAAGAAAATCTGGAAATTGCTGCAAACGATATGATTCCCATTTGTCAGGATACAGGCATGGCTGTTATCTTTATAAAAGTGGGACAGGATGTCCATGTGATTGACGGAAATTTGACAGAAGCCGTTAATGAAGGGGTACGTAGAGGATACACAGAAGGATTTTTAAGAAAATCTGTGGTGAATGATCCTATATTGAGGGAAAACACAAAAGATAATACACCGGCAGTGATTCATTATGAGATTGTGGAGGGAGATAAAATTGAAATTACAGTTGCTCCCAAAGGCTTTGGCAGTGAAAATATGAGTCGAATTTTTATGTTAAAGCCGGCTGATGGAATAGAAGGGGTAAAAAATGCTGTTTTGACAGCGGTAAGTGATGCCGGCCCCAATGCTTGTCCTCCCATGGTAGTAGGAGTCGGAATTGGAGGAACCTTTGAAAAATGTGCAATATTGGCAAAGAAGGCGCTGACAAGAAATTTGAATCAAAAGCCGGAAGTGGAATATGTGCGGGAATTAGAAGAAGAATTACTGGAAAAAATTAATAGATTGGGCATAGGACCTGGGGGATTGGGAGGCAGTAGAACCGCTTTAGCTGTCAATGTGGAGACATACCCTACACATATTGCCGGACTTCCAGTTGCAGTTAATATTTGTTGTCATGTGAACCGTCATGTAACACGGATCATTTAGGAAGAAAAGAAAGGCTTGGTACAAAGATGGAAAAACATATTCATACACCGCTTACAGAAGTTGTGACAAAAGATCTGAAAGCCGGGGATTACGTGTATATTACCGGAACAATTTATACAGCCAGAGATGCGGCTCACAAAAGAATGGATGAAGCACTGCAGGTAGGAAAAGAGTTACCCATTGATTTGAAAGATATTATTATTTATTATATGGGGCCATCTCCGGCAAGAGAGGGACGCCCCATTGGTTCGGCGGGACCGACAACAGCAAGCCGTATGGATAAATACGCACCTAAATTATTGGATTTGGGATTAAAAGGAATGATCGGAAAAGGAAAACGTACACAGGAAGTAAAAGATGCCATTATCAGAAATCATGGGGTATATTTTGCAGCAGTGGGCGGCGCCGGTGCTTTATTATCAAAATGTATTCAATCTTCAGAAATACTTGCCTATGAAGATTTGGGAACGGAGGCAATCCGAAAATTGGAAGTTAAGGATTTTCCGGTTATTGTAGTAGCGGATCAATTTGGTAATGATCTATACCAAAGTGCAATTGAACAATATAAAAAATGATAGTGATTAAACCGATCTCCAATCCTTATTCCATGATTGGAGATCGGTTCCATTTTTTAAGGTTGATTGTAAAATGAAATAGGACACATAAAAAAAGAAAAAGAGCCAGTGACGAACGTGGTATAATTGAAGCACCACACAACAAAATACCTGGAGGTTCGCCATGGCTCGCAAACAGTATACCACAAACAGACACAACTT
>JAPFDH010000012.1 GCA_026169045.1 Lachnospiraceae bacterium | reverse complement strand
GTTGTAAAGAGTAGAACGGGAAATTCTCAAAGCCTTGGCAATCTGTAGCTTTGGAAGGCCTTGAAGTAAAAGGATTTCAATTTGTGCACGTTTTTCTTTTGTCAGGTGTTTAAAGTTGTGTCTGTTTGTGGTATACTGTTTACGAGCCATGGCGAACCTCCGGGTATTTTGTTGTGTGGTGCTTCAATTATACCACGTTCGTCACTGGCTCTTTTTCTTTTTTTATGTGTCCTATTTCATTTTACAATCAATCTTTTAATTATTGTCAAATAATCTCAACAAACGCATAATCACAGAAACCATCTGTTTCTTGATTCTCCCTTGCACAAGCCCACAAGCATAATTTTGCTCCCGTCCATGTTGCCTTATTTAAATCAAACACAGCTTCAATCTCCTGAAAATCTTTTCCATCTGCTGAATAGAAAAACTTATACGTCTTATTCTCTTCAATGCACAAACGCAACCAAATATCACTGTCAGGAACCTCTTTCTTATAAATGCAGGCCTCCCATGCTTCTCCCAAATATTTCTCAGCTGTTACCTTTCCCATATATGTCCGAATCTGTGTTTGTCCATTTTCATAATAAACCCCAATATATCCATAGTCATGTCCTACCATTCCGATCCCGCCAAAATCACCGTTTGCCTTTCCGAATAACTTTAATTTTACTGTCATAGTCAACGTATTTTTCTGAGGGATCTGCGTTAATACCGTTGGTGAATACCATAACAGATTTTCTCTCTGTTCATTTTTCTTACAATACAAACGCAAATGTCCCGGATTCTCAGTTAAAGTATAATGATTGGGATTCGGATTTGCCTGCCATTGCCATTGCAGTCCCAATTGTTCTGATGAAAAATCATCTGACTGTGCTATACAAAATGTTTCCTGTCCTTCTACAGGTATTTTCCACATCTCTACCGGCTCACCAATTCCATCACCGTCTTGATCCTGTCCGATAAACGGCCAATCATTGATAAAACACATGGGCTGTAAATGGGTGATTCTTCCCAATTCTCCCACATCCTGAAAATGAATAAACCAATCTTTTCCATCCGGAGTTGTTACCCAGCCACCCTGATGTGGTCCATTTATCTTGGTATTTCCCTGATGCATCACAATCTTATATTCATAGGGTCCATATATTGATTTCGATCGAAGACAAGACTGCCATCCACGCTCTACTCCGCCGGAAGGCATTAAAATATAGTACCAATCTTCTTTTTTATAAATTTTAGGTCCTTCTGTGACAGGAGCCACCAATTCTCCATCAAATATTACTTTCGGTTCTCCCAATAGTTTCGTACAATCCGGGGAAATCTCCACCATAACCAATTTATGTTTCATTCCGCAACGACTTTCCGCATAAGCAAATACCATATATGCCTTTCCATCATCATCCCAAATAGGACATGGATCAATCCACCCTACACTTTCGCAGAGCAAATTCAATTGAAATTCTCCATAGGCAGACGCCGAACGGGCAACTAAAATTCCTTCATCCACCAATGGAATAAATGCATAAAATATTCCTTCATGATACCGAAGGGAAGGTGCCCATGTTCCGGAACCGTGGCTGGGCTGATTGTATTTTTCATAGGGCAGTTTCTTTACACAATAGTTAATGATCTCCCAATGAACCAAATCTCTGGAATGTAAAATCGGAACTCCCGGAAAATACGTGAAAGAAGATGCAATCATATAGTAGTCTTCTCCCACCCGAATTACATCAGGATCTGAATAATCCGCATACAAAATAGGGTTGGTATAATTTTTCATCCGTTCTCTCCTTAATTATTTTGTTGTTTGTATTTTTATAAAAGGGAATGCCGCATAATACGACACTCTCTTATTCTCATTCACATAAAACAATGATTTCTTCCGGTGTTGTCTGCGCCGGAATGCTCCTTGTGGACATGGAATAAAACACAATCAGATTCTTTCTGGCCAATGATCCTTCATAAGGAAGTCCGTTCTGCGTCATGATCACGGTTTCCACTGAAGGATTGATTTTCAATGTACGATCACTGCTAACCATATCTCTTCCAAACCAATCCACTTTAACCTGAATCCCTCTCTGCTCTACCACGATAATTTCTGCGTTTAACCTTGGCGGGTAAATCGTCGGTGCCGGAGCACTCATATCATAATATGCTGTGACTGTTTTTCCATTTCTACTTTGATTTCCTCCGATCACATATGTTTCCGGAGTAATGACAAAATCCGTAATATTCTCATCAGAATCCTGTAATGTAAACATCCGACTGCACGGACCGCCCTGCCAATCATTTTGATCAATCAAAATACCTCGAAACATACCATATTTTTTTCTCATAGACAATCCCTTTCTTATATTTCTGTCCGTATTACGGTAACTATCCAGAGTCATGCACGAGCAAATAATTAGCCTCATAGAGGCACTTTTGCGAATGATCTCTGAATCGTTACATATTATGATATGCTGATCAGCAAAAAAGGGCAAAGTTATTTCATAATATATCCTGCAATTAAATCCGACGTCTGTTTTAGACCCTCCACATGACTTCTCTCATACCCATGGGATGCATACACACCTGGGCCAATCAGGGCATGACGTGCATCTACTCCGGCCCGCATTGCAGCACCGGCATCCGATCCATAATGAGGATAAATATCCAAAGCATAATCAATCTTTTTTTCTTTTGCCACATCTAACAGTTCCTTCACCATACTGCGGTTATATGCTCCCCCATTATCCTTGGCACATATGGATACCTGTTTCTCTGTACAACTCAGATGCTCTCCCACGCATCCCATATCTACCACAAGCAAGTCTTCCATAAAATCAGGAATACCGGCAGATGCTCCCAGACCAATCTCTTCATATACTGTAAAAAACAACCATACATTTCGCTTTAAACATCCCGGATTTTCACTGACTTCCTTTGCTATTCCCAAAAGGACAGCCGCCGATGCCTTATCATCCAAAAAGCGGCTCTTAATATATCCTTTCTCGGTTATTGTAAAACGTGGTTCCACAGCCACCACATCCCCTGCAGAAATTCCCAGCTTTTCCACATCCGCCTTTGACTTCACATCTTCATCCAAAACCACTTCCAGATTTTGGAACGTACGTGGACTATTTACATCATCATTTACATGAACCGATGCATTGACCAACTGAATGGTTCCTTCATATATATGTTCATCTCTGGTGATCACACGAACATGTTCTGTCTCAATATTATTGGGATTTAACGTCTGATTACTGATGGCAAGACGACCATTTTCTTTAATATAATGAACAAAACATCCCAATGTATCCACATGAGATAGCATCATAAGGGGATTTCCTTCTCCGCCCAGCTCAACTATAACACCGCCTTTTCTAAGATGTTTTGGAGAAAATCCCATTTCTTTTAATTCGTTTATAAGATAATTCTGAACATTCTCATAATACCCTGTAGGGCTATCAATTGTAATCAAATTTTTTAACTGATTTAACACATATTCTCTTTTCATGTCTGTCTCCAATCCTGAAAATTATTCATAACTATTCTTAAAAGTACGATACTACTTCTCCTTTTCCTTGTCAACTCGTTCCCACAATTTTGTAACCCCTTGGGAACACATACTTTTCCTTGACACATCAAAACTCCCAATGTTACGATGTTTATAATAATTTGTAACGATTTTTTAGGAAAGAAGGTATGTTATGGAACAATATATTTTAGCCATTGACCAGGGAACTACCAGCAGTCGAGCCATTCTATTTGATCGTCACTCTACTATTATCGCTTCTGCCCAGCGGGAAATCCCCCAAATTTTTCCTCATCCCGGCTGGGTGGAACAAGATGCCAACGATATTTGGTTCAGTGTACTTTCCGTCATCCTGGAAGTCGCCTCCTCTGCCAAAATAAACTCCAAACAAATCTGTGCCATTGGAATCACCAATCAGCGAGAGACCACGGTTATATGGGATAAAAAGACCGGCAATCCCATCTATCATGCTATCGTCTGGCAGTCACGGCAAACAGAAGAAATCTGCGAAACTCTTCAAAAAGACGGAAAAGAGGAAATCATACGCAAAAAAACCGGACTTTTAATTGATCCATACTTTTCTGCCACCAAAATCAAATGGATTCTGGATCATGTGGAAGGTGCGCGAGAAAGAGCCGAAAAAGGAGAATTACTCTTTGGCACCATTGATTCATTCTTAGTATGGAAATTATCGGGAGGTCAGGCTCATATTACCGATTACTCCAATGCATCCCGAACCCTTTTATATAACATCTATGACTTATGTTGGGATCAAGAACTTTTAAAATTGTTTGATATTCCTTCCTGTATTCTTCCAGAAGTCAAACCTTCTTCCAGCATCTATGGATATACAGCTTCTTATCATCTGACCAGCGAGCCCATCCCAATTGCCGGAATTGCCGGCGACCAACAGGCAGCTTTATTCGGTCAGGCTTGTTTTGAGCCGGGCATGGCAAAAAACACTTACGGAACCGGCTGTTTTATGTTGATGAATACCGGTCAGAAGCCCATTCACTCCAAACACGGTCTGATCAGTACCATTGCCTGGGGAATTGATGATACTGTCGAATATGCGTTGGAGGGAAGTATATTCGTAGCAGGAAGTGCTGTTCAATGGCTTCGCGATGGACTGCAGCTCATACGTACATCTTCAGAAAGCGAATCCGTCGCACTGGAAGTGCCTGACAGCGATGGCGTTTACCTGGTTCCTGCTTTTGTAGGACTGGGGGCTCCATATTGGAAACCGCATGCCAGAGGCGCTGTCTTTGGTCTCACCAGAGGAACCACGAAAGCCCATTTTGTCCGGGCTACACTGGATTCCCTTGCATATCAAACCAAAGATATTCTCATTGCTATGACAAAAGACAGTGGAATCGAACTGAAAGAATTAAAAGTAGACGGTGGGGCTGTTGCAAATGATCTTCTTATGCAATTTCAAAGCGATATGCTGAATGTTCCCGTTAAACGTCCTGTAATCCGCGAAACCACCGCTCTTGGCGCCGCTTATCTGGCCGGTTTGGCAGTAGGTTTCTGGAAAACAAAAGACGAAATCCGGGCCAATTATCAGCTGGATTCCGTCTTTCTCCCTAAAATAAGCTCCGAAAAACGTGAAATGTATTATCGCGGATGGCAAGAGGCTGTACGCTGTACCTGTAGCTATTTTTCTGAGCATACTACCCAATCATGATTCATCTTCTGTAAATCAATCAAATCTTCGCCCATGGCATTCTTTCTGCGCGGACTTCCTTACCGGTACGGATTGATTCGTTCATCAGAAATGTGAGATATGTGTCCTGGAGTGCCTCCTCCAGGGCATACGCCTCGCCTTTCCCTTCCAGATATTCTTTCATCCTTGTCAAAAGGTTCAGCATGGCAATTTCATCATCGGAAAGACGTGCAAACGGTTGATCAGCAAACGGACTTCTATATAATTCCTTCCCGTTCATTGTAATTCTTCTGAGGCTGAATCCTTCCAAATTGGAATCTCTCCCCAAATCTTCCCGAATCAATTGACCCATAACCGGGAAACCGTCTTCTCCCAGATAAACCGTCTGATTGTCACAAATCTCACCGCATGTCCCCTGTATTCTAATGTGTCGACTTCTGTAATAATTGAAATACTGTTCTCCTGAGAAATCATAGAATCCCACTTTTCCGCTTTCAAAAACAAAATCTGCCCGTTTTCTCACATCCTGTATTTCTTCTTTTCTATCCTGATATAAACCTCCACGATCACAGTTTCCCCGAACAGGAAAAGTAAAACTTCTGCCCCGAATATTACAGGATTCAAAACCGACTCCCAGGTAACGACGCATCATGCTAATTCCATGATAATCATGAATCATAGAAATACTCAAATTATTTACGTTACCAAGCATTCCACTTTCCACCATTTTCTGACATGCCCCATGATACGGCTGAAGAAAATATTGTTCCGCTACTTGGATTTTCGCTCCCTTTTTCTCTTTTAACCTCCAACACTCTATTAATTCCTCCACATTCGCCCCCGGAGGTGTTTCACAAAGTACCGGTATATTTTTATCGGATAAGCGTTTTAAATAGTCCAATGCGCAATTTCTGGGAACTGCCAAAAGAACAAAATCCATTTTCCGTTCTAGAAAGTTTTCTAAATCGGTATCCACCATACCAGGATACTTCTGTTCTTCTTCCTCTGCCTTCGACTTATTACGAATATAAATTCCGGCAATTCTGACAAGATCCGGCCGTTGTTCCATGGCCTTAACATAACCTTTTGCTCTCCATCCAAATCCTAAAAAACCTATTTGTATCGGATTCATAGTATCTCCTTCCCTTGTTTTATAACTTAATCTTTATATTTTCTTCAAGATACTACAAGCCTCTTACTCTGTAAATGGATTATATTTCTCTGTTCCTATAAGCTAATCGATATTCTTTCGGAGACATTTTCTCATATTTATTGAAGATTCTGGAAAAATAAGCTGGCGTCTCAAATCCACTTTTCATAGCAATTTCATATATCTTTTCATCTGTTTCCAACAGCAGCTTTTTTGCCCGCTCTATCCGGATTCTTGCAATATAAGCAGAAAGTGACTCGTTTTTATATTGGTGAAACGCTCTGGACAGATAGGATGGATTAAAGCAAAACAGCTTCCCTAAACATGCCAGAGAAAGATCTTTTTCTGGATTTTTTTTAATATAAAATTCTATCTTTTGCATAATTCCCTCGATACCCGTTCGCTCCTCCCATTCCTGACCATCGATAATTACCAGTTCCCCGCATACGAACCCATTTTCTTTTCTCTGATACAGTCTCAGCACATCTTCAATCCAATGATCCAAATCCACATTTTTCTGTATGGTTATGGACATCCTGACATCCTGTTTTTCATACAAAATGCTTTGAATTTCTTCCCAGGTTTTATATAAGCTTTCCCGTATTCCCTGTCCTATTTTTTTATATTGAATCATAAAGAGCATCTGTTGGCTATTCCAGAAGCAGACCTGTACAAAAACTTTTTCTCCATACATAGTGGTTAAAATCTTTTGTATTCCCTTCTTTATTTCTTCAATATGCATCCGATGTTTTCTAAAACAAAGTAAAAAAACATCCATATTCAAACCAAATGCAAAAGAAAATTCCTGTTTTTTTAAAAAGTTTTTTACACCCTCCACACTCCCCTCTTCTTGGAGCATAAACATTCCATCTTTCAGGATTTCCTCTTTGCTTTTATTCTTCATAGCAATTGACTGGATTTTCTCATTTTCTCCGACAGAAAAATTTTCCATCCATTCCTGATCCAATCGTCCAATCACACGCCATAATGCATCTTTTAACGCATCATCACTTGCCGGTTTAATAAGGAAATCCACACATCCCAAACGCATGGCATCTCTTACATAATCAAAATTTCGATTTCCTGTAAGTATAATCGCTTTTATTCTTGGCCATATTTTTTTTGCTTCCTGAACCAAAGAAAAGCCATCCATTCCCGGCATACGGACATCTGTCAATATAATATCATAAGGAATCGATTCCATTCGTTCCAAAGCCTTTGATGCCTGATATACCACATCTACATTTTTCAACGGTAAATAAGAGGCGCGGACTGCCTCCTGTAATCCGTCTGCTATGATCCGTTCATCATCCACTATCAAAAGATTATACATATTGTTCCAGACTTCCTCTCTTTTCCATAGCATATACAATATAAAGGCATTTATTTTTTTGACATATATCAATGCCATTCTCTAACTCATACATACCTTCTATCCTGTGTTTCAAATTCCACAATTCGAAATATTCCTCCGGCATCGCATCCCCTTGTATTACTTTCAAAATCTTAAGCACCATACTCTGATCAAATACACCTGAATTCTCTCTGATTTTAAAATAGATCCATTCATTTTTATCCGTTATCTCAATCACAATTCGACATACCGGATGGGAACTTTTCTCCACTCCTTCCTGAATCAAAAAACCCAAAAGAGGCTGTAATAGTAATGGAAGAATTTTTTCATCCCTTAGTTTTTCATCCCATATCAGACTATACTCCAAACGTTCTCCATATCTCATTTTATTTAATTTCAAATATGCCTGTGTAAATTGAATTTCATTTTCCAAACGAATATATTCTTTTGATGCATACGTCAATACACCAAAATAATCTCCCAAATACAAGCATAATTCCGCAACCGATTCCATATCATCTGCTTTCGCCAACCGATACCCCATATACAAACTATTAAATAAAAAATGGGGATTAATCTGAAGAGACAATTGTCGGTTTTTTATCTGTTCCATCAGAATCTTCTCTTCCAATACTTCCTGAATTAATGTTCGGATTTTTTCTGCCATTTTATTAAACTGACGAAACACATAAGAAAATTCCATAGATTCATCCAATTTCAGGCTGATACTGTAACAATCGTCTTCTATTTTTTTCATTGCATATTCCAGCTTTCCCATTGGACGCATAATCATTTTCCGTATACCGAAAAATAACACTAGAGAAATCACAGAAAATAAAATCAAAAGAATTCCCAGAATCCACCACATATAATAAACATCCGCCAAAACGTCCTTTTTATCACTATACATGACAATATAAAATTGATTATATGAATTTCCCAGGCATCGTACAATATAAGAATTTTTCTTTACCTTGTATTCTTCCTTCCTATTATTCCAATCAATTTTCTCATAAATACTTTTCTCAAGCTCCGAATCTCCACTTCCATTTCCCAAATATTCATAATTATTTGCAGATACAAAGAAAAATTGATAATCTCTTTCACTCTCATAGGACTGCAATGTATTTTTAATCTGTTGCAGAGAAATTTTCATTCCCATTGTCAATTCACTATTCTCCGTATAATATAAGTATACAATCTGATCATCCCCGTATATACATTCCGCTCCTGTTTCTATTCCCTCTTTCAGCCATCCCTCCGTTTCACTTTCTTCCAGAGAATACAAACTTTTATCCACTGATAATAGTTCACCGTTTCCCCAATTATACAAGAACACATCATCAATATACATGCTGCTCGCAAAACAACTGCTTAATTCTTTGTATGCATTTCTATATATCTCATATTCTTTATAATTAAACTCTTCCTTTTTCCTTCGTACAAAGGAGAGAATATTTTCATTTACCGATAATTCAACTAACTTTTGAACCGTATTTTGAATATCCTTATTTACCGCTGCCGAAAAATAATTTATTTTATCTTCCTGATTGGCCACCAACCGATCAGAAATCAACTGACTCAACCGAAAGAAAACCGAGACCATAACTGCTGAAAAAATAATCCAAACTCCACCAATAATCACAATAATTTTTACACTGATCGGCAATCTTCTTATCTTATCCAAGGCTTTCTCCCTTTCTTTCCTATCTTCTTATAGCATCCGTTCACATTTCTGTTTATCATTTTGACACAAGGAATCAAACACCTTTTCAAATTGTTTGATTCCTTGTATCTATATAGTATATCATCCTCATCCTTTTACTGCACCAACTGTAATACCTTTTACAAAATACTTCTGCAAAAAAGGATAGATCACCAAAAGCGGAAGTAGTGTTAAAAACATCTGTGCCGCCTCCAAAGTCTGTGTATTTGTCAGCATGTTCTGTATAGAATCTGAAACAAGTGTATTATCTGCATTGGAAAGCATTGCCTGCAAATACGTCTGTAAAGGATAATTTGCCGAATTATTATTATAAATTTTCCCGTCAAACCATGCATTCCAATGATCGATAAAGCAAAATAAAGTTACTGTTGCCAAAACCGGTTTGGATACGGGTAGCACAATGCGCGTCAATACTGTTATGTGATCGGCGCCATCGACTTTTGCCGCCTCCAGCATAGTACCCGGAAGTTGTTTAATAAAATTCATCATAAGGATAACATAGAAGATTTTAACAGAGCAAGGAAGCACCAAAGCCCAAATGGTATCAAAAATATGAAGACTGTGAACCAAAAGATAATTTGGCACCAGACCTCCATCAAAAACCATAGCTACCATCAGAATTCCCACATATACACGACGCATGGGAAATTCATTGACCGACCGGGAAAGCGGATATGCCATCATTACAGTAATGACCACATTGATTATGATTCCCACAATAACCCGTTTGACTGAAATCCATGCTGCACTCCAAAATGCTGCGCGGTGCAGTACTGTTTGATAGGATGCAAGCGTAAATTCCACCGGAAAAAAAGTGACACGATTTGCACTAACCGCAGCCTGACTGCTTAAGGACGTGGCAAATATATTCAATATGGGAAACAAACACAACAATGTCGCAAACAAAAGCACCACACTATTCAGCCCTGTCAAAATACGTGAAGATACCGATCTGTTTTTTATTTTATACGCTGTTTTTTGTTTTACCATTATCGTCTTCTCCTTTCTAGAACACGGTATAATCTGTATATTTATTTGCAATGCCATAACTGGATACAATTAAAATGAAACTTGCCACAGACTTTAACAATCCCACAGCTGTTCCAAGACTATAATTAGCCTCTACCAGAGAAATACGATATACAAACGTATCAATAATATCCGCAGAATCATAAACCAAAGGATTATATAAATTAAATATCTGTTCAAATCCTGCATTCATAACATTTCCGAGACTCAAAATTAGCATAAGCATCACAATCGGCGCAATAGAAGGAATGGTGATATACCAGATTTGTTTGATGCGGCTGGCTCCATCAATTTTTGCTGCTTCAAATAATGCTTCATCCACACCTGTAATGGCTGCCAAATATACAACAGTACCATATCCAAAATTTTTCCAGACGTCCGTGCCAATGAGCATTCCCTCAAAAGCCTTTCCCTCTCCCATGAAAAAGACAGGTGATAAGCCCAATCCAGTGATCATTTGGTTTACCAAACCATCTTCCACAAAAAGATCCTGAACAATTCCGGCAATGATTACCCAAGAAATAAAATACGGCAGATAAATAACTGTCTGCACTGTTTTTTTCAATCGTATATTTTGAATCTCATTCAGCATCAGCGCAACCAAAATAGGGATTGGAAAATTAACAATAATTTTTTCAATGGCAATTCGCAAAGTATTCCATAATACCTGATAAGTATTAGGAAGAGAAAACATATATGAAAAATTTTCCATTCCCACCCATTCAGATCCTATAATCCCTTTCTTTGGCACATAATCTTTAAACGCCATAACAATGCCGCCCATAGGAATAAATTTGAACAGTATCAGTAAAACTAATCCCGGCCAAATCAAAGCATGCAGTTGCCAGTTTCTGCTCCAATCTTTTTTTATGGCCATATACATCGTTCCCTGTTTCCTTCTTTTCATAGTTTTCCTCTCTTTTCCACAATCAAACCAGAAAACGGGTGCTGCATTCCACAGCATTGCTGTTTGCGGCCCCCGTTTTCTCCGACTCAATCACTCATTTTATCTCAGCGAGCTTCCATATACTCTTTTATTTCATTGCAGATTTCTGATCCACCCAATTTATCATATTGCGATACAAACTCACTGAATTGATCCACACTTGTCTCTCCCATAATCATAGCAATGTACATCTTCAATTTTTCATCATCTAAAATAGCTTGTTTTTTCGTAGCTGTCTCTGTAGGCGCTCCCATATAATCACTGTAACGGATATTTTCGAAATCCAAAGCCTGATAGCCTTCCAAATAGATTTTTTTCCATGTCCACGATGTACCGTCATCCAACTCCGTACTAATTACATTTTGATAATCCGCATCTTTTCCATCCACATGTTCATCTCCATTGGCTATAGCCTCTTCAAACACTTCACCCCAATTAATATTGGATGCCATCTGAAATGGCATTAAATTATTTAGTCCTGCGGCACTCAACTCTGCATCTTTTGCCAATTCGTTATATTTTTCATAAAATGCATTTCCTGGTGTAGGATCTGCATATCCTTCACAAACCCAATTTAACATGGTAATAATTGCTTCCGGATGTTCACATGTGCTGCTGCAGTACATATATCCATATACATTTGCAAGTACACCGCTTTCATATGTTCCTTCTTCTACTCCCGGCATCGGTACCGCTACCCAATCAGAACCTTCCACATTTTCGTAACAATTTTTTAGTGTACCAGCACTAAAGAAATGTCCCACATATACACCGACTTTACCCTCGGCAATCAAACTTTCCGCTGTTGTATTATCTTTTACAGCAAATTCCGGATCAATTCCGCCTATTTCATACAAATAAGCCAGTTCTTTCAACCCTTCCGCCGCTTTCGTATCTGTACATCCGGCAATATAACTGCCATCTTCCTGTTTTACGTAATAATCATCTTGTGTATAGGCACCGTAAGCAGCCAACAACGCATCGACTCCAAGCAAATCCTTATCCATATACAGAGCATACGTATCCTGTTCTCCGTTTCCATCAGGATCCTGTGTCGTAAACGCCTCACACATATCCCAAAATTCTTCTATAGTTTTTGGTTCTTCCAAGCCCAGCGCATCCAACCAGTCTTTTCGAATCCATAATTCCCACAACTGGTCTCCTACCGTGTTGATCACCGGAATTCCATATGCTTTTCCATCTTTTGTACATGCAGACCAAATCTCATCTTCCTTATCCCCAAGATTTTCTTTTAGTTTATCTGTTCCCCAAACGTCATAATATTCTGACATATCCTGTACTAATTCATTTTCCATCAATGACTGCATCGTTGAAGCATCGACCACCGCAAAATCCGGAATTTCTCCTGTTGTAATTGCCAAGTTCATCTTTTCATTAAAATTATCCAAAGAAGCTGTAATTTGATTTTCTACATGTATTCCCATCAGTTCTTCCCACATGTCATAAAGCGCATTGTTTTGTGCATCCTGTCCCGATGGATAATCCGTTACCACCTCGGATTTTGCATATGTCAGCGTAATTGTTTCATCATAATGTTTTAATTTATCTTCCTCACTTTCCGGTTTTACAATTTCACTGTTCTCTACATTTTCTGTTTTCTGTGTATCCGATTCACTATTTGTACTGCCACATCCTGCAGCTGCCAACACCATGGCACCTGCCAATGTCAAAACCATCCATTTTCTTCTGTTAGATTTTCTCATAGCTACCTCCATTTTCCTTTTATTTTTACGTAACCAATTACTATATCAATTTTAATAGGAGATGCATCTTCCCGTTTTGTATATTCCTATTTTATCGTTATTTTTTCATTTAAAACATAAGATTCTTTTTACTTTATTGACTAATCTTTACTACTAAAAAGAGCCATGGAATACGCTTCCACGACTCTCCTGTCATATTATTTATAATTTTCTTAATTAAAATACCCATCAATTCCATTTGCAATCCCTTCTACCATCTTCTGCTGATAGGTAGGATCTGACATATTTTGATCTTCCGTAGGATTCGTCATAAATCCCATCTCCACAATCGTTACAGGAATCTGACACCAATTAATTCCTGTCATATCATCCGTCAATTGAATATCCAAATTTTTAGCTCCTGTTGCCTCGCATAATCCATTTACCACCAAACGGGATAAATTTTGACACTGTTCCGCAATCGCCCCCACATAGGGATTGGATGTGGACGGTGCAAAGCATACCGCTCCATTGACATTTGGATCATCCGAACCATTGGCATGGATTCTTACAAAAATTTCCGCCCCGCTTTCATTGGCAGTCACAGCACGCTCTGCATTACTGGACGGGCAATCCTGTGTCTCCCGTATCATCACCACCTGATACCCCCTTGCCTGCAGTTCATCTCGAAGCTTTAAGGAGACTTCCAGTGTCAATTCACTTTCATTCTTTCCTGTCGCAACCCCTGTTGTTCCTGTAGCCAGTTTCGCCTTCATAACAGATGACCCAGGTCCATTGGGCTCTTGCTCTGCTATGCCGCTCTGCTGATGTCCGGGATCAATACAAACAATATGACCATTAGAGACAGAATCAACCGACGCTTGCGCTGTCGGTTGAGATTCACTCAGAAATTCTGTTTTTACATAATAGGATTGACCATCCATTTCAATTTTGGACCAATCACCGGAAACTCCTGTCACAGTAACTGTATCCCCTCGATTTAATGCATTAACACTTTCCGCATCTGTAGATGGTCCCTTACGAACATTTAATTTGCTTTCGGCGATTACATACATCGTATGGGGTTCCACATCCTGCACATCATAGGATGGTTCCTCTGCCGCCGGTTCCCCGGCACTGGATTCTTCTGCTTCTGGTGCACTCTCTCCATCCCCTGCTGCATTACTATCTGAAACTTCTGCCTGAGTTGCCTCCTTTGTAGGAGCTTGATACAAATTATTGTTTCCACATGCACTCAAAACAAAAAACATACAAAAACACAGTAACAAAACGGCTGCTCTTTTCATCATTGCCCGCGCCTCCTCACTCTTTTCAAATAATTTTACTCAGTAAGCAAAGCGTATAACTTTCTTATATGAGATTAAAGGACTACTTGTTGCTATGGCTATTATATTATTAATTACGATAAAAAGCAAGGGAGGATTTACTCATCTAAATATGAAATGAAAATTTTCAATTTGCACTCACCGTAAAACCCGGAAATCCAGTCGTATAAAAAACACGCCTTCCACCTCAATCCCATCTTTCATGTAAATAAGATCCAGCCAGTTTTCCTGAAAAGCGCTGATCACCTCTTCTTCTGTAACACTATGATAAACTCCCTTTTCACCCATAAATACCGATAAACATTTCTTATTTCGTTTATCCCAGATAAGAACCGATATGTATTTTGCTCTGCTTCCTTTTACTATTTTTATCAGATTTTGCAGCCCTATCTTTTCCGCCACCAGATTTGCAATAATAAGATCCGGATTTTTACAGAATTTTTGTTTCTGTATGTTCCATACGTTTGCGCCAGGATACCCTTTCTTTTGAATTTGCTCTACTTCCTCCAACATATAATTACCATTCTCTCCCTGATTTTCTGAGAATATTATACTATTTCCCCTTTTCTTTACAAGCATATCTTATATTTCATTCATTTTCTATTCACGGATTATTTCTCTAAAACAAAAAGTACTTCTTCGCATTCTCCAATTTTGCCGTGACACATGGAATCCTTGCTTTTCCCCTCTTTTATTATTATAATAAATATACTTATACAAAAGGAGGTTTTCTATGGAACACTTTCTAAATATTTTGGGCATATACTTACTTTTCTTTAATATTTTATCCTTTTCACTTTTTGGAATTGATAAGAATAAGGCTGTGAGACATGCGTACCGAATCCCGGAAAAAACTCTTTTTCTTGTTACAATATTAGGCGGTAGTCTGGGTTCCTTTCTCGGTATGTATCTTTTTCACCACAAAACCCGCCATCTTTCCTTTTCCGTCGGTGTACCTATCCTTTTTTTCTTGCATATCCTGCTGTTTGCTGTGTTAATCTATATCCTACATACTGTTTAACAGCAAACCTTGCAATATCTTTTTTTTTGGATTACAATAACCTCATGTAAAATATTTTACTCTAGAAAGGAGTCTTTCATCATGAAAACAATCCATACAAATCAGGCACCAGCTGCCATTGGACCATATTCTCAGGCCATTATGACCGGCAATATGTTATTTACTTCCGGTCAGGTACCCTTATGCCCAGAAACAGGCAATGTCGTTGGAACTACTATTACCGAACAGGCTGAACAGGTTATGAAAAACCTTTCTTCTATTTTAGAAGAAGCGGGAACCGATTTCACTCATGTTGTAAAAACCACCTGTTTTCTGGCTGATATGAATGATTTTGCCGCTTTTAACGAAGTCTATGCAAAATATTTTACAGGAAAACCTGCACGTTCCTGTGTTGCTGTAAAAACTCTTCCCAAAAATGTACTCTGTGAAGTCGAAGTAATTGCAGTAACAGAATAACAAATGGATCATTCCAATACTATTTTGCCATAACGATGGACAGGTGCACTGTGTGTATGCAAGTATCCAATCACAGCTTGTTGTCTGCCCACAAATATAATGCGAAAAAAGTGAGACTTTACTGTCAATCTTTTTTCGCATCTTTTTTTGCTTTGCTTGACATTTATTTCCTAATGCGTTATTATCATTTTAACACATAGTTTTTAATACTATTTGATATAATATTAAATATGCATATTATGGTTTATATTTCAATATTTTATCACATTTGTTAAGGAGGGCAAATTATGACTTCGACTTCTATTTCTAAAACTGTTCACAAATCATGGAATTCTCTTCCCATCAAAGATCCCGGAAGTGCAATCACACATTTTATAGCAATGCTCCTTTCCATAGCCGGAGCTGTTCCGCTCCTCTTAAAAGCCGGAAAAAATCCTGAACCTGTTTACTGGATTTCCATGCTGTTCTTTATTTGCAGTATGATTCTTCTTTATGCTGCCAGCACCTGTTATCACACATTCGATATTTCTCCAAAGACGAATCGCATCCTTAAAAAAATAGATCATATGATGATTTCCATCTTAATCGCCGGTACGTATACGCCCGTATGCTTAATTGCCCTGAAGCCATCAACAGGAATCCTCCTTTGTGTCGGTGTATGGAGTATGGCCTTATGTGGAATTCTCCTGAAGGCATTTTGGGTATTTTGTCCAAGATGGATTTCCTCTGTATTATATATCGCTATGGGATGGCTTTGTATTTTTGCTCTCGGACAGCTTTGGACGAATCTTCCCCGCGCTGCTTTCTTCTGGCTCTTAGCCGGAGGCATTTTTTATACCGTTGGAGGCATTATTTATGCTCTTAAACTTCCACTGTTCAATTCCAGACACCAAGCCTTTGGAAGTCATGAAATCTTTCATTTATTTGTCATGGCAGGAAGTTTTTGTCATTATGTTATGATGTATCAATATCTCACATCTATGCCACTAATCTTCCTCTAAAGCGTTTCGTCAAAACAAAACGTTCGTATATCAGTCTCCTGGTGTCTGCCGGGAGACTTTTTCTTTCTATTATCGCCAATCCATCAGGAAACTATAACGGAAATGACAAAATTTACATTTTTTCAACTTTTACTCCCTTTCTGATGCACCTTATTTGTCGATGGTTTCCCCGTGCATACAGGACAAGTTCTGTTATAATAAATATAGCCGGGTATTTACAACTATGCCATTTTTAATGCCAGACATAGAGAAAGGGGAAACTACACGTATGAGTGAAACACGTTATATGATCTCAGATGCTTCAAAACAAGTTAATGTTGAAGCTCATGTGCTTCGGTATTGGGAAGAAGAACTTCAGCTGGAAGTTCCAAGAAATGAAATGGGGCATCGCTATTATACAGAAGAACATATACGAATGTTTAAACAAATTAGGGAACTAAAGGAAAACGGTTATCAACTGAAAGCAATTAAAATGCTTCTACCAAAACTAAAAAACATTGGTGAAGAAGAATTTGGACTGTTAGCGGTCCTTTCTGAAGAAATGAACCGGCGCGCAATGGCAGATGAGGAAAATGAATTACAGCAACATGAATTTCAAGAGGAACAGCCTTCATCAGAAGAACCCTCAAACGTCATTTCTCTGAATCGTTCCGCACCTCCTGCAACTCAGGAAGAAAAAATGGCACAATTTCAGCTGATTATGAATGATATCGTTGCCCAGGCAATACGGGCCAATACCGAGACGCTTGGACAAAACGTAGGATCTTACATATCCAGCCAGGTCAGTGATAAAGTATTGAAAGAATTGGACTATTTAATGCGCCTAAAAGAAGAAGCAGAAGAAACACGATTTAAACATCTCGACGAAACCATTCGTCAATATCAAAAAGACCGAAGTGAAGCAGCAGCCACACAAGCTCCCAAAGAAAAAAAGCGAAAAGGTCTTTTTCGCCGAAAACATATTTAAATCCAATTAAATTTATATCAAAAAATTCCCGTCATACAGAACATCCTTTTGGAATTTACCATTGTACTGATTCTGTATGGCGGGATTTTTTATCCTATTTTAAATAATGATTGCAATTATGCTCCTTCCGAATTAGAAGGCTGCGCCGATGTCGTTTGCGGAACGGATGATGAAGGCTGGGTTGGCGGTTCTGTTTCCGGTGCCGGAGTTGTCGGCGGTTCTGTCTCCGGTGCCGGAGTTGTCGGCGGTTCTGTCTCTGGTGCTGGAGTTGTCGGCGGTTCCGTCTCCGGTGCCGGAGTCGTCGGTGGCTCTGTCTCTGGTGCCGGAGTCGTCGGCGGTTCTGTCTCTGGAATTGTAGTCGTTTCTTCCGTCGTTTCCTCTGTCACTGTCACAGATACATTATGATTCATAATCCATGGAATACTGGAATACAAATATTGATATTCATATGTCAATGAAACATTTGATGCATCATACTGTCCATCCATAGAAAACCAGGCCACCTTTTTCTCTTTTTCTCCATTTACAGCCGGTAATTCTGCCACATCTTTTTGATATCCATCCACAGATGAAACATCGATATCTCCTTCATAAACAAACAAACGCATCAGAAGACCGTTTCCATTGGCTGCATGATTATCATTTTCATAGAAATCATAAACGGTACCCGTAATACCTTCTCCAATCTCTACATTTTCTCCCCTGCCCACTTCATAACCATCCGCCCAATAATATGGAAGCGTAATCGTAACTCCCTCCGCCAAATCAAAGCGGATATCGTCTCCCCGTTCTTCCCAAGCGAAAGTTGATAACACATTGAGAACATCTTTTTCCATTTCCAGATACGGTTGCTCCAAATCTGGCTCATAAATAGGCTCATCGGGTAAGATTGCAATAACTGGAGTAATATTTTCTTCTTCGTTCGCTTCTCTTAGTACCTGAACTTGCTTTCCTTCCGGCAAAACAGCTGTGGTCGTTGAAAATTCTTTTATAGAAAATAAAATACCTTGATTATCTTCTGAACCATTCAACATATTTTCTTTCTCATAAAATATTAATGTCGTTCCATCCAGTTCTTCTTCATAACGGCTTACAATACGCTCTGCCCAAGCATTTGGGGCTTCCATGGTAAATCCCATATTTCCTTCATGCATAATAGTACTGTTTCCGTTGGGAACCATCATTAATTGCTGATTTGCCCCGGGAATTTCTGACACATCCGGAAGTGGTTCCGTTTCTTCTTCCGATTCCGTTTCTCCTATGTTTTCTTCCGTTTCCACTGCTTCTGTCTCCCGCGGTTTGGATACTCCCCCGCTAATCCCATACCAGATCAGCCATCCTAAAATACTTCCTGTAAATACAGCGGTTACAATCATCAATGCAATCAAAAGATAAATCGTACGAACCCCTGATTGCCTTCTCTTCTTTTTTTTCATTCCGACTCCTGTTTCCCATTCATTTCCCTTTTTGGGATTATTTTCCATATCTACTTTGCCCCACACAGGCGTTATCAGTATTGTAGCAAATCATCCGGCAAAACTCAAGCATTACAAATAAGTCCTTTTTCCGTCTTCAGCGAAACCACACATGAATACAAAACAGGATAAACAACGCACATCCGCCAATCATAATCAATCCGATCAGCAAGCCTGCCAATGTGGCCGACACCACAAAATGAAATGTCTCTTTTTTGCTCATTTCTGTCTTCGGAAGACCGCTGTCTGGATAAAGCGGCTTCGTTTTACGATACCAGGGCATTCCCTCCACGTTCATATCCGCAATTTGTGTTGTTTCATCCAATTCTTCTTGTATATCATTTTCCATTTCTTCCAAAGTATTTTTTTCTTGCTTCATTCCTTTTTTCCTCTTTATTTTCCCATGGTTCCATAGCCAAAAGGAGGAGCCTATAAAATCTCTGCGAATATAGAAAAAATAGCTTCTTTCCTTTACGATGTCAATTATTTTTTCTCTATGGCAGAAGTTTTACAACTCCCCCTCTTTTGTATTTCTATGTTTTACTGTATTATTTATTTTTTCTGTGGCAAATCATCATACAAATGACATACTACATAATGCCCATTGCCCACATCAATAGGATGAGGAGCTTCCTTCTTACATTTTTCCATACACTGGGCACATCTGGTATGGAATTTACATCCGCTTGGCGGATTAGCCGGAGACGGAATACTTCCCTGAAGAACGACACGATTCATCTTCATATCCGGATCCGGAATCGGAATCGCACTAAACAAAGCTTTTGTATATGGATGCAGCGGTTCATCAAAGATATCTTCCTTTGCTCCGTACTCCACCATGCTTCCCAGATACATAACACCTACCGTATCTGAAATATGCTCCACAACCGAAAGGTCATGGGAGATAAACAAATACGTCAGATTAAATTTATCCTGAAGATTCTTCAGCAGATTAATGATCTGTGCCTGAATGGATACATCCAACGCAGATACTGGCTCATCACAAACTATGAATTCGGGATTCAGTGCCAATGCTCTTGCGATACAAATTCTTTGTCTCTGTCCACCTGAAAATTCGTGGGGATAACGGGTTTTATGGAATGACTGAAGCCCACAATTTTCCATTACCTGATCCACATAATCATTATATTCATTTTTGGGAACTAAATTATGTTCCTTTACGGCCTCCCCAATAATTTCACCAATCGGAAGACGGGGTGATAAACTGGAATAAGGATCCTGAAAAATAATCTGCATTTTTTGACGAAGTTGATGCATTTCCTTTTTATTCAGATCAAAGATTTCTTTTCCGTTGAATAACACCTGACCATCTGTCTTATCGAGCAGACGAAGGATGGTTCTTCCTGTAGTGGATTTTCCGCAACCGGATTCTCCTACAAGTCCCATGGTTGTACCACGCTTAATATTAAAACTTACATTGTCTACTGCTTTTACATAGCCTTTTTCCTTGGAAAATACATTCCCCTTAATCGGAAAATATTTCTTCAGCCCATTTACTTCCAGAATATATTGATCATCATGTTTAATCGGAGTATAAGATGGGGTAACGTCTTTTTTTGCCATGATTACATCTCCTCCTTTTTTATCTCCCGGCAGCGATAACAGGATACCACATGGGTCGGTGAAATCTGAATTTCACCCGGATAAGCCCCGTCACATTCACTGGTACAATGATCACAACGATCACGGAAATAACAATAATTCGGCATATCCACCGGATTCGGTACTTTTCCCGGAATACTGTAGAGACGGTCTACTTTTTTACCAACCACCGGTTTACTGTTCATCAGACCAATCGTATAAGGATGACGAGGATCTTTGAATACATCATGAACCGTTCCCTTTTCAATTACACGTCCCGCGTACATTACAACCACATAATCTGCCATCTCAGCGACTACCCCCAAATCATGGGTAATCAACATAATACTGCTGTTAATCTTATTTTTCAAATCACGGAGCAAATCCAAAATCTGCGCCTGAATGGTTACATCCAAAGCCGTTGTCGGTTCATCGGCAATAATCAGTCTCGGATTACATGCCAACCCGATAGCGATCATAATTCTCTGACGCATACCACCGGAAAGTTCATGAGGATACATGGAATATACACCCTCTGCATTGGCAATACCAACCATCTTTAACATTTCAATGGTACGGTTCTTTACATCTTCTTTGGACATCTGCTTATTGTGAAGAGCAATAATTTCATCTACCTGTGCACCGATACGGAAAACCGGATTCAAACTGGTCATTGGTTCCTGGAAAATCATGGACATCATATTTCCACGAAGTTTCTGCATTTCGCTATCCGGTGTTTTGGCAATATCCAAAACCTCTGTTCCAGTATTAAATCGAATGCTTCCTTCCACGATCTGCCCCTGCGGTCTTTGTACCAACTGCATAAGAGACAAACTGGTAACAGACTTTCCACAGCCGGATTCTCCCACGACCCCTACTGTCTTTCCCTGGGGAACCTCAAATGTAACTCCGTCTACCGATTTTACTACACCGACATCGGTAAAGAAGTATGTGTGAAGATTATCAAATTCCACAACATTCTTGGGATCTTTCATTTTTGTCGTATATTCTTCTCTCGGAACATTCTTTCTGTTCCTCATTTTTTCGTATTTCTGGGTAATCTTCCGATTCTCTTTGGAGATACGGCGTGATTCCTTCGCTGAAATATAATCGGATTTATTCTTTCCTGCCATCACGCTCACCTACCTTTTCATCTTCGGGTCATACGCGTCACGCAGACCATCACCAATAAAGTTAAATCCCAATACAGTCAGGACAATGCAGATACCTGCCGGGATCCATACAAACCAATATGTTTTCAATACGTATAAGTCATTTACTGCTGTAATCATATTTCCCCAAGAAGCATACGGGAACTTAACACCCAATCCCAGGAAACTCAATGTAGCTTCCATCAGGATGACACTACCAAGACTCATGGTACAAGATACGATAAGCTGCGGCATTACATTGGGAATGAGATGTTTAAAAATTCTCTTGCTGACACGAATACCGGTGGCTTCTGTAGCTACCATAAATTCCTGCTCACGCAGTGACAAAATCTGACCTCTTGTAAGACGGGCAATGCTCGGCCAGCTTAACACAGAAAGGATTACCATTAAAAGCCAGATACGAAGTCGCGGATCAATCTTTGCAAAATCCATGATAGAGCCTAAAATCAAGTAAACCGGCATCGCAGGAATACAATTGAATACATCCACCAAACGCATAATCAAATTATCCAGCCATTTTCCAAAATAACCAGCCAGACCACCTAAAACCACACCGATCAGTGCTGATAAAATAACTACCAGGAAACCGATGAGCAGGGAGATACGTCCACCATACATCAATCTTGTCAGAATATCCATACCATTTCCGTCTGTTCCCAGCCAATGTGCTGCTGACGGAGATTCATAATTGCTGTTCACCTGGATTTCTTTCATAGTTTTGATCGTATATTCGTTATTATTTCTTTCTACCGTATATTCCGCTTCTGTGCCATTGGCATCAGCAAATACAAAACTGCTTTCATTATTCTTTACAGCTTCCTGAACACGGTCTTTAAATTCAATGGATAAGAATACGTCACTGGAAACCGGATTTACTGTGAAATGTGATGCCATCGCATATTCTGTTTCCTGACCACCCTCTACTTTATAAAAAATTGCACTGGAAGTTTTTTCATCAATATCTGCCTTATAGTCCACACCATCCACAGTAAACTCTGTTTTTCCATGTTCCATGGCACGTTCTGCCGCTACCTGGAAATTATAGTCCAAAGTGGTTTCGGCACTGTAAGGGCTAAAGATTAATTTGTTAATCATACATAAATCCTGAGTTACAGCGATTGTTACATTTCGGCCGCTTCCACTGATGTAATAATCGGTACCTTCCACTTTAAAAGATGTTTCACCATCTTTTTGTGCCTGAGAAAATGCTTCTTTTACTGCATCAGAGATTTCAGCTCCATCTACGGAAGAAAACGATGCTACATTTCCTAAAGTAGTCACTGTAGCCACTGGACTCATTTCTACTACACGATAAAACTCATCACTTTCTTTGATTAAGTTATAAGTCACATCTTGTGATACAAAGGATTCTTCCCCATTGTTGATAGCCAGAATTGCCTGTGTTTTTGCCAGTTTAGGCAGTTCTTTTCCAGGGGCATCCGTATACAGGAAATCTGTGTTTTCACGAACACCTGCATACGCTTTTGATTCCATAGTCGTAGTACGGAATACCTGATTTTCTTCATAGGGGCTGATTGCACCTCCGATAAAGGAAAAAATAAACATAAGCACAATAATAATCGTTCCCAGAACAGCCAGGCGGTTTCTGGTAAAACGCTTAAATACTAACATTCCCGGAGACAGGACACGGACTCTCCGCTCGTCATCCAGACGGTTCGTTTCTTTTGTATTCTCTGTATTAGCCATAGATTTTGTCCTCCCTCCTTCTTATTGGATTCTGACACGAGGGTCAACCACTGCATACAAAATATCAGCGATCAATGTTCCCAATAATGTCAAAACCGCGATAAATACAATGTAAAACATAACAAAAGGAATATCCCCGGCTATAATTGCTTCATAAGAAGTATAACCGATACCTGGGATCTGGAACAGGGTCTCTGTAATCTGGGCACCAGCAAACAGACTTGGCAGAGAACCTCCTAATATTGTAACGACTGGGATCAAAGTGTTGCGGAATGCATGATAATTGACTACTTTCTTCTCTGACAACCCCTTTGCTCTCGCAGTACGAATAAAATCCGAATTCAATACTTCCAACATATTGGTTCGTGTATAACGCATCAAGCTACCAATACTTACCACTGTCAATGTTATAACCGGAAGAATCATATGGGCACCCATATCCAAAATCTTCCCAAATTCACTGAGCTGTTCGTGGTTTCTTCCCACGATACCAAATAAATCTAACCATCCAAGTTTTACAGAAAAAATCCATTTTAATAACGTCGCCAAGAAGAACGACGGAAGGGAAATTCCCAATAAAGCAATAAATGTCACAGCATAATCAGTCTTGCTATACTGTTTTTTCGCAGAAATGATTCCAAGAGGAATCGCTATTACAATTTCCAAAATAAAAGAAGCGGCACCCAATGCAAAGGAATACCAAATAACACTATTAAATACCTGGATAACCGTCTGACCGGTCCGAGACCAGGAATCCCCAAAATTACCTCTCACGGCATTACCAAGCCATGTAAAATATCCCATGATGATATTACTATCCATACCATATGCCTGATAAAGCTGTTCTTTCCATTCATTAAAGCTTTTTGACCCCGGCTTCTGGGACAGTTCTCTTGCCATCTGTTCCACATAGTCAGCAGGCATGCAGCGCATTAGCAGGTATGCTATCATGCCAACGAAAAATAGGATCACGATACTGATCAGCAATCGTTTTATTATAAATTTTCGCATTTTTCCTCTCCTAATCTGTATTTTTATCCGCTGCCCTGCGCCAGAATGGGAAGCCTGCCACGGCCAGGGATTACATCAATTGAGCCCACCGGTGCACACTTACTGCATGATGGGCTCAACTAGTTTACATTTAATCGTACAATCTAAGATTATTTCATTTCAATCTTTTCAATTTCTGTACTCCATCCATAGAATGGTGTCATATCCTGTACGATTGTATCTGTATTCACACGTTCTGCACTAACCAGTGTAACGTCTTTTCTCTGATATACTGGAATTTCAACACCCCAGTCAAGAATGATATCCAGGCACTGCTTGTAAGCTGCTTTACGGAATGACTGATCATCACTCTGTCTAGCCTGCATAATCAGTTCATCCAGTTCAGGATCTGCGATAGCATAGTTATTGGATTCTGTTCCGCCCTTGCCTACAATATTGCTGCTGTGGTAAACCTGATACATATCAGGATCGGCTGTCGCACCCCAAGCTGCTGCCCAAAGCTGATTTGTTCCTGCATTAATGGAGTTCCAAAGAATAGTGGAATCAGATAAGTCGTTAACGGTCAATGTGAATCCGATGGATGCCAGAGCATTGCTTGCATCTGTCAATACTGCAAATGTCGGGTGATCACCCTTTCCATCAGCCGGAATCATTACTTCATATTCCATGGAAGCGCCTGCCGGAGCAGCTGTCACCTTACCATCTGTTACTGTATATCCTGCTGCCTCAAAGAAGCCAAGAGCTGCCTGAAGAGCTGCCTCATACTTCTGTTCAGCTGTCATATCATCTGTGTAGATGCTGTTTCCGTTCACATCCTTAGAATATGCAACTGCATAATCAGAATCAGATTTCTGAGGTGCTGCCCAGGATGTATTGGAAATTGGGTAGTTAATTACACTTGCTGCTTCTCCATAATAGGAGTCAATGGATACATCACGGTATACAGAAAGAACAGTAGCGATAGCCTTTCTCAAGTTCTTGGATTCTTCGGAATCCGGTACACCGCCTACATTTACATTGTTTGCATTGATACCGATATATCCGTATCCCAGGAAATCAACTGCATTGGCAACCATCTTGTCACCTGCAATTTCTCCGTTACTGTTGATACCCTTGATCTGATCCATATTTGTCTTGTTACCGTCTGGCATTGTGATATCCAATGTACCATTTTCCACACCAGGAATCATATCAGCAAACTGAACTTCCTTAAACTGTACATACTTTGTCTTTGGTGTACCCTTATAGTAATTCTCATTTGCTTCCAGATATGCAATCTTATTTTCATACTTCACAAACTTGTAAGGACCGGCACCCATAGGCTCAGCTGTCTTTGCCTGAACACCACTTAAATCGCCTCTTTCAAATCCAAACTGATTATTTTCATAATCATACTTGGATTCATCACCATAGTAATGAAGTGGTGCAATTGCAACCCCCAACTGATAAATCATAGTAGCATCGTATCCTTCTGTTGTAACAGTTACTTCGTAATCGCCAACCTTCTTGATACCTTCAATGCTTGCTACATCTTCACCGACACCCTCGCTCTTCTTCTGCTCTACAACAACAGTTTCTGCTGCTGCCATAACGTCAGCATCCATAACTGTTTCATCGCCATAAGCAGCTGCCAATGCCTTATAATCATTGCCATACTGAGCTACGATGTCACTGATTAACTGATCCTTATCAGAAGCTGCTGTATAAGATTCATCCTTAGAATAAGTCTGTACCAGATAACCGGCAGCATCTCCATACTGTTCTTTGAATTCAGGAGTGGACGCAATCACTTCTTCTGCTGCTGCATAATCACTTTCCAGAAGACCAGCCATAATAGCCTGAATCTCAGTATCTACAGCACCGGAATCAATAGCAGCCTGCAGATCTGCATCTGTAATTTCACCTGCCGCTGTACTGTTTGCACGGTAATTCTTCATACCGATAACCGATGTAGAATAGAACGATGATGTACCTGTATAAGAAGGATCAGATAATACATAGAATGTAAAGATCAGGTCATCTGCTGTCAGATTTTCACCATCACTAAACTTCACATCTTCACGAAGCTTAATATCATATGTGGTGGTTTCTTCTCCTTTTTCCACACTGATATCAGCAACACCTGTGTACGTATAGTCTGTACCATTATATGGAATGGTTTCTCCTTCAATCGCATTATAAACTGGAGCCCCGGTTCTGTCCATGGTCAATAAGTTAACCTGTGTCAGTTCAACCAGATCACTGTCATATGCTGTCTGATTATAAAATGGGCTAAATTTCTGGCTCAGAGCACTGGTACCATATACCAATGGCTTTTCTGAACTGTCAGAACTGCTGGAATCTGTGCTGCCAGCTTCTGTAGTGTCTGCCTTTGTGCTGTCTTCTGCCTGTGTTTGGTCTGCAGCAGCTGTTGTGGTAGCTGTTTCATTTCCACATGCTGTCAATCCCAAGCACATTGCACCAGCTAAGGTAACAGCAACTGCTTTGTTGATTTTTTTCCTCATAATATCCTCCCAAAAATTTTCTATGGACGTAACAGATAAAATTTGTACCTGTTTTTCCAACGCACTGAAAAGAATCCCGAACCATTAAAATCCCAGCCGGGCGGGAAAAGAAACGTTCATTTTTTATCTTCACTTTATCCCATAAAAGTCAGTCTGTAGTTTATCATATTCTGTAGTATTTGTCAAATTTTTTTCTCGGAAATACAAGGAAAACAATGCTGTATCCGCAAAAAAGCCAGCAAAATCAAGGAAAAAAAAAGTCCGCCCATCAAAAACAACCATTCGCTGTGCAAAGAAAATTTTTCCTTTCCCAAAATCCAAAAAAGCAGTTCACCCACCATAATTAGCACGCTAAAAACAAACAATCCTACCGTTGATTTTCTGAGACGGACATACCCCTTATCATAATCCACATAACTCATTCGCTTAGGTGCGATTATAATACGAAACAAACCCAGCCATGCATATACCAACGGTAAATAACAGCATACATATGGAATCGTAATTTCAAAGCGCCTGCTCCCAGGATTATTAATTAATCCCATTCCCACTAAAATTACACTGAGTATCCCCAAAATTCCTCCAAATATTCGTTTCATATTTTTCAGGCGCATCTCATCACATTGATAACAATAATACTGTCCTTTATAAACAATTTTATGATCAATTTTTCCGTTTTCCTTTACTTCTGCCTGCATTTCATAATGCTTTTTATATTTTTTCATTTGCTTACCTCAAGTTGGAATTCAAAACCCATTTACAAAAGTGCCTCTATGAGGGGAATCTTTTGCTCATGCATGGCCCTGAATAGTTATAAAAAAACAGGGGCACATAAAATTGCCCCCATTTTTTTCATTCATACCGACAGAAACATTTCTATCCGGCAGTTTTCGTCTGTTACGACAACCCAAGAACTACTTACTCTTCAGAGATAGCTCCTACTGGACATGCTGCTGCACAAGATCCACAGGAAATGCATGTATCAGCATCGATTACGTACTGAGCATCTCCTTCAGAAATTGCGCTTACTGGACATTCTCCCTCGCATGTACCACACTTTACACAAGAATCACTGATTACAAATGCCATAAGATATTCCTCCTTATTTTACTTTATTCTGTCGAAAATCGGATTCTCCAAAAAACTGGCTGTTCCGTCTTTCTTTTCATCCTCATTGTACTCCATGCCCTCTGATAATTCAAGAAGATTTTTCCCTTACGAATTTTTTTCCAGACTTTGTTTTTTCTTTTCTTCCCGATAAGCTTCCAAAATAATACCTCTCGCCCAGACAGCTTTTGATTTATCCAGGGATTTCATTCCTTTTAAAGGATACTCAATTCCCAGATTTTCATACTTCACTTCTCCCATATTATGATACGGCAAAACATCCAATGCCTTCACATGGTGTAACGTAGCCATAAACTGTCCCAAACGTTTTAAATATTCTTCTTTTAAGGTAATACCTTCCACAACCACATGGCGAATCCAAATCTCGATACCTTTTTCATCAATATAATGTGCAAACGCTAAAATGTCATCGTTTTTCTGTCTCGTCAGCTTGATATGTTCTTCCGGATCAATATGCTTGATATCCAACATCACCAAATCTGTAACTTCCATCAGACGATCAAATTTTTCAATGACAGCTTCTTTGTCCTTTTTAAAAGTAATCCCTGAAGTGTCCAGACATGTATGCACTCCCTGTGCCTTAGCAGCACGGAATAACTCGGTAACGAATTCAATCTGCATCAGCGGTTCTCCACCTGTAACTGTAATACCTCCATTTTTATAGAAGTCCTTCTTATGGTTAAACTGATCCATAATTTCATCCACTGTCATATCCGTACCACCCGTCATCTCCCATGTATCCGGATTATGACAATACTGACATCTCATAGGACATCCTTTGACAAAAACAACAAAACGAAGTCCCGGTCCATCTACTGTCCCGCAACTCTCAATGGAATGAATGTGTCCTACCATCTTTTTCCTCCATACGTATTTTCAGATTCATGCAGTGATCATCCATTATACGCAATACCTGTTTTTCTGCATCTTTGTTTATAATTGAAGAATAGGGGGCCGCAATGGATGTGCCCCCTATTTTATCACCTATTTTATTATTGACAAAATTGTATCCTATATACCATTACATAGCTGTATGGAATGTTCTGGAAATAACTTCATCCTGCTGTTCCTTTGTCAGCTTAATGAAGTTTACAGCGTATCCGCTGACACGAATTGTAAGCTGAGGATACTTTTCCGGGTGCTTCTGTGCATCCAATAAAGTCTCTCTATTAAATACATTCACGTTTAAGTGATGTCCGCCTTCAGCTACATATCCGTCTAACATTGATACTAAGTTATCAACCTGCTGTTCATTTACCATGATAATGTCCTCCTTCACAAATTTACTTAATTCTATTCTTCCCGGTCCAGCCCCTCATGCAGGGTAGGCACTTTACAAGCCATATTCTGTCCGGCACATTCATTACTGTTCATTTTCAACACATGCTTTTCAAGAGATTCATCCTGAGAATCAACCTCTACATTCATGTGACCGCCTCCTTGGGACATGAATCCCTCTATCATAGAAAGAACATCATCGATTTTTTTCTGGTTATCCATTTATGATACCACTCCTTTCCATGCTGCCAGAGGCAGCCAGACTTGCCGGAAGCGGATAGATATCCGCTTCCTCACAAGAAAATTATTTATTTAAATCAAGATCAATGTCAATATCACCAACAAATACCTGGCTTTCCTTACCCAAAGCATCCGGAATAATAGAGAATGTATTGGAAATACCATCCTGTGCTTCGCTGAATGGCAGCTTAGCAACAGATGCTAAAGATGCTACTGCACCATGAGTATCTCTCTTATGCATTGGATTTGCACCTGGTGCAAATGCTTCGCCCTTCTTTCTTCCGTCTGGTGTGGAACCTGTGTTCTTACCATATACTACGTTGGATGTAATAGTCAGAATAGAAGTAGTTGGGATACCGCCTCTGTAAGTATGGTTACCCTTTACATAGCTCATGAATGTCTTAACCAGATCTGCTGCGATTTCATCTACACGGTCATCATCGTTACCATATTTCGGGAAATCACCTTCCACTTCAAAGTCAACGATTACGCCATCCTCGTCACGGATTGGTTTTACCTTTGCATATTTAATAGCGGACAAAGAGTCTGCTACTACAGACAGTCCAGCTACACCAGTTGCAAACCAACGAGTAACCTTCTTATCATGAAGAGCCATCTGAATTCTTTCATAGCAGTACTTATCATGCATATAATGAATAATATTCAGAGCATTTACGTATACACGTGCCAGCCACTGCATCATATCCTTATACTTATCCATTACATCATCGAAGTCTAAGTATTCACCTTCTACTGGTCTGTACTTAGGACCTACCTGCTTCTTGGAGATTTCATCCACACCACCATTTAATGCGTAAAGCAGACACTTAGCCAGGTTTGCACGAGCACCGAAGAACTGCATTTCCTTACCTACTCTCATGGAAGATACGCAGCATGCAATCGCATAATCATCGCCATGTGTTACTCTCATCAAATCATCATTCTCGTACTGTACGGAAGAAGACTGGATAGAAGTCTTAGCACAGAATCTCTTGAAGCTTTCTGGCAGACGTGTGGACCACAGAACAGTCAGGTTTGGTTCTGGAGCTGTACCCAGGTTGGATAATGTATGCAGATAACGATAAGACATCTTTGTAACCATGTGACGTCCGTCAATACCTACACCACCGATGGACTCTGTTACCCACTGTGGGTCACCGGAGAACAGTGCATTGTACTCTGGAGTACGAGCAAATTTTACTAATCTCAGCTTCATAATGAAGTGATCAACAAATTCCTGAATTTCTTCTTCTGTGAAAGTACCATTTGCCAGGTCTCTTTCTGCATATACATCGATAAATGTAGAAGTACGTCCCAGAGACATAGCAGCACCATTCTGCTCCTTAACAGCAGCAAGGTAACCAAAATACATCCACTGAATTGCTTCCTTTACGTTTGTAGCTGGCTTGGAGATATCATATCCGTAAATCTCACCCAGTTTCTTTAATTCCTGAAGTGCACGGATCTGCTCGGATAATTCTTCTCTTTCACGGATAACGTCAGAGTACATAATTGTACGTGTGGAATTCTTCTGTTCTGTCTTATCTTCGATCAGACGATCAACACCGTACAGAGCAACACGACGATAGTCACCGATAATACGTCCACGTCCATATGCATCTGGCAAACCTGTGATAACATGGCTGGAACGGCATGCTCTCATTTCTGGTGTATATGCATCAAATACACCGGCATTGTGTGTCTTTCTGTGTGTAGTAAAGAATTCAACAATTTCCGGATCTACTGTATATCCATTATCTTCACATGCTTTTACTGCCATACGGATACCACCATAAGGCTGTAAAGAACGCTTAAATGGCTTATCTGTCTGGAAACCAACGATTGTTTCCTTATCTTTATTCAAATATCCTGGTCCATGGGATGTGATTGTGGAAATGATTTTTGTATCCATATCCAATACACCGCCTGCTTCGCGTTCCTTCTTGGATAATTCCAATACCTGATCCCAAAGGTCCTTTGTTCTCTGTGTAGGTCCCACTAAGAAGCTGTCATCACCATCATATGGGGTGTAATTTTTCTGGATGAAATCTCTGACATTGATTTCTTTTTCCCAAACTCCTTTATTGAAGCCTGCCCATTCTGATCTCATTTGTTTTTCCTCCTGGATAAATGATTATTTTCTATGTTTTTCATTCGTATTTTGTACGAATGTTTTATAGCTCTTATTATAAAAGACACTCCCCTTTCCGTCAACCCTCAGATTGTATTTTTTTGAATACAGTATACAAAATATTTTAAGAATAAATACTATTATCATAATTAAAATCATTTAAATTATTATAGAATTCAATATTTGATATTTTTTTATCAATATATTGTTTTGAAATTTACTTCCATGTGTCTTGACCATCTACATGTTTCATATTATAATGATACTAGCTGATAAATGAGCATCAAACGCTCATGTTGTCGCACATTTTTTTGCATAATTAATATCGCAAGGAGGTTTAACCATGGCTCAGGTAACAAAAGACACTTTAATCGGTGAAGCATTAATGATAAATGAAGGGATTGCTCCTATCCTGATGGGAATTGGAATGCACTGTCTGGGATGCCCATCTTCTCAGGGTGAATCTTTAGCAGAAGCTGCCTTAGTACACGGACTTGATCCGGATGTACTGGTAAATGCCATCAATGAATATCTGGCTGCTAAAGAAAACTAATTCTTTTATTTTAACATTTTGCAAATCTAAACGAGGCAGTTACTCATTTTGTCGTACCAATTCCTTTGGATCGACATAATTTGATAACTGCCTCTTTTAATATTCAGAATATATATTTAAAATCTCATTTCCACAATAATATGATGACTTTTTTGTTTTTCCGTATGATAGGTACTATGATATTGTTGGGGCATTGTGACCTGATATGGTTTTTCTACTCCATCGTTTAATTGCACACCAAACTGATCTGTAACTGTAACATTCGAACATAATCCTTTGATCGGAACAATATCCACACACTCACCACAATGGTTCAACTGAAGAATACCATCCTTTTGAAGAACAGGTGCCGACAATGCATGGAGCAACCATGAAATTTCACAGGGTTCTTCTGCTTCTATCCGATCTTCTACTACAAGTCTTGACTCTGTCAATGAAAAAAAACGGTGATATGACGTCAGCATAGGGTATGCCAGCGATAAATCCGCTTCTACCAGAAATCCGCTATTCTCATCGTAATGCCAATCCACAAAACGTCCTACTGCTTCCCTGCTTCCCACTGCCTGCCCGATTCCATCCACTAAAATACAATTATGAGCCTTTGTGGTTCTTGTCCAAAACTTATGGTGATTGGTTCCGAACGCCCGTCCAAAATATCCTGATGGGCTGATAAGTGTTTTGTTATTCCGTATCAGAGCAAATGATCCCTGATCCGCATGTTCATGACTGATACTCCCGAATTGACTGGCCCGAATCAGAAGAGCCGTATTGTTTTCCTGATCTTCCATATTAGTCTGGCAGCTGATGAATCCTGCCTTTTGAAAAACTCCCATAGGAGACGCTTTTCCCGTCAGATGCATTTGGGGTGGCGTCTGTTTTGGCAAAAAAACATCCAGCAAATGCAGCTTAAAAATCTCTGGCTCCGCCATTTTTTCATTCCATTCTTCAGCCAAAAGTGGGCCAAATCGCTCTGCATATACACGAAATGGATTCTGAGCAAAAAATCCCGGCCATTCCGGATCTTCACTATTACACCAGTATCCATCTCCAAAAGGATGATTTTCCCTATCCGGAAGACAAAAATGAAGAAAAAACTGCGATACTCTCTGATAAAACGGACGATCCAAAAGCCTGAATCCACTGAATCGCTCCACTGCCAGAAAGAACGGCAGATACCATTTGGTATAACTGGTGGAATAAAATGCCCCTTCTGCCCATCCACCATCACTTGTTCCAAAAAACGGAAAAATTCCTCCATAAATATCCAATGCCTTTTTCAGCCATCTCTTTAAAACCTGTTCTTCCACATAGGAACTTCCCTTTAATACCAAAGCCGCATCCCCCATATAAGCCGGAATTCTTCCGGCATGAGAATCTCCCGGATTAGCTGTAAAATCCAATTTTTCAAGGCGAGTTTCACACTGCAGTGCATATGCTTCTATCGTTTTCTCTGCCAGATAAATCTGTTGTTGTGTCAATTTATCCCGAATCAAATCATATACAACAGGAAGACATCTCGCATTACTCAAACCGATTTCATCATTCCAAGGATAAATCAAAGAACACGGTCCAAGGGGGTTCCAGTCACAAATGGTAAGAAACAACTCTTTTGCTTTCTCTCCTGCTGCTTCATCTCCCAATAGCACATACCCCAATGCACAGGCTACCATGTCTCTGTCACAGTAATCCCGGTATCTGCCAAAATATTCCCGATAAGGCAGTGCGTCTTCATCCCAATGAAACATTGGAGCAGTAGGAAGAGGACGTGAACACGCAAGATCTATATTTCTTTTCAATGTTTCCAGTTCTCTTTTTCTGATTTTCCTGATTTCTTCCAAGTCTTCCCGAAAAAACAAATGTCTTGGTCTTACATTTGGCACACAGTCAAAAACCTCCTGCGCTGACATACGCAAAAAATGGACTGCATGTTCACTGATTTTAAAATCCCACCATCCTCTTTCCTCCTGGTCACAAATCAGATTCCACTGATACTCACCAGGCGGCAGAATTTTTTCCGGTATGATATAGTTTTGCTCTGTGCTTTTTTTTAAAACAAAATCTCCCTGTTTCTTTCTGACTAAAACAGTATAAGTCCGTTTCCCCTCTTCTTTTACAAAACAAAACGTTGGCGGTGTCTCTTCCACCAAACCTCCATTTTCCGGAAAAGGGAACAATTGATGTATATTTTTTTCCATTTTTCCTCTCCTATTTTTATTTCATCCAATGATATGCACCTGTCTTAGGATCAATATAACCGATTTTTCTTGCCGGTGTTCCCGCCATAATGGCATAATCATCGGTGTTCTTTGTCACAACTGAATTTGCACAAATTAAATTTCTTTTTCCTATTTTCACGCCAGCAGTCACCGAAACTCCTGATGCAAGCCAGCTCCCTTCTCCTATGACAATACTTTCGTCTCCGTCCCCTTCGGTTCTGCCGCTAAACCACCCGGTAGCCGGATCAAATTTGTGGTTTCCTGCTGTCAAAGAACAATAGGGTCCTATCAGAGTATTATCTTCTATCGTTACATCTCCATTTATGTAATCGTACAGACCAATAAATATATTCTTTCCAATCTGTTCTTTCTTAGGAATACGTACAATTGCTCCAGGAGCCACTTTCACATCTCTGCCTCCAAATCCCAGTACTTCTCCCCGACGTAAATTATCCTCTAAATTATCTCCCTGATTGGCATATCTGGTAAGCAGGGCAAAACACGCCTCAAATATTTCCTGTTTTTCTTCCTCATCAAGGCTATCATATGATTTTAAGAACTCCCCTTTATCCATTTTTCTTTTCCTCCTTCTTCCTATCGTATAAAATCTCTCGAAACATTTCTATGGTCTGTGTGAACACGAATTCATTTTCTTTGTTTTCATTATGTCCTTATTCTTTGAAGAACGCAACTGTATTTTATTTCGATTTTTCGCTTTTTTTTCTTTTTTTCTATCCACATTTTTTTATCAAAAAAGGATAGGAATATCCTACTTCCTATCCTTTCAATAATCTATATAAAGCAGCTGACCGCATTATCGAATAAGAATGGTTGCATTCAGTAAAAAGCCTATGCTGCGGATTTTTTACCCGTGCTTCATAAGACTACCAATATTTCGCAGCCTTCTATACAATATGCGGTCTTTCAATAGAATGTGACTTACACAAATCCATCCTTTTTGCCTACAATTGCTCTGCTTTTTTTACCAAAAGAATTCTTTGTCCCGGCTGTAAGTCAGAACTGGTAAGGCCATTTGCTTTCATAACAGCTTCTTCCGTTGTATAAAACTTTTTGGCTACATCCCAAAGAGTATCTCCTTTTTTTACCATATATCCCACAATTCCCGGCATTTCCTCCATTTTTTCCTCCTGTAAAGGAAGCTCTTCCGCACTGACAATCATTGGTTCCTCCACTTTCGCCAAGACAAGCGTATCCAGTGTAATCGTAGCCCTTATCTCCACTTCATCATTGCCCAGCATGACTGTGCTTAACTGTTCCATTCCCGGTGTAATTTCATAAATACATGCCTCATCAATTTCATCCGCCTCTACCTTATGTGAAAACGGTACCGCTCCTGTCAGGGAACGCATCGGTTCTGTATCGTCGGCTGACATATACAGGATGCTGACACTTAATGCCCCCTCCACCTGCAGCCCATTTTCCTCCACAGATATTCGATCAATTTTTACTGAGCCGCTGCTGTGACAAATCTGTAAAATCTTATCGGAAGATGACAGCTCTATTTTGTCTGAAATTTTACATTTTGCTGCGTTCTTTACCAGTAAACTCTCAAAATTTGCAGTGCCGAATTTGGGAACAATCTCCTTTACCGGGGAATACAAATCATTCAGGATCTGAATTTCCTCTTCTTCATAAAGTTTCAAATCCAATTCCAACACTGCATCCACTCCCAATACCCGATTTTCCCCGTCATAATCCGGTTTTGCTTCCACTTCTTTATGAATCAGTCCCACACTGGTGGCAGAAATCATAGAAGCATTGCATTCAGGCACTTCCACTTCTCCCTGAAATGAAATGCTTTTTTCCATCCACTGCATGGGAATATGGTCTTCTTCTCCGGCATAAATAACAAATAAAATCAACTCTCCTCTTATTTCGATTTTTCCGTCACCCGGTCGGCACTCCACATTTCTCATTTTCAGTCCTCTCCATAAGAGATGATCAATATTCGGTTTTGTGCCCGGGATCTCTATTTCTTCCTTGACCCGATATGTATCTTTTCTCTGAACCTTTAATTGAACCACTTCTAATTCTTTGGTGCGGCTTTTAATCTCTTCTCCGGCATTTACTGCTTTGGCCGCTTCCTGCTCATACACAGATTCCCCCCTAAGTTCCAATGTAATAATTGCATTAATTCGCAATTTTCTGGTATTGATGATGGAAATAGTCATATCCTCAATATCCCATTTTACCTGCACATGATCGGTCGGTTTCAGATCCGGATAATTGACAACCTCCTCAAAGGGCGCTGTACCAACATAATTTTGCAAACGTCCGTTTTCCTCTTCTGTTCCATATAAAAGTTCAAATTGAAGTTTTCCCTTTACAGTTACCCTTTCTTCCGCCTGCTTGGCTGTTTCCAATATCACATCTCCCTGACTAAGAATAATCCTGGATACATCCGGTTTTGTATCCGGCACATTGAGATCTTCATCCAAAGTAATCTGCGTAACTATTTTCCCTTTCATTTGATTCATATGTATCTCTTTTTTTACCAATTCCATATTATGTTCTCCTCCCTTACTATCAGGCCTCTTAACAAACATCCCATTTGCCTTCTGTCATAAATATATGCCGGAAAATCCCAAAACATTCTTCTTTTCTTTCATACAAAAAAATACATTGCATCCTTTTACTCTTTCTTATATAATTAGAACACCATATCGTTCTCTTGTTTAAGAGAAACAAAAAATAAAACCAGGAGGTACTCTTTTTATGAAACGCATTCTTTGCGCTTTACTTGCACTCTGTATGATTTTATCATTGACAGCGTGCCAAAAAGAAGAAACAAAAACCATTGATTTGAACGCTTTACACACAGAAATCAAAAATGCTTATGGCGACAGTTATTTGCCAGCAGCCCCCATGGAAGGAACCGATTTAAATGCCCGCTATGGATTAACCTCGGATATGTATACAGAAATAATCGCTGAATTTCCTATGATTTCTGTAAATGTAGATGAGTTTGTAGCCATACATGCCGCTGAGGGAAAAGCAGAAGACGTAAAATCTGCTTTGGAAACATACCAGAAAGCGCTTCAGGAAAACACCATGCAGTATCCGATAAATGTGCCTAAAATTCAGGCATCCCAAGTCATTTCCCATGGTGATTATATTTTCTTTGTTATGCTCAGTTTTATGGATGAAACCAGCACTGGCGAAGGTATAACAGAAGAAGAAGCACTGAAAAAAGCTCAGGAAGATAACCAGACTGCCATAGATATTATTAATCGTTATTTTGAATAAATATGGGAAAGGAGCTTTATGGTATTTAGCAGCCTTCCTTTCTTATTTCGTTTTCTTCCGATTTTGCTTATCTTGTATTTTTTGCCTACAGGATTTAAAATGTTTCGTCCCTGGTTAATTGCCTGGAAAAACAGTATCTTATTGATCGGAAGTCTGATTTTTTATGCATGGGGAGAGCCTGTCTATATCGTACTTATGTTATTTTCCACTCTGGTGGATTACTCCCACGGAATGTTAGTAAATCATTTCAAAAACAGTTCCTCTGCCAATGGAAGAAAAAAAGCACAATTAGCGGTTCTCTCTTCTGTTTTGATCAATCTCTTTTTATTGGGATTTTTCAAATACAGCGATTTTCTCATTGAAACGATAAATCGGATTACAGGGCTTTCCCTGTTCTCACCAAACCTTCCTCTGCCGATAGGAATTTCCTTTTATACATTTCAAACCATGTCCTATACCATTGATGTATATCGGGGAGATGCTAAGGTACAAAAAAACCTTATTGCTTTTGGGACATATGTCACCCTATTTCCTCAACTAATCGCAGGTCCCATTGTACAATATAAAACCATTGCCGATCAGCTGACAGACCGAAAAGAAAACTGGGATTCTTTTTCTTATGGAATCCATCGCTTTCTCATAGGATTAGGGAAAAAAGTACTTCTGGCCAATACCATCGGTCTTTTATGGGATAGTGTCCGCGCAATCCCTCAGGCTGAACTTACAACGCTCAGCGCCTGGATCGGAATTTTCGCTTTTGGATTTCAAATATATTTTGATTTTTCAGGCTATTCGGATATGGCCATTGGCCTTGGCCGGATGTTTGGTTTTCACTTTCTGGAAAATTTCAACTATCCTTATATTTCAAAAAGCATAACGGAATTTTGGCGTCGATGGCACATTTCTCTGGGCACCTGGTTTCGGGAATATGTTTATATTCCTCTGGGTGGAAACCGAAAAGGACTTCCCCTTCAAATCCGCAATATTATCATTGTCTGGCTGTTAACCGGAATCTGGCATGGGGCAGATTGGAATTTCTTATTCTGGGGCGCTTATTTTGCACTGTTGCTTATTTTAGAGAAAGGTTTCCTATTGCGATTTTTATCCCGGATTCCTTCTTTTTTCCAGCATTGTTATGCCGTCTGTGCCATAGCTGTGGGATGGGTTATCTTTTCTTTTGAAGATATGGAAAAAGGATTCTATTATCTGTCAGCAATGTTCGGTTTTTCTGATGCCGGTTTCCTAAACAGAGAAAGTCTTTATTTTTTGACAAATTATGGGGTACTTTTTTTCCTGCTTCTTTTCGGTTCAACCCCTTTTTTTGCCAGATTTTTGCCAAAACTCTTAAACCGCATTCCATCAGGTATTGGGATGCTATTGGAAGTGACAGCATATGTTTTGATCTTTTTGCTCTGCACAGCCTATCTGGTAGACGCAACTTATAACCCCTTTTTATATTTTCGTTTTTAACCCATAAGGAGAATATATTGAAAAGTAAAATTACAGCCATATGTTTTTTGCTGCTTTTATTTGGGCTCACCATTTTTAGTATTTTCAAACCCCCTACGATTTTTTCAGAAAAAGAAAACAGGTATCTGGAACAGAAACCTGTTTTTTCTTTCTCATCTCTTTTAGACGGAAGCTATTCCGCCGATTATGAAACATATTTATCAGATCAGTTTCCCGGAAGAGATCAATGGATTCGTATAAAATCAATGAATGAACAACTTCTTCAAAAAAAAGATATGAATGGAGTTTATCTCGGTAAAGATCAGTATCTGATCGAACAACCGGACCGAACGGTGTTTGAATCATCACAATCCCAAAAAAATATAGACTGTCTTTCCGATTTCGTGCAAAGACAGACATCCCATCTCGGACAATCTCACGTTCAGGTTATGGTTGTTCCTTCTGCTTCTCAAATCTTAACAGAGAAACTTCCATTGTTTGCTTCTCCCTATGAGGAAGAACGTTTTTTATCTTCCGTTCGTTCCAGTGTGGGCGATGATCATTTTATTGATGTCACTCCGACACTTTCCTCCCACCAACAGGAATATATCTACTATCGGACGGATCACCACTGGACCACTCTGGGAGCATTTTATGCCTATCAGCAATGGGCAAACAGCATTGGAATTTCTCCATACGCCCAAAATGACTTTACCATAAAAACCGTCAGCGATTCTTTTTACGGAACGATACAGGCAAAAGTTAATCTTCCTGTTTCTCCGGATTCCATGAATGTTTTCCTACCCAATTTTCCTATTACCTATACAGTAACATACAATGAATCCGAGCCTGCCAAAGACAGCCTGTATGAATGGGACGCTTTGAAGATCCGTGACAAATATCGTTTTTACCTGAATGGCAACCAACCCATCACCCATATTCAGACCTCTTCCGATTCAGGAAGAAATCTTCTCGTCATTAAGGATTCTTTTGCCAATAGCTTTATCCCTTTCGCCGCCAATCACTTTGACCAGACCGTTGTTGTAGATTTGCGGTATTTCAACGGAGACGGACAGGCCCTGATCGATAACTATCATATCACAGATATTCTTGTCTTGTATCAGGCTTCTTTCCTGGCCAAAGAATCGTCTGTTATTCAATTAAACCGCTGGCAATAAACAGATATGCCAGCGGTTTTATCATTCTTTTATCTTTCCCAATTTAGAATTGCTTCCGGATACCATTTTGCTGCTTTTTTTATGGCCATAGTCGCCGGAAGCCCGTATCCCGAAAGGACTACCAATTGATTGGGAAATTCATTGGAGCCCTCACATTCCACAGCATGAAATGTATTCCCCGCACAATCAATCAGATACCATTTATTTTGGATATGGATAAATCCCTTCATTCGATACACATCTTCCATAATCATTTGCCAGATATAGCGCAAGGTTTCCAGACTGGTGTCTTCTTGAATATGGAGGACAAATTTTCTTAATGTGATATCAGCATGAACCGGTTCTTCTGCCATGCTGTTTTTTTCCACAAGTTCCATAGATAAAATCCATGACGGTTCCACCTGCCCGAATACAGTCTCATGAATCGGTACCAACGGACATTGCTTCTTTAATATTTTCTTGATGGATTCTTTCTCTTCCTCTGAAACCTTATCAATTTTGTTCAGCAAAATCTGATCGCTCACATTCAATTGTTTTTTTACTACACGAGCAGTTTCGTATACCTTCGGAAAACTTACGGCATCTACCAGGCAAATGGTTCCCATGAACTCTATGGTTGCAAATTCTTTATTGCTTTCCAGAATTCTCTTTATATTTGTGGGATCCGACAATCCGGATGCCTCGACAAGAATCACATCCGGATTCCTTTGAAGACTCCGTTGAAGACTCTCCTCAAATTGATCCAGTCGGCAGGAGCAAAAGATTGAACCATTGGTAATCTCCTCCATCTCTGCCCCCACTTTTTTAAGAAGTTCGCCATCCACTCCCACTTTTCCAAATTCATTGACAATCACATGAATGGAATTTCCCGAAAACAATGTGAGCATTCTTTTTAAAAAAGTAGTTTTTCCGGCTCCCAGAAATCCTGTAATCAGATACAGTTTACTCATGTTACATCACCTTACGGATGGCTTCTTCCAATGCTTCTTTATCAGGAACCAAAGAACTGAATACAAGTTTTCCATTAATATACATGGATGGCAGATTGGTAACGCCCATCTTTTTGCATCTTGCAATATTTTCTTTTATGGTAAATTTGTATTCCACCATATCAATGGCATCTCCAAATGTTTTCTTTGCTTCCTTTGCTGCTCCCATCATATAGGTGCATGCCGCACAGGTGGCAGAATCCAATGTAAATACCTCTACAAGAGGTTTTTTCAGGTTATTATAATCCGGCAAAGTAATTTCAATCTCTTCTTCCTGCGCCGTATAATTTTCCAACATTTTTCTCACGGATTCTGTTTCAAGAATTGCCTGTGTAATTCCGATTACATTTTCCACCGGAACCCGATACGGCATATCACACCCTGGTGCCAGGATAAAATTGCGCTTATCTTCCAGCTGATCCAGCAAATCCAGAGTAAATTTCATATTATCCTGCTGACTTCCATGAAGCATCACCGTAGTCAATGGGATATTTCCGCCAATTGCCACATTATACTGATCTGTGATTTTCTTCGCTGCTACCAGATCCACATTCTCATCCACAGAAATTGAATCCGGATTTGTCTGGCACATTACCTCAATGTTTCTTGTAGCATCCCCACATACAAAGAAAGAAGAAAATACACCCAGCTGACGGATATGGGAAAACAATTCGGAAAATGGTTTGCTCATAAACTGTTCAAAATGATCTGATGATATCTGGGAAATCAAAGGATCGACTACAGCAATAACATCCATTCCGGCTTCCGCATAATATTCTGCCATTTTCTTTGCCACAGCCGTACAATACTGCAAAAACTCCTCCACTGCTTCTTCATCATCATACATATCCATGAAAATATCATTTCCACGCAAATGAGCTGCCAGAGTAAACGGTCCACAAATTAAACCATATAATGCCGTGGTATCCCCCACCGTTTCCTTCATCCGTTTCATAACATCCAGGATCATAGGAATACGACCGGAATCTTTCGTCGGTATCGTACAATAGCACGGCGTTACCAGTTCTTCTTCCCCTTCCAGCGGATGTTTTGCCACAGACGGCGGAGCTTCTTCGGACCATGCCAACTCGCATCCCAGGCATTCTGCCTCTACCTGTAAGTCAAAAATCACCGGCTGGCCGGATGGCTTATACAGCTTATTGACTTCCATCAAAGACTGAAATAATTTATCTCCGTCTTTCAGTACTTCCTCCGCTGTATAACCTAAAATGCTTCCGGCATGCACTCCTGCAAAAGGAACCCACGCCACCTGTTCTGTTCTCTCATGCCGCAATGTCGCAGCAAGGATCTCCTTTGGTGTCATATAATATTCTCCTTCCCAAACCTTCTTACAACTATTTTTCTATCAAAACAAATACATTTTTCCGAATTACTCCTGCGTAAAATACATGGAATCCATATAAGACTCAAAAAAAGTCTTATCATTGGCCAAAGGAACCTCCTCGGCCTGTTTCACCAATTGCCTGGTGACCTCATCCGCATTTTCCCGGCATAAATATTTTACTGCTCCTTTCAGACATGTATTTCCCACTGCCTTTATTTTTTGTGCACATGCCTCAGGAAACAAACCAATTCCCACTGCCTTTTGAATATCCATCTTATACCCAAAGCCACCGGCTACATAAATTTCCTCAATATCTTCATACGATACGCCGAATTTTGATACCAACGTTTCAAATCCTGCCCGCACAGCCGCTTTTGCCAGCTGAATTGCCCGTACATCTTTTTGATAAAAGCGAATGCCCGCTTCCTCCGACAGTACAATGCCATCCTCAAAATATGGAGAATCCATATGCCCTGTCTCGTCCATAATCTCTTCCCGAAGCATCTCATATACCACATCAATGACTCCGGTTCCGCAAATTCCTTTCGGCGGTTTTTTTCCTATGGTTTCCACAAGCACCTGATCTTTATTTAGTTTTACGCTGCTGATTGCCCCTTCAACACTTCCCATGCCGCAAACAATATTACCGCCCTCAAATGCCGGTCCCATAGCCGTTGATGTCACCATGATCCGATCTTTATTTCCTATAGCCATTTCTCCGTTGGTTCCCAAATCCATAAGAACTGCTATTCCATCCCGTTTATCAAAATCCAACGCATATAGACCAGCCGTAATATCTCCTCCGACATATGCGGAAATTCCCGGATACAGAATAATTTCAAAATCATTTGTTCCAATATCTCCAAACATTTTTCCGCATGTGGTATAAATGGTATCCAGTGTAACAGGCTTAAATGGTGCGACTCCCAGTGTTTCACAGGAATACCCCATAAGCAAATGAACCATTGTGGTATTGGCACCGATAACCATACGTGCAACGGACACTTTCTTGTTATCCAGTAAAGCAGTTACCCCTTCTCTTAATATGCCGCGTATTTTTTCCTTTAACGCTTCCTTTTTTCCTGTATTTGATGCCTCCATGCGACTGATCACATCGGCACCATATACATTCTGCGGGTTAATGGCAGTAAACACATCAATAACTGCTCCTGTTTTTATCTCCACAAGCATCATTGCTACTGTCGTCGTCCCAATGTCCACTGCAATTCCATATTCTCCTCCTGGTGTTGCAGCAACGATTTTTTCTTCATCCTCATTTGCCAATACAAAAAATTTTCCCGAATGATTCTGGGATAATTCAATTGTACAATCCGTCCCCGGATATGCCTGACAGGATAAACGAAATCCTTTTTCTATTTCTTCTTTTGTAAAATACCTTTTATCTTCTTCGGAAGGACAAACCTCCCCTTCCAAAACTTGAATACGACATTTCCCACAGAGACCTTTGCCACTGCAGACAGCAGGGATCGCAATCCCATGCTTCAGCAACAGTTCATACAGGGTCTGCTTTGTACTGCCATATATTTTATACTCTTTTTCTTCTGTTTTTACTTTTACACAAACGGAGGACTCCTTCCTAAGTTTGCATTTGTAATTCTGACATCTTGTACAGTCATGCTCCACACAGAATCGGGTATGATCCGAATCCAGTAAATACACCTGACATACTGATTTTACCGGATCCAGCATATAACTTTCTTTAATTTTAAGTCCCATTTCTTTTTCCGCATTCGTCACTTCAAATGCTTTCTTCTGAATATCCATGGGTACATCCTGCGGTGCTTCCAAACGGCGCGCAATACCCCTTTTTTTCTCCCTGCACATCTGTACCACTATTTTTTGTATTTCGCTGTCCATTTGAAATAAATAGTCATCGGCAATGGCATCGGCAAGCATCCCGCCCAGATAATTTCCCTCTTGAAACAAAGATGTCGACCATTCACTCATACCCGATCCGATGGAATGAATCTCATAAAGTGCTTCCGTAGATGATTCTTTTACAAAAGATGTATAATCTTTGAAATCACCAAATTCCAAAACTGCACAAGGCTGTATTTTTTCATACGCTATCGGAAGCATTTGCTCCAGTTCTTCTAAAATTTCTTCATACAATTCACTTGACGGATCTGCATCAATCAGATGGCATACCCGTTCTTTTGATACTGTAACTGCAAACTCCTGTATTTTCATCGCCATGCCTCTATCACTATTCCTATTACATCCGCTTATTTTTCTGTTACTGCCTTCTTTGCTACTTCAGCCGCTGTTGCTGCATCCGGCGTATAATAATCGGCTCCGATCTGTTTTGCAAAACTATCATTTACCGGAGCTCCGCCAACCATAACAATATACTTATCTCTCAGATTCCGTTCCTTTAATGTCTCAACACAATCCTGCATCTTTGGCATGGTTGTTGTCAGTAACGCTGACATACAAATGATATCTGCTCCTACTTCTTCTGCCTTATCTACAAAAGCACTTGGGGCTACATCCACACCCAAATCATAAATTTCAAATCCTGCACCCTTTAACATCATGACTACCAGATTCTTTCCAATATCATGAAGGTCTCCCTGTACAGTACCGATCACGGCTTTTCCCACCGGTTCATTTCCAACTTCTACCAGTTTTGGCTCCAATACAGCCAGACCTGCATTCATGGCTCTCGCTGCCACAAGAACTTCCGGTACAAACACTTCATTATTCTTAAATTTTGTACCGACAATCATCATACCCTGTAATAATCCGTCATTTAAAATTTCCTTTGGATCCAGCTGTTCATCCAATGCCTGCTGAACCAACTGCTTCACATTTTTTGCTCTTCCCTTCTGTAAATATTCTGAGATTTCCTGAATAATTGACATTGTATTTCCTCCTTTTACACTTTGTGCACTTTCGTTTTTGTTATTATAAATGAAATTCTTTTTGCTTTAGCGTAAATTTTTTGGATTCTTATAAGTTTTTTCATATTTCCTTTCTTTTCTCTTTCCTTCTTTTCCGATTGCGTAGTATAATGAGAGAAAACTATTGATTGGGAGGATGAAACCTTGAAACCGCTGCTCTATTCTCTCGTTCCCCAGGATACTTTACAAGCCATGGCTGAAACCTTTTACACCTGTATCCATTTATCCATACAAATCATAAATGAAAACGGCGAAACTTTGGTGTCTCAAGGTGAGGTTCATGAATTTTGTCATTTATTTCAAAGTCATTTATCTTCCGAAAATGCATGTGAGCACACCCATTTGTCTGCCAGCAAAAAAGCTATTTCACTGGGGGAACCTTACATTTTTGAATGCCATGCACAACTGAATCATATTGTATTTCCCTTAATTACGAAAGAAACCTTTTTAGGCTCCATATTGGTCGGTCCTTTTTTAATGGATCAGCCTGATTCTGTTTTAATTTCTGATATTGCAAAAAAATATAAAATTTCCACCGATGATGCCTTAAACTTATACGATGAAGTCCGTTCCATTCCTGTTGTGCCTCCTGCTACGGTCAACCATATCAGCCATCTTCTTTTTTATATGTTTTCCAATCTGATTGCGGACAGCAAACAGGATCTGCTGAAAAATAATCAGAAACTTCTCCAGCAGTCACGCATCAACGAATCCATTCAGCGTTATAAAGCGGAAACGATTCACAACACAACCTATCCCTATGAAAAAGAAAAAGCATTGATCCAGAAAGTCAAAACAGGAAACGTTCCGGAAGCCAATGCCATTCTCAATGATCTGTTGGGATATGTTTTATTTTCCAAAGGAAACAGTCTGGACGTGGTAAAAACCCGCTCGGTAGAACTATGCTCCCTTCTGTCCAGAACTGCCATGGAAGGCGGCGCATCTCCCGATGCCATGTTAAATCTAAACAGTCATTTTATCAAAAATCTTCAGCAAATTGATACATTGGACAGTCTCTGCCATATGCTGCAGGAGATTGTGGAAACCTTTTCTGAATGTATGTTTCCCCATCTGTCTTCGAAAAATAACGATTGTATTAAAAAAGCGATTTCCTATATTTCCGAACACTTTAACGCCCCGCTTACTTTAGAAGAAGTGGCAGCACATGTTCATCTGCACCCGGCTTATTTCTCTACTTTATTTAAAAACACCACAGGAACATCCTTTAAAAATTATTTAAATAATGTGCGGATTGAGGAAAGCAAATTACTTCTTTCCAATACCGATTATTCCATTATCGATATTGCCATCGCAGTGGGATTTGAAGATCAAAGTTACTTTTCCAAGGTCTTTAAAAAATACACCGGAATTACTCCCAAACAATTTCGCTGAATATAGGTATTCGCCTATGTCTATGAAAGTACATACAAAAATTTATTCCGATTCACTCATTTTGTACAAAAAAGGGAATGGAAGTATTTTCATCCATACTTCCATTCCCTTTTTATAAAATTTACCTTATAGGATGTTAAGAACAAAACGGATCAATCCGTCTCCTTTTCATTCTTTTCTTCATTCTCCTTTTCCACATCCTCTTCTTTTTCTGTTTTCGCGGTTTCCTCTCCCTTCAGAATAGCCACAGACTCAGCAAACGGATCCTTCACCGCTTCTCCTGTTCTCTCGGCCTCTTCCTGGGCTTCGATCTCACGATTTGTCATGAACATATCTTCATTTTCATGCTCTTCTTCTTTCGGAATATATTTATCAAAAATATGAACCAGAATATAGGAATTGATAAATGCCACAAGTCCGTATCCCAAAAGCATCAGCGGAGGAAATACCCAAATCAGAACCAGCATAATGCCTATAAATACTGCACTCATCAGAATACTCCATCCGATATGACGGATACTCATTAAAAATGCATTCTGAATCGTCCGGCGTACCGTATTATCGAATTTTGATAATACCGGAAATACATAATTCATCACCAAAACATAAATAATTAAAAGTCCGATGAATACAAAAGAAAGCACAGTAGCAATGTTATTCTGGAATGTACGATATGCCCGAATATCCATAACAATAAAAAAGAATACTGCCAGCATAATTAACCAGATAATAATTCCCTGCTTGAAATTTTGCTTAAACGACCGGAAAAAACTTCTGGTATTATGAGACTCCTCGTCTCTAACCAACTTTAACATAACATAATACAATGCTGTCGTCGAAGGACCTACCGTGACAATGGGAATACAACAAATCAGCCATAATATATTCAGCCAAGCCACATCAACCAGCTTTCCCATGGTCCTCCAGAAAGGATTGTCCATATTGAACAAATTACTCATAACCCTTTACCTCTATTCTTTCGCCTTTTCTATTGCCTCCACCAGATCATATAAAACTTAATGGAAGTCACACGAAACTGCTCTCCTGCAGTCCTTGATTGATTATATACGATTTAAGCAAAAAAAGCAAATATCAATACCCGATTTTATCCTTTTTTTATGAATTTCATATATATTTATTTTTACATTTCTTTAAATTGTGCTAAAATAAGAACGAGCCATAAAATGGTTCATTATATTTTAATCATTTACTATTACTTTTAAGGAGGTTTTCCCTATGGCCAAAATATATGGCGATGAAAAAACCGCGAAAGATGAGATCGCAAAAATTAAAGCATTACCTTGGAAGGAAAAATTTCCTTACATTTGGGAATACTATAAAATCTGGATTGTCGGAACCATTATTGTTGCCGCTTGCGCCATATCCATTACATTAAGTGTCATTGAAAATTCCAAACCGGTATTGATTAGCGGTATGTTAGTCAATACATTGCAAAGCAGTGAGGAAGAGGAACAGTTTACCGCCGGTTTTACGGAATATTTGGGGCAAAATACCGATGATGTCCATGTGAATCTATCCACAAATATGATTTTGACCACTGGCAGCATGGATGAAAATACGTACACCACTGTTCAAAAAATTCTGATTCAGGTAGCAGCCAGGGATCTGGACTTTATCGCCAGCGATGAATCCGTCGTACACTATTATTGCTCCGCCGATGAACCAGACAACATTATTTATACCAATCTGGAAACAATTCTTCCGGAAGATCTGTTTGCCACATTGGATTCCCAGGGAAAAATCTTATATTCCACGGACATTAACGGAAATGAATTTCCCGCTGCCATTGATATGACCGGAACCCGTTTTTATGAAGATTCTAAAATCATATCAAAATACTGTTATGTGGGCTGTATGATTACTGCTCCTCACAAAGAAAACTTTGTAAATCTTGTACGTTATGCTTTTGATATGCCGCTTCCGGAAGGAACGGATCCCACAGCAGAAAATTAATTTTTCGCGCAATGATGCGAAACACATCTGGGCGAGTTTCGCACGTTCGCGGATAGTCGCCGTATGCGTATGCAGGCATCCGCGCACAGCTTGTTACCTTCGCGCAAATCAAAGAGGGGGATGTCGGATAAATCCGATTTTCAACCCCTAGTACTTTAAGAGGAGACGGTCCTGTAAAATTCAGGCTTTTTCAAAGCCTTAAATTAAAACAGGACCGTCTCCTCTTTTCAGTGTTTCCTATTTTGGGGCGCAGTAGC
>JAPFDH010000128.1 GCA_026169045.1 Lachnospiraceae bacterium | reverse complement strand
TTTTTACTCTTCTTAACTAGATTTGAACCCAAAAGTTTTTTCAGGAAGTGATAACCTTGGTTCCTCCTTAGGAGGCGAGTGCTCTATCCAGCTGAGCTATGACGACACATGCCGCAAACCCTTGATTTTACTGGGTTTCTGGGATTTTTCCCTTCGGCCATATATAAGATTATCAACTCTATTTTGAGTTGTCAATCTACAGATTTTTTCGATTTGGTAACATTAGAACGTTCCCCAAATTGGGGAATGCTTTGTTGTCACCTTTAGCATTATTCAGAATAGATTCGAACTGAAAGTTGTTTTTTATTTTTTCCCTTTGGGGAATGCCTCGGCTTTCTCTTAGGAGGCGCTTGTTTTATCCGTTAAACTAACAGGACAATGTTTAAATAAGCATTACCTACTATAGCATAGATCGGTTTATTTTGCAAGGGCTTCCATTTTTTACAGATTGATTCCATCCATTTTTATATGGTTAAGGAGACCAGTGATCATTGTTAATATAATAAATTTCTTTATCGACCCACACATCATTTTCAAGGACAAAGGCTTTTCGGATACATTCAAATGTGAAGCCATTTTTTAACAGAATATGTTTCGAAATGAAATTTTGGATATCCACATGGGCCTCAAGACGGTGTAAATGAAGAAAATCAAATCCGATGGTTTTGAGCAGTGAAACGGATTCTGTTCCATATCCCTTTCCCCAATATGGATTATGTATGGTGTAACCGATTCTGGCATATTGAAAGTCTTCCCGGCAATGGGGAGTAATATCACAGTAGCCCAGTGATTTACCGGTTTTTTTACAGAAAATATTTAACATATAAGAAATATCCTGTTCGGCTTCATACTGCCTTTTTTTCAGTAGTTGCTGATACCAGGATAAAGTCATAAAAGAGGTATCCAGTTTTCCCTCATCAAATGAATTTTGGGCAGGAAGAACCAGATTATATCCTTCAACAAATGAGGCATAATCCTGTTCACTTAGCATTCTTATGATTAATCGTTCTGATTCAGAAAAGATAGGAATCATTGCAGTGACCTCCTGATCATATATGAAAATACTATAACATGTTTTGCTATAGACAGCAATGCTATGATCATCAGTCTTTTCTGGGGTGATTCTAAATGAAACCGTCAAAAGACGTTGGATTAACGGGGATTTTACAGAAATGATAACAGAAAGATAACATAGGGAGGCTATACTTTGCATAAAAGGGGATAAAAAGCAGGAAAGAGGGGAATGATCATGGTGAAAATTTATGTGGTAGATACCAATGTTTTGATTCAGGCACCATATGCGTTAACCAGTTTTGAAGATAATCAGGTGGTTCTTCCTATGGCAGTATTGGAAGAATTGGATGGTTTAAAAAAAGCAGAAGGTGAAAAAGGAGCCAACGCGAGGACGGCAATTCGGCTTTTGGAGATGCTTCGGATAAAAGGAGATTTATTAGAGGGTGTTTTGCTGGAAAATGGTGGTATGCTGCGGGTGGAGAAAAATTTTGTCCATGTTTCATTGCCTGAAGATTTACCGGATGAAAAAATGGATAACCGGATCCTGAAAGTATGCAAAGGCCTGACGGAAAGTAAAAACGAGCAGGTGATTTTGGTAACAAAGGATATTGTACTGCGTATTAAGGCACAAATGTTGGGGATAAAAGCAGAGGATTTTCATACGGAGCAAGTAATAGACGAGAAGGAATCCTACTGCGGAAGAAGAGAAGTATTTGCACCGGAAGAACTGTTTAAGGAGTTTAAAAAGAAAGGAATTTCGGTCAGAGAGGTATATCAGATCGATGAAAGCGGAAAAACAATCTGTCCCGAGTTAACGGAAAATGAATTTGTTATTATCAAGTCAGACCAATCGTTAAAGAAAACGCAGTTGGGCAGAGTGGAAGGTGGTCATATAAAAAAGCTGGAATTTCGAAAAAGTTCTCCCTATGGTATTACCCCAAGGAATGTAGGGCAGTATTTTTTACAGGAAGCTTTGATGCAGCCTGCTTCAAAAGCACCGCTTGTTATTGTAAAAGGCATGGCAGGTACCAGTAAAACCTTTTATTCTCTGGCAGTGGGATTGGAAAAAATCCTCAATCATCCTTCAGGGGAATATCGCAGAATATTAATTTGCCGTCCTAATGCGCAATTTGACGATGATATCGGATTTTTGCCTGGAAGTGAACAGGAAAAAATATCACCATTGATGCGGCCGATTGTGGATAATTTGGAACAACTGATTGATTCCAATGAGGAAGAACGGTATCGTGATGAGGACGAACTGAGAGGAAAATTGGATGAGATTTTTTCCCGCGGAATTATTCAGACAGAGGCATTGAATTATATTAGAGGTCGTTCATTGGACCGAACCTATCTTATTATTGATGAGGCGCAAAACATGACACCGAATCAGGCAAAGGGGATTATTACACGGGCAGGTAAAGATACAAAGATTATTCTTCTGGGAGATCCCAATCAGATTGACCGTCCGTTTTTGGATGAACGGACGAATGGATTAAGTTATGCTGCGCAGCATATGAGAGGGAGTTCTTTATGTTGGCAGATCACATTGACTGCCGAAGAGTGTGAACGTTCACCATTGGCTGCCGATGCCATAAAACGATTATAAAAAGATTAGGTTGAAGAAATAAAATAATAAAAGGAAGCGTGTAAAGATTTATGGTAACATATGAAACAATACGAAAAAACAAAGAGATTAATTTGCTGATTGAAAAGGGAAATGCAGTATTAAATGAATTGGGCTATACGGAACATTCTAAAAAACATGCTGCAAAGGTGGCAGAAACGGCAGCAAAAGTTTTAAAGGAATTGGGATATTCCTCAAAAGAAGTGGAATTAAGCAGAATAGCCGGTTACATGCATGACATCGGAAATGCCATAAACCGTCATGATCATGCCCACAATGGGGCAATTTTGGCATATTCCATATTAAAAGAATTGGGGATGAAACTGGAAGATATTCTGACGGTCGTTACAGCAATCGGGCATCATGATGAAAAAACAGGGACAGCAATAGATGTGGTATCGGCTGCTGTTATTTTAGCGGATAAAACAGATGTGCGCAGAAACCGTGTACAAAATCCAATCCCGGCAAATTTTGATATCCATGACCGAGTAAATTATGCAGCTCTTTCTGTGGCATTGGATGTAAAAAGAGAAAAAAAGGTGATACAGATGAATTTGGAACTGGATGATACCATCTGTACGGTGATGGATTATTTTGAAATTTTTTTACAGCGAATGTTAATGTGTAAGAGAGCAGCAGAAGTATTGGGCTATCAATTTAAACTGGTAGCCAATGGAAATAAAATATGTTGAAAACGCAGTTGGGTATGTGAAACGTATTGGAACGTTATGGCTGCATACAACAATGAGAGGACAACAGGTTTTGCAGGGCTGTTGCGCTGCTGGTGTGGATGCGGGCAATGGGAATATTTTTTTTCTTTGCTTCCTGGGAGGCACTGATCACCATTTTATGGGAAGCGGTATTGGTAAATAAAATCAGAAGATCCGGGTTCCCCAGGTCTTTTCGCAACATGCCTTGTTTTTTTGCATATACTTTTGCTTTGCAGCCAAAGCGTTTGCAGATATCCTGATACTGACATACCATACATTCATTTCCTCCGATAATGACGATACTCATAAAAACCTCCTTAATTTGTTTAAGCATTGAAATGACGAGAACAAAATGGTTAGTATAAACTAACTTATGCTTATAGTAATAGCACAGGAAAGAACATATGTCAATCATTTTCTATTTGTATTTTGTAACAGTTCAGCTCATTGGTCTGACCGGTTTCCGTTACAGCCTTATGGCTGAACTGTTACCGTATTTTATTGGGAAAGGATGATTTTTCTTGCCATTTATATGCAGGGGAAGTATAATGTTTTTGGGGTAAAAAATAGAAAAACAGGAGGTATTTTTATGATTTTGGGAGCACAGCTGTATACACTTCGTTTGTATACACAGAATGAAAAAGATTTGGACTATTCTTTGGGTGAGGTGGCAAAGATGGGATATACGACGGTTCAGATATCTGCCATCGGACCATCCATCGCACCAAAAACAGTGAGAGAGCTTTGCGATAAACATGGGCTTAAAATTGTCTTGACCCATACGGATCCCAATCGTATTTTGTATGATACGGAAGGTGTTATAAGGGATCATGAAATTATGGGATGCAAACATATTGGAATTGGTATGATGCCGGAACGTTATCGTACACCGGAATGGCTGAGCCATTTTGCCATGGATTATAAAGAACCGGCTAAAAAAATTAAGGAAGCAGGAATGCTTTTGATGTATCATAATCATAATATGGAATTCCAGAAGCTGGACGGAAAATTTTATATGGATCATCTGGCAGAAGCGTTTGCACCGGATGAGATGGGATTTACGCTGGATACCTATTGGATGCAGGCCGGTGGTGTGGATGTGTGTCAATACATTGAAAAATGGAAAGACCGTATTCCATGTGTGCACTTGAAAGATATGGCTATTATTAACAGAGAGCAGACTATGGCTCCTGTTTTGGAAGGTAATATGAATTTTAAAGCGATTCTGAAGACATTGGAAGGTACCAATTGTGAATATATTCTGGTGGAACAGGATATTTGCCGGGAAAGTCCATTTGTTTGTCTGAAGAAGAGCTATGATAATGTGGCTGCTTTGGGATATAAATAAGGGGGATCGAAAACATGGAGAAAGTCAGGCTTGGAATCATCGGGATCGGAAACATGGGTACCGGCCATGCATATAACTTAATAAAGGGAGAGGTTCCGGAAATGGAACTGACAGCAGTGGCTGATTTGAAAGAATCCAGACGGCAATGGGCAAAAGAAAATCTTCCTGAGACTGTAAAAATCTATGAAACCGCAGAAGAATTGATTGAGCAAGGTCCGGTGGATGCAGTATTGGTTGCGGTTCCTCATTACGATCATCCCCGTCTGGTAATAGAAGCGATGCGCCATGGACTTCATGCCATTTCGGAAAAACCGGCAGGTGTCTATACAAAACAGGTTCGTGAAATGAATGAAGAGGCAGAAAAACATAAAGATTTAGTTTTTGCCATGATGTTTAATCAGAGAACGAATCATGTGTACCGAAAAATGCATGAATTGGTAAAGAGCGGCGTGTACGGACAGATTAAACGGGTAAATTGGATTATCACGGACTGGTATCGGACACAGGCATATTATAATTCCGGCGGATGGCGTGCCACTTGGGCAGGAGAAGGCGGGGGAGTATTGTTAAATCAATGCCCTCATAATTTGGATTTGATTCAATGGATTTGTGGAATGCCATGCAGGGTTCAGGCGTTTTGTCATGAAGGAAAATGGCATGATATTGAAGTTGAAGATGATGTGACAGCCTATTTAGAGTATCCAAACGGCGCTACCGGTGTATTTATCACAACAACCGGTGATGCACCGGGAACGAATCGTTTTGAGATTACGTTGGAACGGGCAAAAATGGTTTGTGAGGAAAATAAACTTTCTGTTTATGAATTGGAAGTTTCAGAGAGGGAATATTGTTATACCACGACGGAAGGATTTAAAAAGCCGGAAGGAAAATGGATTGATGTGGAGACCGACGGAGAAAACGAACAGCATGTTGGTGTTTTGAAGGCATTTGCCGGAAAAATTCTGCATGGCACACCATTGGTGGCTGACGGGAAGGAAGGAATCAATGGTTTGACTTTGTCCAATGCCATGCATTTATCCAGCTGGCTTAATAGACCGGTGGAATTGCCCTTTGATGAAGATCTGTTTTTGGAAGAACTGGACAAACGGCGTGCGACATCAAAGGTAAAAGATCATGTGACAGAGGTGACTTTTTCTACAGAAGGAACCTATGGATCGGAAAAGAAAAAAGAATAGGTACGGAAAGAAGCTGCAGATAAGCAAAGTTGCCGGTCTGCAGCACTTTCTTTTGATAAACGGAAGGAAAATGCGAAATGATACAGGATATTGAACCATATATTTACCATAATGAATACAGGAAAAGAGAGGCAAAAGAAGGGGATACGCTGCTTTGTTATGACGGAAGGAAGATATTGATGAAAGCGGAAAATGGAACCATTTCTTTTCCCACATTTGGCGAAGTGGCATTATATGAAGAAGATTTGACAGAAAAGGCGATTTATCTTTTTTCCATTGACTCTTCTGAAGAACAACGGAAGTTTTATCTGGTTCCCGGTTTTCATCCTCAGATGGAAGGATATTCTTGGGAAGATATTAATCAGATGCGAACGGCATTACCCTGTGAATTGGCATTTGCCGGTGTCACAGGTTGGCAGTTGGATCGCTTTTATAAGACGAGAAAGTTCTGCAGCTGTTGCGGAAGCCCCATGAAACACAGTGAGAAGGAGAGAATGTTATTTTGTGAAGCCTGTCAGCATACCGAATATCCCAAAATTTCTCCGGCAGTGATCGTGGCGGTAAGAAATGGAAATAAACTGTTATTAACGAAATATGCCGGACGGGAATATACCAGATATGCGTTAGTAGCCGGATTTAATGAAATCGGTGAAACCATTGAGGATACCGTCAGACGGGAAGTCATGGAAGAGGTGGGTCTTCGGGTGAAAAATCTAATTTATTATAAGAGCCAGCCATGGTCTTTAAGCGATACTATCTTGTTTGGATTTTACTGTGATGTGGATGGGGATGATACCATCTGCTTGGATAAAGAAGAATTATCGGTAGGAGAATGGGTAGAACGGGAAGAAATTCCGGAGTATCCGGTGGGATCCGCTGAAATTTCTCTTACAGGTGAAATGATGATGCAGTTTAAGAGAGGAATGGATCCTAAAAATTGAAAATGGTCTGTAGAGAACTGGGAAGTCCGTAAAGGGCTTCTTTTTTTTGTGTAAATTTAACGTTCACATGAAAAAAATAATGAAAATATTACAGACGCAGAGGTGAAAAATCAAGAATTTGAAAAAAAGATTGGTAAATAAATTCTTAATAAAAAAAACAATAAAAAATCTTATTATAAACAAGTGATAAATGAAAGGTCTGATAATAGGCAGATGATTGTATAATTTCACACATTTGTTTTTTGACAATTAATATTTTGTTTAAATGAACAAAAACATGGAATTTTAACATGGGTTTAACGAAAATATGGAAGAATATTTTCGATTTAGAACATAGAATAAAGCATGTAAAGGAAATGGAAAGGAAGAGAAAAGATGAAAAAATATTACGTATCAGGGGAATTGATGAAGGGTTTTCTTGGAACGATCATATATGAGACAATTCTTCCGGAAAATATAAACGAATTGAACATTCGCGTATCATTTCAAAAGAGAGAAATGGAACAATGTACAGAAATGGACAAGAAATTATGCCGGGAAGCATGGAAAAAAAACACAGGTGAGATACCAAGTGCGTCTGTGACAGATCGTTTGATTCAGGGACAAAAAACAGAAATTAACGTATCAGTTTTTCATAACGGAGCTTGTTTGGGATGTGCACACAGAGATGAGGTAAATAAAGAAATTATTTTATCACCGCGATATGCTTCTGAAGGATTTACCATATGGAAACCCAGTCAAGGTGTGTTGCGGGTTGTACTTCATGTATATCAGGTATTGAATGACCACACACCATATGAAGTAGAGGTGTTGGGAAAGGAGATGGGAGAATGATTTACAGGCGGGCAGAATTACATAACCACTCTACAGAGTCAGATGGAAGTATGACAGTGGAAGAATTATTGGAATGGGCAGAGAATAATCAATATGATGTAATGGCATTGACCGATCATAATACATGTTCCGGTCATGGAAAAGCCCATCGGGTAATACAAAAAAATAATCTTTCCGTATCTCTTTTGGAAGGTGTGGAGGTTACAACCTTTTACGGACATATTTTAGCTCTTGGTTTGAGAAAAATGGTAGATTTTACCGGATTAAATCCCATGGCACCTGAAAACTTTTTACAGGAATTACGCAGGGAAGGGGCTGCGGCTATTGGAATCGCCCATCCATTTTGTCTGGGAAGACCAGTGATGGCAGGATGCCGATTTGATATGAAAATTCATGATTGGAATACTTTGGATTATATCGAAGTGTTTAATACAAGCGCAGGAACAGGAACAGAAGCGGAACTGAGCATGGGAAATGAAAAGGCATTGCAATTGTGGGAAGAAAAAGCCTTGGAGGGATATTCGTTGGCGGCAGTAACAGGAAAGGATATTCATAAAAAACCAGGGGAATGGCCGGTAATGGTTACCTACGTACAATTGGACAATCCTGACATAAAAGATCCTGCCCAAGCCGTTTTGGGAGCCATATTGGAACAAAGAACGATTGTTACAAAAGGACCACTGTTTTATGCCCAAGCAGCAAAGGGGATTCTGACCATACAATATGATAATACATCATCTTATCTGGAATGGAATACCAAATGGGAAACGACACATCCGTTGCTTTTGATTCAAGATAATTTGGGAAATTGTTTGAAATATGAAGTGGATCTGAAAGAAGAAAAACAGGAATTTAAGATAGCATGGGAAGCAGACCGGGTTGTTCTGCGTATGTACGATGGTAATATTAAATTTTCCAGTCTTCTGGCAGCAGGTGTTGTAGTGAAGCAAGAAAAATAAGTGGGAAAGGATTGAGTAATAATGAAACGTTTGTATTACGGACTGGGAAAAAGAAAATTTTTAGAGTGGATATTATTGGCTGTGTTTTTGCTGTTTTTCTACGGTCCTTTGTTCCATATGCTGACATTATCCTTTGCAGGGGATTATGAATATCCTGATGCAGTTCCTCATACATTCAGCCTGAAGTGGTGGGATTACATTTTATCCAAAGGACAGATGGTAGAATCCATTGGAACATCTCTGGTACTGGCGATTGTAGTGACAGTAGTTTCTCTTCTGATTTGTTTACCGGCGGCATATGCCATTGCCCGTTACTCCTTTAAGGGAAGAGGAATGGTGCGTTTGAGTTTCCTTCTGACAAATGCCTTCCCGAAGATGGGAATTTATACAGCTATGGCGGTGATTTTTTATAAATTAAACCTGATGGGAACTTTTGTGGGAGTAGTACTTGTCCATATTGTTAATACGATGATGTTTATGGTGTGGATTCCCAGCGGAGCATTTCGTACCGTACACATCCAGCAGGAAGAAAGTGCCAGAGATGTGGGAGCTTCCTCCATGCGTGTGTTTTTCAAAATTACAATGCCAATGGCATGGCCGGGAATTGTGGTAGCATCGTTGTACACTTTTTTAGGTTCTATGGAAGAGGCACAGGGATCACTTTTAATCGGATTGCCGAATGTACACACAATGCCCAGTGAATTATATGGTGTCATTATGTCATTCCCGGATACGGCAGGAGCAGTATTTGCAATCATTCTTCTGATTCCGTCCATATTGCTTTTGATTGTATTCCGAAAGTATTTGAGTGCAGAAGCGCTGTCCAATGGGTTTAAGATGTGAGAAAAGTGAGATTTAAATAGAAAATGAGGAAAAATGAAACGATGAGTGAGAAATTAGTGATTAAGGGACTGACGAAAAAGTTTAGTAAAACAGATGGAGTTGAAAACATTAATCTTACTGTAAAGGAACGGGAGCTGTTAACGCTTCTCGGTCCCAGTGGCTGTGGAAAAACAACTATTTTACGTGCAATTGGCGGATTTCATAAAATTGATTCCGGGAAGATTCTTTTGGATGGAAAAGAAATTCAGAACCTGCCTCCGGAAAAACGGCCAACCGGCATGGTATTCCAGAGTTATAATCTCTGGCCGCATATGACAGTATATGAAAATATGGCATTTGGCTTACAAATCAGAAAACATTCAAAAGCACAAATGAAAGAAGAAATAAATGAAATGTTAAAACTTGTTCGAATGGATGGTTCAGAAAAAAAATATCCCGGACAGCTTTCCGGAGGACAGCAGCAAAGAATAGCGATAGCAAGAGCGTTGGTATTAAAGCCGTCTTTGTTGTTGCTGGATGAACCTTTTTCGGCCTTGGATGCAAAAATACGCGGACAGATGAGAGAAGAACTGAAACGGATTCAGCGGGAAGCCGGACTGACAGTGATCTTTGTAACCCATGATCAGGAAGAAGCAATGGCAATTTCTGACACGATTGCTGTTATGCGTCGGGGGTATATGGAACAGATTGGAAAACCGGAAGAAATTTATGATAATCCTAAAACTCGATTTGTTGCTGAGTTTATAGGGGAAATGAATTTTCTGGAGGAAGGTGGTACTTCATTTGCAGTTCGTCCGGAGGATATCACCCTTATAAAACAGGAAAATGGACCATATAGAATTTTACAGATGATGTCCTTGGGGCATTATACCCAGGCGATTGTAGTTGATAACAAAGGAAATGAAGTAAAAGTTTTTATGGAGAAAGATGAAGCAAGACTGTTTGCGGCAGATGACTGTGTAGCATGCAGATTTGACAGAAAACAGGTTTTTGCAGCATAACTGGCGGTAGTATCAATCATTATTTTACATAGAAAACTTAGAAGTCGTTCCGATAAGATGTGGAACAGAAAGAGGGAAAAATGAGAAAGAGTATTTGGAAAAAATATGGTAAGAAAGGTATGGCAGTGGTAATCGGAGCAGCAATTTTAGGGGCATCGTCTCTATCTATGACAGGATGCGGTAGTGAGGCCAGTGCTGCGGAAGGAGTTCCAACTGTTACGATTTGGGGTAATGGCGGTCAGGAAGTCAGAGAAGCTCTGCAGGCGATTGCCGATGCATATAATGCAGATCCGGAATACAACAAAAAAGCAAAAGTGGAAATTCAGTTTGTGGTTTCCGGAACCAGTGAACAAAGTTTACCGGATCGATTGGCGGCAGCATATAAGGCAGGAGAAACGGATACGGATTTTGACTTGATCGTAACCGATGACAGTGCTATAGCTAATATTGAAGCACAGACCAGTGAAGATTTTTTTGAAGATATTGATACCAGTAAGATTCCAAATTATGAGAACTTAATCTTTAAAGATAATATTGTAGGTGATAATTTCATTCCATACAGAGGAACTGCGGTATATTTGGCGTATAATTCCGAAACAGTGCCGAATCCACCGAAAACCGCGGAAGAATTGTATCAGTGGATTAAAGATAATCCGGGTCGTTTTGCTTATAATGATCCATCCACCGGTAATTCCGGTTTCTCATTTGTAGCCAATACCATTTACAATCAACTTCCCGAAGAGGCTGCTACATCCGATGATGAAACATGGAAGACCGAACATCAGACAGAATGGGATAACGGATTTGCCCTTCTGGAAGAACTTCATCCATATCTGTATCAGACCGCCGGAAAGGTACAGTATCCTATGAAAAATGCCGGATCCTTGGATCTTCTGGCTACAAAAGAGATTGATATGACACCGGCGTTTGTAAATATGGTATTAAGCCAGAAAAGCATGGGTACACTTCCGGATAGCATCCAGTTGACTCAGCTGGAGGAACCTTTCTTAGGTGGACTTGCCGGATTTATGATTCCTTCGATTGGAAAAGATAAAGAAGCAGCACTTTCTGTTATTGATTTCTATTTAAGCTATGAGGCACAGACAATTGATTGGAACACCATGTTTGCCTCTCCTGTAGTAGATACATCCAAAATGGAAAATCTGGAACATGAAGACTGGTTAGCACAGACAGATATGGAAAGTATGCGTTACTTCTCCATCGGAACACTTCAGAAGGATATTGCACAGCGCTGGACAGAAGAAATCGGAAGCCTGGCAAAATAAAGTAAATGCGGATAATGTTTGTGGTAGATTTCAGAAAGGAAAAAGAATATGAATGAGGAAAAGAAACATCTGTGGATTCCTTATCTGATGGTACTTCCGGCATTCGCCGTTATGATGCTTGTGGTAGTGCTGCCGATCCTCAATACAGTCATGCAGTCTTTTCAGACAGAGGGCGGCAGTTTTACCCTGGAAAACTATCAGTATTTTTTTACCAGCCAGGAAGCATTTAACAGTTTGGTGTTTACTGTAATTGAAGCGGTAAGTACTATGCTTCTGGCAATCTTATTCAGTTTTTTATTAGCTTTATATTTACGTTTTTCCAAGAGCCGAATCAGTCGTGTGATTGGGAGATTATATTTACTTCCCCGCTTTATTCCGGGAATTGTAGCTGTATATGCAGTGATGAATATTATAAAAGATGCAGGATTTATTAATCGCTTTTTACAGTTGTTTGGAATCGTTTATAAGCCAGGACTTCTTTATGATATGAAAGGAATTATTCTTTGTAATTTATGGTTTAATATTCCTTTTTCTGCTATGTTGCTTTCCGCGGCACTTTCTTCGGTAGCAGATTCTTATGTGGAGAGTGCAAGAGATGCAGGATGCAGCTGGTGGAAAATACTGAGACAGATTATTTGGCCATTGGTATATAAAGATGTGATTGTGGCAGCGACATTTATCTTAATGGGACAGATTGGTGCATTTACAATTCCTTATCTGACGGGACCTAATAATCCAAAGATGCTGGGAATACTTTTATATCAGCAAGTGAATACATACCTGAATTACCAGAGAGCGGCAGCATTATCTGTACTTATGTTTATTATCTGTTTAGGTGGAGCGATTGTGTATATTAAGAGTAACATGAAAGAAGAAGTATGGGAAAAAGGCAAATAAAGGACAAGGAGTAATGGAACATATGGAGACAATTGCTATTTCAAAACCAATAAAAATGGATGGCCCCCATAATTTTCGCGATTTGGGAGGATATCCTGCAGGAAAAGGAAAAATAAGACGGGGATGTTTCTTTCGGTCTGATGGTCTGACCGGTTTGTCTCAGGCGGACCGTGATTGGATGATGCAGCGTGGAATCACCTGTGTATTGGATTTACGCAGCAAAAGAGAAATGGAGAATACACCGGATTCTCTTACTCCTGAATTTGATTATCATGCAATCTCCATGTCCGATCGGATGAATGATAAAGAAGATGGATCGGAATTTCCGGATTGCTTATCCGATCTGTATATTCGTATTTTAAATACACATAAACATGAATTTTATACCGTTGTGAAGACCTTGGTGGAGCGAAAAGGAAAACCGGCAGTTTTTCATTGTGCTGTGGGAAAAGACCGGACCGGAGTAACTGCTATGCTACTGTTACTTTTGGCAGGAGTACCGGAAGAAATTATTCTTCAGGATTATGCAGTCAGTGAAAAAAATATGAAAGAAACCTTTCATATGCAGAAAGAGTTGTTAAAGAAAGCGGGATGGAATGTTCCGGATCTTTTATTTGAATCACCGGCCGGTGAAATGGAAAGGACAATTCATTATTTGAAACAGACATGGGGAAGTGCGGAAAATTACCTGAAAGAATGCGGGGTTAATGATTCTGATATAGAGATATTAAAATCATATTTGGTCGAAACAGAATAGAAAGAAAATTCTCTCGTATGATTTGACAGATATGTGAAACGATTAAAATGGAACAGGTGAAATATTCTTATAATAAAAAGAATGTTTCATCTGTTCCATTTTTATTGAAAAAATTAATTGTTTATGTTAGTTTCTCTGTTTTCCCGATTGACAATTTCTTTTTTTATTGATGCGAGGAAAGAGGTAAGATCCTTTGTGCCTTCTTCACCAAGAAAACGGCTTCGAACGGAGATTGTGTGGGAATTTGCTTCTTTTTCGCCGACAATTATCATATATGGGAGTTTTTGAAGTTGAGCTTCCCGAATTCTGTAACCGATTTTTTCTGTTCGGTTATCCATATCTGCACGAATACCGGAATTTTTTAGTGTCTGAAGAACCGTTTGAGCGTATTTTTCATATTTATCTGAAATAGGAAGAACACGAACCTGGATGGGAGAAAGCCACGTTGGAAAAGCTCCGGCAAAGTGTTCAATAAGAATACCGATAAAACGTTCGATGGAACCGAATATTACACGGTGTATCATGATTGGACGGTGTTTTTCACCATCCGAACCAGTATATTCCAAATGGAAACGCAGGGGGAGCTGAAAGTCTAACTGTATGGTTCCGCACTGCCATGTTCTGCCAATGGAATCTTCCAGATGAAAATCAATTTTTGGTCCATAAAAGGCCCCATCACCTTCATTGACAACATAAGGAAGCTGAAGGTCATCCAAAGCGTTTCTGAGTGCATCCGTAGCCAAATCCCAGTCTTCATCGCTGCCGATACTGTTTTGTGGTCTGGTGGATAATTCCACGTGATACTTAAAGCCAAACAGCTGATAAACATTATCAATCAAATGAGCGACTCCTTTGATTTCATCACGGATCTGATCGGGGGTCATGAAAATATGGGCATCGTCCTGTGTAAAGCAGCGTACGCGCATAAGACCATGAAGCTGTCCCGATTTTTCATGCCGGTGAGCAATGCCCAATTCTCCCATGCGCAACGGAAGATCCCGATAGGAATGAGGTTCTGCCTGATAGGCTAAGACACCTCCGGGGCAATTCATTGGCTTGATGGCAAAATCCTGTCCATCAATAACTGTGGTATACATATTTTCTTTATAATGATCCCAATGACCGGATGTTTCCCAGAGACTTCTGCTTAATATAATGGGAGTAGAGATTTCTACATATCCGGCTTTGGTATGGATTTCCCTCCAATAATCCAGTAAAGTATTTTTTAATACCATGCCATTGGGAAGGAAAAATGGAAAGCCCGGACCTTCTTCCCGGAGCATAAACAGGCCCAGTTCTTTGCCCAGTTTTCGATGATCTCTTTTTTTAGCTTCTTCCATACGGTGTAAATATTCATCCAAATCAGCTTTCTTTGTAAAAGAAGTACCATAAATACGTGTCAGCATTTTATTTTTTTCATTTCCTTTCCAGTATGCGCCGGCAAGATTTGTGAGTTTAAAGGCATTTATGGATTTCGTATTCATAAGGTGAGGACCGGCACAGAGATCAATAAATTCACCCTGCTGATAAAACTGTATTACAGCATTTTCCGGAAGTTCTTCAATTAGTTCTACCTTATAAGGTTCCTCTCTTTCTTTCATGAAAGCAATTGCTTCATCCCGTGATTTTGTAAATCGGATAATGGGAAGTGCCTCTTTTACTATCTTTTTCATTTCTGCTTCTATTTTGATCAGATCCTCATTGGTAAAAGGTGTTTCGCAATCCACATCATAATAAAATCCATCTGTTATGGAAGGACCGATAGCTAGTTTCGTTTTTGGGTAAAGCCGTTTAATAGCCTGAGCCATTATGTGAGAGGTTGTATGACGAAATGTATCCTTTCCGCCTGCATCATGAAAGGTAAGAATAGTAAGATGACAGTCATGATTGATGACGGTACGAAGATCTACCAGCTCTCCGTTGATTTCACCGGCACAGGCAAGCCGAGCCAGGTTTTCGCTGATGTCAGAAGCGATTTCAAATACAGACATTGGTTTTTTGTATTCTTTTTTTGAACCATCTTTTAATGTAATGATCATTTCCAATACTCCTTTCTCATTTTTATGCAATAAAAAAGTCCCTTACAGCATAAATGCTATAAGGGACGGGCATACTTGCTCGCGGTTCCACCCTGATTGTGAATGATATGGATTCACCACTTGTTAAGATGATAACGGTATCGCCGGACCGGATTGGGGTCACTCAGAGGTGGTTTTCAAATGTTTCTCAATAAGATGCTTTCAGCACATGGCATCTCTCTCTGGTTTGTTCCGCATTTTACTCGTCTCGTCATTGTTTTATTGCCCATCATTATAGCACATGAAAAAGATTTGTCAATCAAAAAATTTATAGTCGGATGAGTTTGTAGATAAAAGATATGGTGTTCTAAAAAAAACGAAAAATGTTAAAAAGATGTTAAAAGAATGTTAAAACAACAGAAAAGGTGTTCTCAAATGGGTGGATTGTGTTGTAAAATGAACAAATGGAACAAAAAGCAATAAAAAATGAGGAATTTGTTAGTGGTTTCAGCTATTTACTTTTTTCATAATGGAAATTATACTTCTGTATAAGAACATAAATCAATGGAAATAGAGCAAATAACGTTCATAAATAATTCGGAGGAAAACAAAATGGAACAAAAAATACTTTTAACACCAGGGCCGTTGAATACCAGCAGAACGGTAAAAGAAGCTATGTTGTATGATCTGGGAACGAGAGATCGGGAATATCAGGATATGGTAGAAACATTAAGAGAAAAGCTGCTGGATCTGGCCCATGTATCAAAAGAAGAGTACTCTCTTGTTTTTCTGCAGGGATCGGGAACATACGGAGTGGAAAGTGTTCTGGAAGGATCGGTAGGAAAGCAGGAAAAAGTCCTCATTTTGTCAAATGGAGCGTATGGGGAGCGAATGGAACAGATTTGTAAAGCACATGGTATCCCATATCAAATACAATCATTTTCTAAATTAAAAAAACTTCCAGTGAATGAATTGGAGCCTTATATTGCACAAGAAGATATTACTTATGTAGCATTTATTCACTGTGAGACGACTGCCGGTGTATTAAATGACATAGAAGAAATTATGGAATTGATTCATCGTCATAAGAAAATCAGTATTGTAGATGCAATGAGCAGTTTTGGAAGTATGGACTTGAACTTAAAATCACTGGGTATTGATTTTTTAATTACTTCTTCCAATAAATGTCTGCATGGTGTTCCGGGAGTAGCATTGATTTACGGAAAGAAAGAAGCATTTGAACGATGTGAGGGAAAGAGTGATACCTTGGCATTGAATTTATATGAGCAGTGGAAAGATATGGAACAATCCCATGGAGCATTTCGTTTTACATCTCCAACCCATGTACTTTTGGCTTTGAATCAGGCTGTAAAAGAGTTGGAGGAAATCGGTGGTATCACTGCACGTCACGAACACTATATTCTTTTACAGAAAATGATACGTGATGCCATGGAAAAACTGGGATTTGATGCACCGGTTTCCAAAGAAGACCAGGCACCGGTGATAACTACTTATTTTATTCCTGATTGGATGGATTTTTCTCATTTTTATGAGTGGATGAAAGAGCGCGGTATTCTGCTATACAGCGGAAAGTTGCCTGGATATCAGGCATTTCGAATCGGAAACATTGGGGATTTGACTGTAGAAGATATGGAACGGGTACGGACTGAGATTTGTAACTATGTGAAAGAATATAAACGATAAACAGATTTTTATCTTAAACAATTGATAGAGAGAGGAAAAGCAAAATGAAAGCAACCTGGTTAATAAGTGAGTTAATGAAAAGAGGAATCGGACATTTTGTGGGGGTACCGGACAGTACCTTATCTGTGTTTTGTAAATGTTTGGAAAAAAAATATGCAGATTGCCATGAAGTCCCTGCCAATGAAGGAGCTGCAGTGGGATTGGCGGCAGGTCATTATCTGGCGGAGAAAAAGCCATGCCTGGTATATATGCAGAACAGTGGAATTGGAAATGCAGTGAATCCTATTTGCAGTCTGATTCATGAAAAGGTTTATCAAATTCCGGTTTTATTTTTTGTGGGATACCGTGGAGAACCGGGAAAGAAGGATGAACCACAGCATGTATTTCAGGGAGAAGTGACGATTCCTCTGTTAAATCAACTGGGAATTTCCTGTGATGTTATCGGAAGCGAAACATCAGAAGAGGAAATGAAGGAAATTTTAGATCGGGCATGGACGGCTCTGGATGATAGAAAACCTTATGCCGTTGTTATAAAAAAGGGAACATTCGAAAAAGAAAATCTGGAAAGTGAGAATAGAAAGTCAGACAGCTATTTTGGTAAAGATGAGCCTTATACAATGAAGCGGGAAGATGCCATTGGAATTTTTGCGGATCATTTGAATAAAGAGGAGGTAGTGGTATCTACTACCGGAAAGATATCGAGAGAACTGTATGAACAGCTGGATGCGCGAAAAGGTCACCACAGCCAGGCGTTTCTGACCGTGGGATCCATGGGACATGCTTCTATGATCGCTTTGGGATATGCCAAATCCAGACCGGATAAGCGGGTTTATTGTCTGGATGGAGACGGGGCAGCACTGATGCATCTGGGCGCAATGGCGTTTATCGGAGAAAATCATCCGAAGAATTTTGTACATCTGGTATTGAATAATCGGGCCCATGAATCCGTGGGAGGAATGGCTACAGGAGCGGTACACACAAATTGGAAAAAAGTGGCAGAGAGTCTCGGATATATGCATGCCTATTCTGTAAAAAATGAGATGGAACTGAGACTGGCACTGGATGAATGTTGTGAATTATCTGGTCCGGTTTTCATCGAAGTTAAAGTGGCATTGGGAGCAAGAGAAGATCTGGGAAGACCAAAGGAAAGTGCCAAGGAAAACGGAGATCAGTTTATGAACTATCATCAGTCTGTATGAAAGGAAAGTGGGAAATGAATAAAACAATTTACGCAGTATTCAGTTCAGAAGTTATTCATGAAGGACATAGAAATATTTTGGAAGAGGCAAAGAAATATGGTGATGTAATTGTGGGAGTATACAGTGACGAGGCTATTCTTCGTTTTGACCGGTACCCGACTGTTCCTTTTGAAGAACGGATGAATGTCTTCCGCAATCTGCCGGGAATTTCTCAGGTAGTGGAACAAAAAACAGTATCATATAAAGAAAACCTGAGGAAATATCGTCCAAATTATGTTATTCATGGAGATAATTGGAAATGGAATGAACAAAAATTGATTCGGGAAGAGGTTATTGAAGTTTTAAAGGAATGGGGAGGAGAATTGATTGAAGTTCCCTATACTGTCAACGACCGTGTGAAAAAAGTAGAAAAGGATTTGAAGGATCAGTTGGCAATGCCGGAATTTCGTCGTCGCCGCTTGCGGGAGGTTTTAAAATTACGGCCGATTGTCCGTGCTTTGGAAGTTCATAATGGTATCACATCCCTGATTTGTGAAAAAACCATTGTAGAATCCGAAGCAGACGGAGGATTGGATCAGTATGATGCCCAGTGGGTTTCTTCTCTGTGTGATTCCACTGCGAAAGGAAAACCGGATATTGAGTTGGTGGATATGTCCAGCCGTATGCGTACTATTGATGAAATTATGGATGTCTCCACAAAGCCGATTATATTAGATGGAGATACCGGTGGTCTTATTGAACATTTTGTATACAATGTCAGAACCATGGAACGTATGGGGATTTCAGCAGTCATTATTGAAGATAAGACTGGTTTAAAGAAAAACAGCCTGTTTGGAACGGAAGTGGAACAGACACAGGATACCATTGAAGGTTTTTGTGAAAAAATCAAAGCGGGAAAAGCAGCACTTCGCAGCAAAGATTTCATGATTATAGCCCGTATAGAAAGTCTGATACTGGAAAAAGGAATGGAAGATGCATTATCCAGAGCATTTGCCTATGTAAAGGCTGGTGCGGATGGAATCATGATTCATTCCAGAAAAAAGGATCCGGATGAAATTTTTGAATTTTGTGATACATTCCGTAAGGAAAATCAGGAGACACCTATTGTAGTTGTTCCTACTTCCTTTAATCAGGTGACAGAGGAAGAATTAGCAGCTCATGGAGTCAATATAGTTATTTATGCGAATCAGCTGACCCGTGCTGCATTTCCGGCTATGCAGAGTGTGGCATCAGATATTTTAAAGCATCATCGGGCAAAAGAAGTGGATGACAGATTGATGCCATTTAAAGATGTGATTCGATTAATTGATGAGGAATAGTAATAATTGTCAGTTGTTTGTGTGTAAATCAAAAGAGTCAGAATTCCTTGCTGAAGAGGAAATCTGACTCTTTTATATAGGATTAATAGGAGAGATTATTATTGGCGGATATCTTTTAAATCTTCCACCATTTGCAGATCTTCCTTTAAAACCCTCATATTAGCTATATGTTCATGACCATCGGGATCAATGACTTTAAACTCCAATATGGTGCCCTCTTTCATGTGATTCTGAAACATATCCTGAAAAAACATAGGTAATTTTGGATGACGGATCTGAAATTGTTTAAACGCATTTTGAAGTTGCATTAATTTTAATGGGTTCATGTTTGGATTCCTTTCTGTATCTGAATGAAGTAATAGAAAAATGTATAGCAGGGTCAAGGAGTATTATAAGACGGGAGTAATTTCTTTGTCAAACGTTCTTTTGCCTGATCGGGTATAGATAAATTTCTCTTTGCAGATGGAAATTTAAAGAATAGGAAAAGTGAAAAGGATACAATAACATCGACATTGAAAGAGAAAGGGTAGTTGTTATAAAATGTAAATTTACAAAAAAAGAGTGGGATGATATGATATAAATATATTAAAAATAATATTTTATTGAAACGGAACAATGGATTAGTCATAGAAAATCTTGACAGAAATTCGATTTTCTCTGATTTTGTTGATGAAAGGGGAGGGAAGAGATGAATCTAAAGAAAATAGTGGTAAGTGTGGCAACGATCATTTGCGCAGGGGTGTTTTATGAAGTGGATCGCATTTTGGCATATGCCTTTTCGTCTGACTATGTAGCGGAGGAGGTAAGTTTCTTTGATAATATCTTTTCCGTATTATTATTGGTGATTGGATTGGGACTGCTGCTCCACGAAGTAGTCCCATATGTAAAGAACGAAAGAATCAAAAAAAGGAAGAACAAACAATAGAATATCAGGGTTTATTTTGGAAAATACGGCAAACTATTGAAAACAGCGGGAATGTGTTCCCTGTGTTTAACAAAGCTGCCGTATTTTCTTATGTGATTGTATGGTAACTGTTACATTGCATAAGGGGTGTGGGTGGGAAAAGAATTGATTTTTACTATGGAAACTATTATAATAAATGGGACTGCATGTAAATGAGAATTTTTGTAGTTTGCTCTGATGTATATGAAAAATTAAGGGATATACAAGAGCAGAAAGGTATGGGATACAGATTTGAAAGAGGTATTATTGTCGCTGAAGAATATAAAAAAGAGCTTCGGAGAAACGAATGTCCTTAAAGGGATCAGTTTGGACATTGGAAAAGGAGAATTTATTACGCTTCTGGGATCTTCCGGATGTGGAAAGACGACTACTCTTCGTATTGTTGCAGGTTTGGAGACACCGGATGAGGGGCAAGTGATTTTGGAAGGGCAGGATGTGACAAACCTGGAACCTCATAAGAGAGACGTGAACACTGTGTTTCAGAATTATGCCCTTTTTCCACATATGGATGTGGCAGCGAATATTGCGTATGGGTTGAAAATACGTAAGGTTCCTAAAGCAGAACAGAAAAAAAAGGTGGAAGAAGCGCTTTCTCTTGTCCAGCTTACTGGATATGGGAAGAGATATCCGTCGGAATTGTCGGGAGGACAAAAGCAGAGAGTTGCCATTGCCAGAGCACTGGTAAATAATCCGAAAGTACTTCTTTTGGATGAACCTCTAGGAGCCTTGGATCTTCAGCTCAGGCGTCAAATGCAGGTTGAATTGAAACGGCTGCAGAAAAAACTGGGGATTACGTTTATCTATATCACCCATGATCAAGAGGAAGCCATCAATATGTCTGACCGGATTGCAGTAATGAATCAGGGTGTTTTTGAACAGATTGGGACACCAAATGAGATTTATAACCATCCTCTGACCGCATATGTGGCTCAGTTTGTGGGAAATGCGAATATTTTTCGTAAGGAAGGAAATACATATGCGATTCGTAGTGAACATGTTTTGTTTTCCAGGAGCGAGGAGTATCCGCATTCAGCAGTTGTAAAGGAAAAGTCCTTTGCCGGAGGGCAGCTGCGCCTTTTGATGGAACTTTCCGATGGACAGCAAATAATAGCGAGCCGACATGGCATTGATGCAGATGTGACAGAAGGAGATCGTGTCTGGCTTGGCTGGAAGGTGGAACATGCGGTGCCGGTGAGAGAAGATAGTCAGAAAGAAGAATCTTTGGCATGAGTGAAAAGAAAGGGCTCGGGTGAGTGATAATGCTGGGAACACAGCAGAAAAAACACGGCGGTAAATTGTGGCTGGCAGTTGCACCGCTTTATATTTTTACTTTGCTTTTTGTAGCTGGCCCCCTGATTTATATGGTGATATTAAGTTTTCAGACACGGGCAGAGGGGTTTGGCGTTATCAATGAATTTACACTGGACAATTATAAGAAGATATTGGATCCGGTGTATCTTGGAACATTTGTCCAGTCTCTTAAATTGGCGGTGATATCCACGGTGATTATCACCATAATTGGTTATCCATTCGGTTATTTTATGGCGAAATGTTCGCCCAAGTGGAAGAGACGTCTGATGATGTTACTTATGATTCCATTTTGGACCAGTGCTTTGATTCGCTTGTATGGATGGATGATTCTTTTACAGGCAAAAGGAGCTATTTACCAGACGTTTCATTTTTTTGGAATTGATATTGCTCCGCTTAAAATTCTTTACAGTTATCCGGCAGTGGTAATTGGTATGGTATATGCATTGGTGCCATTTATGATTTTGGCAGTGTATTCCAGTGCTGAAAAAATGGATTGGTCATTGGTGGAAGCAGCGAGAGATTTGGGTGCATCACCAGCAAAGGCATTTGTAACGGTAACATTAAAGTTAACGATGCCGGGACTTTTATCCGGTGTGATTTTAACGTTTGTTCCATCTATGGGATTGTTTTTCATTGCAGATATTCTGGGTGGAAATAAGATTGTTCTGGTGGGAAATCTGATTCAGGATCAATTGACAAGAGGAGCCGACTGGCCATTTGCCGCAGCACTTGCAGTGGTTTTGATGGTAATGACATCATTTCTCATTTTTCTTTATCGAAGGGTTACACATACTACAGAGCTGGAAGGTATTTTGTAAGGAGGGTTATGTCGGGAAGATGAAAAATAAAACAAAATTACCCGGTATTTTTTTGGGTATAGTAATGGTAATTATGTATCTGCCTATCCTGATGGTAGTTGTGTATTCGTTTAATGAAGGGAAATTAATCGCATCCTGGAAGGGATTTTCTTTAGATTGGTATGTGAAATTGTTTCAGGATGAGGAAATCTGGGAGGCAGTGAAAAATAGTCTTATACTGGGTGTTTTAAGCTGCTTTTGTGCATCTGTTTTGGGAACGGTTGGAGCTGTGGGAATGGCAAAAATAAAATCCAAAACAAAAGCCCCCATGGAATATTTATCGACGCTGCCGATTATGATTCCTGAAATTATTTTGGGTATGGTTTTTTTAACCTTTTTTCATTTATTGAATCTGCCAAACGGAATGGTGACATTGGTAATTGCACATACTGCATTTTGTATTCCATATATTTATATGATGGTAAAGGCAAGATTGGTGGGCATGGAAAAATCGTTGGAAGAAGCAGCAAAAGATTTGGGTGCGACACCCATTCGTACCTTTTTTGATATTACACTTCCTTTGATTTTACCAGCAGTAGCTTCGGGATGTTTATTGGCATTTGCTATGTCATGGGATGATGTAATCATCAGTATTTTTGTGACAGGACCTAAGGTGACGACACTTCCCATAAAGATATATACACAGATGAAAACCGGTGTAACGCCGGAGATCAATGCTTTGTGTACGTTTATGTTAGGGGTTACGGTGCTTGTTTTGATTTTGGCAGGGTTGATTCGAAAAAAGCTGGCGAAAAGACAATAAGTGGGATTGGAATAATTATAAATACGATTTGAATATGGAGGATAGTTATGATAAAGAAAATAGGCGTAGGACTTTTAACAGCAACTGTTTTAGCAGCATCTTCTGTACTGGCAGGATGCGGAAATATTACAACGGATGGAACCGTTTCCAATGAAAATGCAGAAGAAACCAAGGAAGCTTCCGGGGATGAAGGCAGTGGAACGAATGAGGAAGAATTGGTTCTGTTTACATGGGATTTGATGTTCCCGGATGAGATTATAGATGGATTTGAAGAAAAAACCGGAATTAAAGTGGTTTATTCTAAGTTTGATACAGATGAAGCTATGCTTCAAAAGTTAAGCACTGCCGATGGCGGTGATTATGATCTTATTTTTGCAGATGATTATATCATTGAAAGTGCCATCAAAGAAGGATTGGTGCAGAAGTTGGATTCATCCAAATTGGAAAATTACGGAAATATCGACAGCCGGTATCAGGGACAGTTTTATGATCCTGAGGATGAATATACAGTTCCTTTTGGTGCAGGGATTCCTTTGATTGTATATGATCCGGAATTGGTTGATTTTGAAATAAAGGGATATGCCGATCTCTGGAATGAAAATTTAACAGATAGTGTTGCGCTTGTGGCAAATGGGCGTGTTATCACAGGTATTACCCTTTTATCCATGGGAGAATCTATGAATACGGAAGATGTGGCGACGATTGAAGCTGCCGGGGAAAAACTTCAGGAGTTGGCACCAAATGTCCGTCTGATTCAAGATGATAATACACAAAATGCGTTGTTAAATGGAGAAGCTTCTGTGGCGTTTTTATATACATCGCAAGTATATGCAGCATTGCAGGAAAATCCCGATTTGAAAGTAGTTGTACCGGAAGAGGGATTGGGATTTGGTGTAATTGCAGGATTTATTCCTTCAAAAGCTCCCAACAGCGAAGCGGCATACCAGTTTTTAGATTATATTCTGGAAGCTGAGAATAGTGCTGCATGTACACAATATGTGGGATATTACTCTACAAATACTGCCGGAGCAGAATTGATACCGGAAGAATCCGCTCAGTTATTGGTCGCTCCAGAGGGGAAATCTATGGAAATGGTGGAAAATGTGAGTCAGGAAGCAAATGATGCGTATAATAAAGTTTGGACAGAGTTTAAAGCGGCTTGTGATTGATCGTTAAAGCAGCGGGGATGAACAAAGGAGGAAGAATTTGAATGTGGACGCCAAAAAGCTTGAAAAGAAGTGCCAAAAGTTCCATTCATTTTAACTATCTGCGGATGGTTGCCATGTGTATTGTGATAGCATTTTTTGCCGGAGAAGCAGATGATATGCTTTCTATTGTTAGAATGAACATGTGGAGTGTGAATCCCAATGCAGTTGTTGAAAGCCAGCTACAGGATACGAAAGAGGAAGCGAAGAAGGAGCACATGGTTCCGGAACGTTTTCATGAGAAAACAAACTCTCAGATTGTCCGTGAATTTCTGATACAGTTGGGGTATGAGGGGGAAGAAACACCACAGTCTGCTGCGACCAAAGGTGTTTTTGCCGGTATTTTTAATAGCATTACAGAAACCGGATCCGTTACATTTGGAATATTGAATATGGTGAATCAGGCTTTGTTCCGAGATAGTATCGGAGCCTACTTCATCATTATTCTCGGGGGAATCATCAATGTTTTATATAGAACTTTAGTCGGAAATATCCTGGTGGTAGGAAAAAACAGATTTTTTTTAGAGACGGTAACATACGAACATGCTCCGTTGACCAGAGTTCTGTTTGTTTATAAGGTAAAGCGTACGAAAAAAACAGCGTTTACCATGTTAATGAAAAATGTGTTTCAAACACTTTGGATGTTTACGATTGTAGGAGGTATCATCAAGTACTATTCCTATTATATGATTCCGTATATTATAGCAGAAAATCCGGATTTGCCTTGGAAAGAAGTGTTTCGTCTCTCAAAACAGATGACAAAGGGAAAGAAATGGAAGATATTTTTATTTGATCTTTCTTTTTTGGGATGGGAGATTTTAAGCCTGCTGACAGCCAGATTATTGAGTGTCTTTCTTGTGGTACCTTATCGGAATGCTGCCAAAGCGGAACTTTATCGCCAGTTACGTGAAGAAACCATTCGTATGAAACGACCCGGATACCGAGGACTAAATGACCGATATTTGTTCTGTGAACCGGAAACGATTCCGGAAGAAACACCGATCAATAAAATTGATGATGAACTAAGGATGGTAGAGTATCCGACAAGATTATTTACCATACCGGAGACAGAATGGCGGGATTGGATTAAGACCGATTATGATCGTTCGTATCGTCCATTAAGCTATGTTTTACTATTCTTCGCTTTTGCAATGATTGGATGGTTTTGGGAAGTAGCCCTTCATATAATACAGACAGGAGAAATTGTAAATCGTGGTGTGTTATATGGACCGTGGCTTCCAATCTACGGTTTCGGTGGGGTACTGATTTTATTATTAATGCGTCGGTTTGCGAATCGGCCAATATTGACTTTCTTTCTCATCATCATTGTGTGTGGTGTTTTGGAATATGCTACCGCATGGGTTCTGGAAACTTTTTTAAAAACAAAATGGTGGGACTACAGCGGATTTTTCTTAAATCTTCATGGAAGAATTTGCGCAGAAGGTCTTTTTGTCTTTGGAATCGGAGGATGTGCCATTTTGTATGTCGGGGCACCGATTTTGGATGAGTTGTTTCAACGGGTACCAAGAAAAATACGAATGGTGACAGCAATTGTTTTGGTTACATGTTTCCTTACAGATACAGCATATTCGTTACTGTGTCAGCCGAATACGGGAGAAGGCGTTACAGAGGGAAGTGCCGTGCAGGAGGAGAAGATAGAGACGGTGATCCATATAACGGAAATATAATCAGAGTATTTTATAAACGATGAGAAACACGCAAAGCGTGTTTCTCACGTTCGCGGACAGTCGCCGTGTGCGTATGTAAACATCCGCACACGGCTCGTTGTCTGTGCGTAAATTAAAAAACTGTCGGAATGGAAATATAAAAACATTCCGGCAGTTTTTGTTTGGTAGAGAATTTCTAATTGCCTTTTAAATGGTTATTGGACTACCTGTTTACGGCGATAAAACAGAAATGCTAAAATCGCTCCGGATAGGGCACCCACTGTTTTGGAAGCAAACAAAGGAGCAAGCATGGATGGTTCTGTACTCAATGTGAACCCGGCATGGGCTGCCAGCATGGAGGTGGCACAGACAATATAAGCTGCATTGATCCGTTTTCCGAGAGGGTCCATATCTTTCATCATAGCCAGTTGGGGAATGGCACTGACAGCGCCTACCAAAAGTCCTACCATGCTGAATGCATTGATTCCCAAACGCGCGCCGATCCATGCAAATGGCCGGCGGAGAATCCGTTGAAGAAATTCGGCGGCCGGTAAGCTTCCGAGCATGGTAATACCTATGGAAGCGACCACAGCCAGGGCATCCTGAATGGGAGAAAGATTGGGAAGAATGGAAATTCCTGTCAGATATGTAACGGCTCCCAATACAAGACCAATGGTGATAATGGCTTTTAATCCTGAGGCAAACAGACCAAATCCCCGAATAATTTTGGCAGGAAAATATTTTAAGCCTATTCCGAGAAATATGGATAAAAGGAATACCGGTATTGTTTGCCATAAAGCATTAAGAAAAGGAACGCCACACAGAACAGCGCCAAAAATCAGACCAAGAGGAAGGGTAACCAAACCGATCAGTAAACCTTCAGCAAAAAAAGACCGATCCTCGTTTTCGATAAGACCCATGCCTACAGGTATGGTAAAGACCAATGTACAGCCAAAAGTAGCAGACACAATGATTCCGGCATAATTTCCCGTGGAAGCAGAAGTTTCCAGTGACTTTGCCAATTGATATCCACCCATATCAATGGGGAGAAAGCCACCAAACATGGCAGGATCGATATGAAAAAGTTCAAATAAAGGGACAATCACTTTTCCCAGAGTATCGGACAGGAAAGGGACAAGACACATAATTCCCACCATGGATAAAGCGGTTGGTCCCATAAATAAAAATCCTTCTTCCATGCGTTTTCCATAGCCCCATTTGTTTCCCAGCAGCCGGTCGATGCCGCCTAAAATGACTCCTGCTGCCAATATATACATAAGTACCTGATTCATATGCTTTCATACCTCCGTATTATTTTAATCGAAATGTTTTTGGTGCATATCGATATATCAGATATAATGCCAGTATACTGAATATGACGCAAAACAGAATGGTAAGACTGGTAAATAAAAGAGTGGGGGCACGTAGTCGGATAAATAAGTAACAGATCAGGTAGGTAACTGTATTTGCCAAAGCGTAAGCAGGACTTTTTTGTTCCATGTTGATGTTATAGGGCTGCAGCAGGTAGTACAGTACGAGGGAATGGATGGAAAAGAATACGGACATGGCAAAAATGGCGATAGGCAGTAAGATATAATTCATCCATTCATTTGTTCCACCACTGAGGGCCAGTAATAACGGAAGTCCAAATGCTAGCAGGGAAGCGGGCATCAGATTGATTTGGATCATAAGTCTTAGTCTGCTTTGGAACAGACGCAAAATGGCCTTGGGCTGCCGATAAAACCGATATGCCAGCATACTGTGATCACAGTTAAAAAACATGGCTTGTGTAATAACACCGCCGCGGTTGATTAGATATAAGATAAATACAAAGTATGGAAACAGAGTCATTATAAATTCATTGACGACATCTGCAGCCTGGTGACTGAACAGGATGAGGATTAAAGATCCGACCAGAAGAACAGACAGAATCACGCAAAGGCGTATTGCAGATACGGTGAGCAATCGTTTATGACGCTTCAGAAAAATGTCATTCAGATATTCATAGCCATTTTTGTTACTGGTTACGTCCAGTTTTAAATGGGACTGCATACCATTTTGTTGTGATTTTGCAGCATTCTCACTTACATGGAACAAAATGGTATTTAAAGTTAAAATCATTTTGTATAATTTTTGATAGGAGTGGGAGTGCAGAAGAAATGATAACGAAGGAACTGCTGTAATCACGAACAAAGGGGTCAGCAATCCAAAAAGAATTTCCGGAAGCACGATAGAAAGTGCGGGAAGACCATATCCGAAAAGAAGTGCAGATAAAATCATTGTCCACACGAATTTTACATGGGAGGAACCCGCAATCAATTTACCGGTTTTTTCGAAATATAACAAATAAGCCGCAGTAAAGGTAAGTTTTGCAGCGACTGTCAGAATGGGAATCAGAAAACAAATGAGAACCGGGATTTTCACAAAATATCCAATGACAAGGGAGGCCGGAAGCATGGAAACAAACAGGGAGATCAGATAATAAGCGTAATTTGACAATGCAAAATCCCTGGGGTTTACGCGCATCAGCACAACGGAATAATATTTTTCTTTGGAAGCATCAAATAATTCTGTGTTCATTGCTGCACCGAACAATGCAAATATCAGAACGATGTGAATATAATTGGAGGAGAAATTTCCCGGAAGATATTGGGCCGGAAGTAATGCCATAATGCCAAAATAAAGGAATTTTTTTGCAAATAATGCAAGAAAGTGGAACAATAAAACAAAGGCAGTAATACCATTTTTTAGAGCGCGATTTTTATACCAGTCTGCAGAAATAATCTTTTTTAAGATAGGTAATTTTCTGAGGCGGTAGATAAATGCGTTAATTTCATAGGAAAGACTGATTTGAAAAGAAGTAAACAATGTATGAATCATGTTATGCCTCCTCCTTCAATGCATGGATAATCCGATCTTTAAAGTCGTCTTGGTCTAAATCATCCTTTGGAATTTCCTGTAACGTGCCATGATTTAATATGACGATTTCATCACATAAATCCAATGCCAGCTCCATGATGTGGGTTGAAAAGATCAGAATATGATCTTGTTTGATTTCTTTCAGCAAACGTTTCATTTCATCAGCTACCACTACATCAAACGAAGTCAGAGGCTCATCCAGTAGAAGAATGGCAGGGCTCGCAATAATATTTACTAAAAGCTGCATTTTATTTTTCATTCCATGGGAATAGTCTTTCATCAATTTGTCCCGGTCTTCCGGATCAATCTTCATAAAGGAAAACCACTCATCAATACTTTTATTTTGACGGATATAGTTTTGATTAATATCGATAAAAAATTTCAAAAACTCTCTTCCGGTCAGAAATTCGGGAACAACAGGAGTGGCAAGAACATATCCGATATCTTGGGAAGTAATGGCACGTGATGTACCGTCTTCTTCAATGGAAAAAGAACCGCCATCCAAAGAGAGATCCTCATTAATACAGTTAAACAGAGTGGTTTTCCCGGCACCATTACGTCCCAGAAGCCCATAAATTTTTCCCTTTTCAAAGGTAAAACTGGCCTTTTTCAATACTTCTTTTTTATCAAAATGTTTTTCCATGTCTTTTAGTATAAGCTTCATCATATTTTTAAGTCCCCCTTGTGAGTGTTACAGCGATTCACTGTGCTGTTTGAGTTTACGTTTTGTTTGGATTTCCTGTTTCTTTTGATATATTTTTAAAGCGGAGGCTTCATCAACCAGTTTTAATATTTTTACGGCAAATACACCGCTGCCGTCTTCCGCTTTTTTCATGCGGATTTTTCCTTTGAGCCATCCGTGAGACGGGCAATAGGAAAGGGAAAAATAGTAACGCCCGGCATTGGAAAACCAGCGTATTTTCTTTTTGGCTGCATGACCGCATTGATAACAGACGGTGCTGTTTACATTTTTATCCAGCATGGCATCTTCTTTTGTCGGAAAAACGCGGGATACAAATTTGGAGTATGTGCCAAATTTCAAATAGATTTCTTCTTTCCGCTCCCTGGGCGGACGGTGGTAATCGATGGAAACCATAGTCTGAAGCGAATCCATGTTCAAAGCATCCATTACCATCCAGGTATAATAAGCATCTGCCAAGGCACGATGAAATGCATTTTCTTCTGGAAGAACAAGAGAATGAACGGCATAATCCAAAGCACGACGGGTTTTTCCGTCTTCAAAAGCAAGAGAATAAAGTTTTTGAATATCATAATAAAGGAGAGGAAGAGGAAATGGATTTTCCAAATCATAGAAATCTACATTCCTTTGCAGTTCTGTTAAATCCATGGATCCCCAGGTACAGAAACGGTAATCGTTACCGCACCAGGCGATAAAGTCTTCCCAGACTTCTTTAAAAGAACGGGCGTGAAGTAGTTCTTCTTCTGTAATTTTTACGACATCGCGGATCCGTTCGAATAGATGGGGATAGACAACCGGGTGGATCAGTTCACTGAATTCACCCAGGACATTTCCGGCGGTATCCACCTTTACTGCACCGATTTCGATGATCTCAAAGTGGAGTTCCGGTTGTGTCTGGGAAACGGGATCTATTTGTTTTTCAGAAGCCTGATTCCATTCCAGATCAAGTATGATGTAGTGCATGATTTCCTCATTTCTGCTCTGATCACAATAAAATAAATTAATAGCGGTAGCGCGGCCGGTCTTCTTTTTTACGCTCTTTTTCTTTTTGTTCTTTTCGATATTGAATCAGTACGATAAGGCCGATGATTGCAGCAATGATAAGAAGTACAATACTGAGTACAACCCACACATTGAGAACAAACAGGTGATTTACCGGTGAATCAAAAACATCGGAATGATTCGTATCGTTTGAAAACATATTATTGGCTACAGTCTGGGTGGAAGGGATCAGAGCGGCACTTCCTAATGTATAGCCTTCCAGACTATAGGTAATGGTCGATTGCCCGTTTTCTGTTTCGGAAATGGTTTTATCCAATTGATCAAATGAAATATTATTTGGCATGACGACAAAAGAATCACTGGATAAAGTGGAGAGGGAAATGGATTCTTGAGGTAATTTCAAAGGACTGGAAGAGGAGACCTGACCTTGTTCAAAATCAGGATCATTCTCGGAAGCCCGCATTTCTTTGAAATTATTGAATCCATAGTCTAAGAGTGCTTTTGTATCCTGGTATTGTTGCGGATCTTCTGATTTCATCACAACGCATATCAAAGAAAGGCCGTCTTTTTGAGCATAGGTAACAAGGCATCGTCCTGCCTGCTGTGTCCATCCTGTTTTTCCGCAGATGACATTGGGATCATAGTATTCGGTATTTTCCCGCATCATTTTATGAGTAGATCCCATGGGAATTTCTTTATTTAAAAGAGAATCGGCTTTTCGCACATAAGTAGGTGTAGAATCAATTTCCAAAAAAGTGGGATTCTGGATGCAAGCCTGCATGATCAGTGCCAGATCATAGGCACAGGTATAATGATTGTCGTCATGAAGCCCGTTGGCATTGGCAAAATGGGTATTTACAGCACCTAAAGAAGCTGCTTTCTCATTCATTTTATCTGCAAAAGCAGAGATACTGCCGGATACATGTTCCGCCAGTCCATTGGCGACTTCGTTGGCAGAGGGTAGAAGAAGACCATACAAGCTGTCTTTTACCGTAAGTTGTTCGCCCACTTTCAGACCGATATGGCTGCTTCCGGGTTCCAGACTTAACACAGCTGTGGAAGAATAGGTCACTACTTCTTCCAGACTACAGTTTTCCAGAGTAAGCAGAGCCGTCATGAGCTTTGTCGTGCTGGCTGGATAAAGGGCCTCGGTGGCATTTTTAGCATATAGAATGGTACCTGACTCTGGTTCTATGAGAATACCTGCCTCACTGGCAATGTCAGGAGCCTGAGGCCAGATATCCGTAGGAATGGTAGAAATCAGATTATCCACTTCTTCTTTGGAAGCGGCCAGACTGATTTTGGGAAGAAAAATATTTATACATAATAAACACAGAAAAAGGGTACAGAAAAATTTTCTGAGCTTTATTGGTTTAAAAAATATGTGTTTCATAAAAAACCTCCAAAAAACAATTGCACCAGAATAAAAATATCATAGCATATTAAATATTTGATGTATAGACCCTAAAACGATGAGAAACACGCTTTGCGAGTTTCTCACGTTTGCGGACAGTCGTCGTATGCGTATGCAGGCATCCGCACAAGGCTCATTGTCTGTGCATAAATAATAGGACTGTTGCTTTCACATTTCATATGCGAAAGCAACAGTCCTGTTATATCATCCAAGGCGTTCTTTGATCACTTTGAGGCGAGTGAATTCTTCACGTTCCTTTTCTTCCAAAGCGTTGGTGATGGATTTCACCAGAGCTTCGTATGTTGGTATCGTGATATTTTTCAACGCATTGGCACGTTTTTGTGTTTTTTTGATATTGGCTGCCAGACGATAAGCACTGGTTTCTACGGTGGAAAGCTGAACGGTCAGATCTTTTACACGTTCAAATCGTTGTCTGGCGATATCCAGAGATTCTTTGGTACCATAGAATGCATAGGCCGGTTTATTGCTGGCTTGTGGAGTATATTCTACCAGTGGGATTTCGGTTCCCATAATACTCCGGGTTTTTATAGTGATACTTTCTTCCGGTGCAATGGAAGAGGCAATATCCTGTACGGTGTGAATTCCCAGCTGGATGTTCGCCTGCTGAAGAGCCGCATAGGCGGCTGTATAAGTGGAATCGATTTCTGTCTGAATAGAGGAGGCTTTATCGATCAGTTCCATTAATTCACGAATCAGGATATTACGTTTTTTATCCATTAACTCGTATCCCTGCTTTGCAAGGGTCAGGGAATTTTTTGCCAATATCAGGTTTCCTTTGGTAGGAAAGGTATTCAGATTCATGGCTTCACACTCCCTTAGTTTTTGGATGAAGGTGCATCATAATACTGATCCAAAATCTTAGTATCGATACGATCCAATTCCTCTCTTGGCAGCATACGAAGCAGCTCCCATCCGATGGTTAATGTATCAATGATGGTTCGATTTTCGTTTTCCCCCTGTCCGACAAAACGGGATTCGAAGGCTTTTCCGAATTCCAGATATTTTTTATCGGTACTGGATAATTCATCTTCACCAATGACAGATGCCAGATTTCTCGCATCACCTACTTTAGCATAGGCAGAGAATAACTGATTGGCAACAGCCTGATGATCAGCTCTTGTGAATCCTTCTCCGATACCGTCTTTCATCAGACGGGATAGGGACGGAAGAACACTGATGGGCGGATAAATGTTTTGCCCGTGCAGCTGACGATCCAGTACAATCTGTCCTTCTGTAATGTAACCGGTTAAGTCCGGAATAGGATGAGTAATATCATCATTGGGCATGGTTAAAATGGGGATTTGTGTTACGGAACCGGAACGTCCTTTTACGATACCGGCACGCTCGTAAATGGTGGCCAGTTCACTGTACAAATATCCCGGGTATCCTTTACGTGAAGGAATCTCACCTTTGGAGGAAGATACTTCACGCATAGCTTCGGCAAAGGATGTCATATCAGTCAGAATAACAAGGATATGCATACCTTTTTCGAATGCCAGATATTCTGCTACTGTAAGGGCCAGTTTTGGTGTGATCAGACGTTCTACGACCGGGTCATTGGCCAGGTTTAAATACATGGCAACATGGTCACTGACACCGCTTTCTTCGAATGTACGGCGGAAGAATTCAGCCACGTCGTATTTTACACCCATGGCAGCGAACACGATAGCGAATTTTTCATCTCCGGCATTATCACCAAGAGAGGCCTGTTTTACAATCTGAGCAGCCAATTGGTCATGGGGAAGACCGTTTCCTGAAAAGATAGGAAGTTTCTGACCGCGAATCAGAGTTGTCAAACCATCGATGGCAGAAATACCGGTACGGATATAATCTCTTGGGTATTCGCGGGATACTGGATTTAATGGCTGTCCGTTGACATCCCGTTTCAATTCAGCTTTAATGGGACCCAATCCGTCGGTGGGTTCTCCGATTCCGTTAAATGTACGTCCCAGAACATCCGGAGAAAGTGCAACTTCCATGGGATGTCCGGTTAATTTTGTGTGTGTATTTGTAAGAGAAAGGTTCTCGGATCCTTCAAATACCTGAATGACAGCCTTATCTGCATAACATTCTACGATACGACCCAATTTTTTCTCTTTTCCGTTATCTGCTGTAATTTCTACAATTTCATCATAGGCAGCGTCCTGAACTCCCTCCAATGCAATCAGGGAGCCGTTTATTTGGCTTAAGCCTAAATATTCAATTGCCATAATTCCCTCTCAATCTGCCGTATGTACGGCGTTTTATTTCTCCCTTATGCGTTGGTGTCAATGACATTTTGATAAAAAGCGTCGATGGCATTATGATACTCATCAAACAGTTCCGGATGATCATTGGGCACATCATATTTGATATTGATTACACGCTCGAAAATGTCACTCTTTCTTAAGACACTCATTGGCATGCCCATGGTAACAAGGGCTTTTGATTTGTCGTAAAGATAGAGAATGGTTTCCATCATTTTTAATTGCTTGTCCATGGAAACACAGGTGTCATCTTTATGGAATGCATTCTGCTGTAAAAATCCAAGACGGATGACTCTGGCGATTTCCAGGATCAGTTTCTGATCATCAGGAAGAACATCAGAACCGATCAGCTTTACAATTTCCATAAGGGAACTTTCCTGATTCAACAGGGAAATCAGTTGGTTTCGGTAATCGACAAAGTTTTTTCCTACATGTTCCGAATACCAAGGCGCCAAATCAGACATATATTCGCTGTAGGAAGTCAGCCAGTTGATGGCTGGGAAATGTCTTGCATAAGCAAGAGATTTATCCAATCCCCAGAAACAGCGAACAAAACGTTTGGTGTTCTGTGTGACAGGCTCGGAAAAATCACCGCCCTGTGGGGAAACGGCACCGATAATGGACACACTTCCTTCTGTTCCGTTCAAATTCTGAACCATACCGGAACGTTCATAGAATGCGGAAAGTTTGGAAGCCAGATATGCCGGGAATCCTTCTTCCGCAGGCATTTCTTCCAGACGTCCCGACAATTCTCTCAAGGCTTCTGCCCAACGGGATGTGGAGTCAGCCATAATGGCTACATGATATCCCATATCACGGTAGTATTCTGCCAGAGTGATTCCGGTATAAATGGAAGCTTCACGGGCAGCTACAGGCATGTTGGAAGTATTGGCAATCAGGGATGTACGTGCCATCAGATGATTACCTGTTTTGGGATCGGCCAGTTTGGAAAAGTCTTCCAGAACCTGTGTCATTTCATTTCCACGTTCTCCGCAGCCGATGTAAACAATGATATCCGCATCGGACCATTTTGCAATCTGGTGCTGATTCATGGTTTTTCCGGTTCCGAATCCACCTGGAATGGCAGCGGTACCGCCCTTGGCAATAGGAAAGAGAGTATCCAATATACGTTGTCCTGTGATTAGGGGCATGGATGCCGGATAACGTTTGCTGTAAGGACGGGGAACACGGATGGGCCATTTCTGAACCATGGTCAGATCAATCTCATCGCCGTTTTCCAGCTGAAGTTTGATTAAAGGATCATGGATGGTATATTCTCCGTCTGGAACTACCTTTAACACATATCCCTCTGTATTGGGAGGAACCATAACTTTATGAACAATGGATGGCGTTTCCGGTACCTCAGCGATGATGGTTCCGCCGTAGATATGCTGCCCTTCTTCCACTGTGATATGTGTACTCCATTTTTTTTGACCGTCCAGAGAATCCACACTGACACCGCGGTTAATATAGGCACCGCTTATGTTTGCGATTTCTCCCAGTGGTCGTTCAATACCATCAAAAATATTATCAAGAATTCCAGGTGCAAGTGTTACAGAAATCGCAGCTCCTGTGGAGATGACCTCTTCACCGGGTTTGAGTCCTGAAGTTTCTTCATATACCTGGATGGTGGTCTTTTTTTCATCCAGACGGATGACTTCACCCACCAGTTTTTCCTTTCCGACATAAACCATTTCACCCATACGGAATCCGGTTTTACCCTTGATATAAATGACGGGGCCGTTGATTCCATAGATGATACCTGTTGTTTCGTTATTCATGGGAAGTACCTCCGTCAAATCTGAAATTTTCCTTTGCTTCTGCCATTTTAGCCTGGAATGAATTATCAATCAGAATATTCTTGGATGGAATTACGGCACGGGTACCGCCGCCAAAAGAATATTGACTGATGGTTAAATGGCTGTGTGTGGCTTCTTCCAAACCACGCTTTTTGCTGGTATCTGCAGGATCAATGTATATAATGATTTCTTCGTCACCTGCAAAGGACTTGGCTTTTAGAATCTGCTTTTTCAGCAGATCATTATAGGCAGAGGAATCCATATAGTTTTCCAGTAAGTCCTGTACTTCTACAAATAATTTTTCTGTTAATTCGGTATTCTTTTTGTTGAGAGCCCTTTTAATGTGAAGATGTTCTCTGGCCAGCTGCTGATTGCCTTCTCGCCGAATTTTATCCGTCTCATTTTTTATTTCAAGGCGGGCTTTACGTAAAACATCTTCTTTATGGTCTTCAAATATTTTATCGAGAGCTTCCTGATAATCTGCGATTATCTGATGGCTGTGTGCTCTGGATTCTTCCATGGAAGCCTCTAGGAAATGCTGTAATTTTTCATCTGTTGTCATGCTATCACCTTCTTTTTTTCATTGATCCAGTGCTGCATAGAATCTGATAAAGCACTGGCGCGTTGACAGGAATGTTGCTTTTACAGTTTGAGCCCGATGGCTTCATTTACATAGGATGTGATAAAATCCGGTTTGCGGCCGGTACCATGCCGGTCGGGAACTTCAATAATAATGGGCACTTTTGTAGCCATTTTAAGAGGGGTTACGACTTCCGGAAAATCCCTCCCGAATTTTTCTGTCAGCAATAAAACACCGATGGATGGATCGGCTATGGCCCGTTCCATGGCATCTTTTAATTCCTGTTTTTCATGGACAACACAACCTTCGATACCTACCAGGCGCATGCCAGTGTAGGTATCGATATTGTCACTGATTAAATACATTTTCATAGGGATTGCCCCTTTCCGAAATTCTTGTCTGGGATCATAATTTACCTAAGATCATGAAAGAAATGATTAGTCCATACAGAGCAACACCTTCTGCCAGACCAACAAAGATTAAAGATTTACCAAGGACACTGGAGTCTTCGCTGATTGCTCCAAGAGCTGCAGAAGCTGCGCTTGCTACGGCAATACCACCACCGATACAGGAAAGACCAGTTACAAGAGCTGCGGCAAGATAACCAAGGCCAGTTGCCAGGTCGCCAGATGCAGCAACTTCAGAGGCAGCCTGTACATCATTTCCTCCAAACATCATGACAGCAGCGACAACCATGGTTCCAAAGAAGAAAAATGAATTCGTAGCAATAGTGGTTTTATAACGGCCCTTTCTCTTTTCTCCAAGCAGATAATATCCGAATGGAATGACGATACTTAATACCAGGGCAATGATTAAAGTGATTTTTACTGTTAATGACATAATTTTATCCTCCTTAAAAATTGAGTAAATAGATTTGACCGGAAAATTTCGTATTCTATCATTAAAAAATCATAATTTTCCGGCCGAAGGTTTATCTAACATACCGCAGAACAGACAAAACAAAAAATTCATTTGTCTTTGTCTGATATCGTGCGGTATAAAGACCGGAATTATTTGTGATGAATAAAAGGTTTGAAAGGACGTCCGTCTCCTTTGTAAAAACGGCTGAACATTTCATAGTATTCCAGACGGAGTACCTGAATTCCAACAATAAGACCTTCCATACCACAGACAAAAGCATTTCCAAGGATAATAACAATCCAATTCGGAGATGCACCGTTTTCAGCGCCTGCTAACATTAAGACAACTTCCATCATGGCAGCATGACTGACAGCAAAGGCTCCAATACGTACAAAGGATAATGTGTTTGAAAAATAACTCAATAAAACTTCAAACAGTTCAAAAAATGCTTGTACGACAGTCATGACAGGTCCTGTATGCTCACTGCTTTTTTTCTTTAAAAGCAAATGGGTAATTGGTTCTTTAAATCCAATCAGAATAAGCGGAACAATAAACATAACAGCTAAAACGATTCCGGCAGGGATCGGATTTTCTGTCATGAACAGGACAATAACCAAAATGGCGGATGCATAAAAGACAAGTCCTGCAACTCCATTGGTATCAAACCAGGTTCCTTCAAAGTCTTTTTGCCGAATGGCATTTATAATGTGAAGAATCATGGTGATAACGATAATCAACATGCCGAATGCGATGGCAAAGATGAATACCGTGTTCAATTTGCCGATAAACGGAAGTTCGGTCATCTGTGTGACAGGGCGCATCCAGATCGCTGGAAGGACGTCTTCAAATCCGAAGAAACTGCCAAACATAAAGCCGAAAAATGTGGAAAAGATACCGGCATAGCCGATAATAGCGGCCAAATTAATCTTTTTAAAGTGGTATAAAAGAAAACCGCCTATTAATAAACATAGACCCTGTCCTACATCACCAAACATCCAACCAAAGATGAAGGTATATGTGAGAGCCACAAATATTGTTGGATCAAATTCATGATAGTTTGGAAGTCCATACATTTCAACAAACATTTCGAAAGGTTTAAATATTTTGGGGTTTTTCAGTTTGGTAGGTGGTTTGGAAAGAATATTATGCTGATCATCTTCAATGATACAGTACAGGTTTTCATCATGTTCCACCTCTTTTGCCAAAGCTGCGGCATCTTTTTGTGCCATCCATCCGCATAGAATGTAGAAGGTAGTATGGTTTTCGGTGCAAGCCGCTAATTTTCGAATATCAAAATTGCTGGCCTGATTTTTTAACTTGATATAGGAAGAGTACAAAAGCTGTTTTTTGCTATTTAGATAATCCGCTTTTTTCTGATCTCTTTCTTTCAGTTTTTGATCCAGATTTGCCAATTGTGTATTTAATTTCATGATTGCATCATGAGGAGTTCCCTCATATTCATCGGGAAGATAGACGCGCTCAAAATGCATCGATTTATAAATAGCATCTATTTTGTCGGATTGTCTGGCTGGAAGAAAACAGACGCCCCAGACATAGTTCTCATCCGTATGGCATTTATAGAACAATGTGTCCACATTGTCATATACATACCGTTCAAATTTGCTGATATATTCCTTGGCAATACGTCCGAATCGGAACTTAATAGCTTTAAAATGGAGAATTTTGTCCACATCAAAGTCCAGACCATCAAAAGGACGGATTTTATCAAGAGAAGTCTGCAGGCGGCTTCGTTCCGAATCAACAGACACATAAGCATCATCTATTTCCTGAAGGTCGGCTACTGCTTTTGTGATTGTCTGTATGGAATCTTCAATGCTTATGGAAGGGTCTGCGGTTAAATTTGATGTATCCAGTTTCATAATCAGTTCTTCTGCTCTTGAACATGATTCTTTATAAGGATTTATTGCAAGGAATGGGGTTAAATCGGCCACGGTGGACAGTTCTGCGAGAGCATTTTCAAGTTGGATTTCATAGTGAGATAAGTATTCGTTTATGACTCTGTCAATGTCGTTTTTCGGACCGGTGATACTTATAAATTGCATTCTTTCTATCAACTTGACACACCTCCGTTTACGTATTTAATGAATATTTTGCGATCTCTCCCGGGGGTAGCTGATAGCGGATTCCTTCAATGATCGTCGTAATGCGCTGAATCTCTTCTTCTTTGAAATAGAGATAGGAATTAATGCAGGCGATGGAATAAGGATTCCGGCGGTTTGCTAGACTGAAAATATTTTTCAGGATTGTCGTATAAAGGGTTTCAATGGAACGTATTCCGGCATCCGATTCTTTTTGATAAGACGCAGCATAAGGTGTCTTGTCCAGAATCGTAAAGAATTCTTCCATAGAACCGCATTCGACCAAGGATTTAATAACAGCCGGGCGGATTTTGTAATTACATGGGATTAATAGAGAGTATATATATACTGGAGCCATATTATAATATTTTTTTGCACGGTAAATCCATTGTACATTTAAAAGATCCAAACGTGGTCCATATACCTCTGTTAATGCCTTTAAGTCTTTCCCTTTCAGTACTTTATCTTTTGACTTCCAGATATATGAAAAGTAGTATAAATCCAGAGCCATTTCATAATCAAAAAGAGAAGGATCTGAGGTTTGTTTCATACGGCTAAGCGGTCCGTAATAGCGGGAACCGTGAAGCACAGTGATAAATTCATCGATGGACATGCACCCGCCCAGTCTGACAATATCCACATCGGAATGTTTTTCAAAAAATTCGCGGAACATGGATAAATCCAAAGCATTTTCAGACTTGGCATATGCACTCCGTAAACATTTTTTTAAAATGGCGATCTCGTAATGCATGAAATAGAAGTCCATGAATTTTCTCTGTTTCATATCAGCAAAACGGTAGATCTTGGTAAAATCTTCATATAAGGCATTTGTCAGAAGGGACTCAATCTCTCCGCGGTGAGCCTTTCCTTCTTCCAGTCCATCAAAAACATGGGAATAAGATGGCTGATGTTTCAGCCAGGAAAGCGCATCAGAAACTCGTTCCAGGGAAACCAGTGCCTCATATCCAGAAGGTTTGATGAGTTTACTGTGCATGGCGCGCACTTTAGTGGTGATACCACTATATTTCAATAAACTTGGCATATTGAAACTCCCTTCTGCCGTCAAAGGCGGATTATTCTTGAATCAGAGACTGCAAAATCTGTTTAGCCAGCTTATTATGATTTTTTTGATAATCCTGCTCAAGGGCTAATAACAGGCGTTCAGTTTCCTTTTTCTGTTCTTCCAGTTCTTTCTGGATTTGTTTCGTAAGTTCTTCTTTCTGGTGGGCGATGGTTTGCGCAGTCTCGTTCTGGATCTTCTGATCAAATGCAGCTGTTTTCTCATCCATTTCTTTGGACATTAACTTTTTTTTCTCATCCGCTTTCTGCATGATTGCTTCAGCAGCAGATTCAATCTCATAGAGCCGTTTTAAGACTTGTTCCATACATAAACACCTCCTTAACTTAAGAATAAATATCTGTCAATCCAATCATACATCGAATTGTATCAAATGTCACTGTTTTTTTCCCCCCTGCCATCGTTCTATGATATACTTGATTTTTTATTATATCAAATATATAATATGATATATATTAATAGGTTTTATCCTATTATTAGTCAAAATTGTAGAAAGGAAAGGAAAAATCTAATGTTACTTCTACAGTTGAAATATTTTTTGGCAGTCGCCAAATATGAACATATCACAAAAGCAGCAGAACAGCTTCACATAGCCCAGCCATCTTTGTCCCAGTCCATGAGACGATTGGAAAAAGAGCTGGGTGTTTCTCTTTTTGAACATAGAAGCAGAAATATTGTATTGAGCGAAGCAGGCAGGCAGCTGGTAGAAATTATAACACCGGTGATTGATATCATGGATGGACTTCCGGGCAGGCTTCAGGAAACAGAGGAACGGCAGAAAAAAACAATTCATTTAAATATTCGCGCGGCATCCAGCATTATCACGGATGGTATTATTTCCTATAAAATGATGCATCCGGATATTAATTTCCAAGTATCTCAGAAAGAGGATCCGTCCGGTTGTGATTTGTGTATCACCAGTCAGATTTCTCAGATGGATTCTTGTGATTCCGATCAAAATAATATTTGTGAAGAAGGAAAAGAGGAACGGCCGGTAAAGAAAATTCTGGAAGAAACATTCTATTTAGCAGTACCGGCAGGATCGGATTATGCGAAGCGCCCACACATTAATTTGTTGGACACGGCAAAGGATGGATATATCAGTATGAATAACTCCAAGCTGATCCGGGCGATTTGTGAGCAGTTTTGTATGACGGCAGGATTCTCTCCTCAGATTATTTTTGAAAGTGACGTTCCTTCTGCGGTGGAAAATCTGATCGGAGCAGGGTTGGGGGTTGGCTTTTGGCCGGAGTACACCTGGGGACCGGTAACAGCTTCCAATGTAGTATTGGTTCCAATTAAAAATCCTGTTTGCAGAAGAGAAGTACTTGTGACATTTTATAATCACTCAGAGGAAAATTTGTATGTCACCGAGTTTTATGAGTATATTGTATCTTGTGTACAAAAATTGAAAAACGGAGAACCGATGCGGGAAAAATAGCGTGTCTTCAGCAAAATTATTTTACCAAAAAGAGAGGAAGTGTTGTTATGCAGGCACATCAGACAAATTTCTCAACAGGCAGCGTATACAGGAATATTTTGGAAGTCTCTGTCCCTATGATCATCGCGCAGTGTCTGAATCTGTTATATAATGTGGTTGACCGAATGTATATAGGAAGGATAGAAGAAATTGGTTCTCTGGCATTGACGGGCGTGGGGCTATGTTTTCCTATTATAACTCTGATTACAGCATTCACCAACCTATTTGGAAACGGAGGGGGACCTTTGTTTGCCATGGAACGGGGCAGGGGAAACACGGAAGAAGCAGAAAAAATAATGGGAAATGCGTTTACCATGTTGGTAGCGACAGGGCTGATTTTAATGATACTCGGCTCTCTTTTTTACAAACCTATTTTATACGTATTCGGTGCCAGTGATGCCACATTTCCTTATGCCGAGCAATATATTCAGATTTATCTTCTTGGGTCTGTTTTTGTTATGATTTCCATAGGAATGAATCCGTTTATAAATGGACAGGGATTTGGAAATACCGGTATGTTTACCATTTTAATCGGAGCGTTTCTTAATATTATATTAGATCCCATTTTTATTTTTGTTTTTGGTATGGGGGTACGTGGAGCTGCTGTGGCAACCGTGATTTCCCAGTTTTGTTCTGCTCTTTGGGTTATGACATTCTTAACAGGAAGCAAAGCGGAACAGCATTTAAAAAGAACATGTCTGAAAATTCAATGGAAACGGGTTCGTTCCATTATGGCTTTGGGAGTATCCGGTTTTGTAATGGCTTTTAATAACAGTCTGGTACAGATTGCATGTAATGTCACATTACAAACATATGGCGGAGATGTTTATATTGGTGTCATGACGGTATTGAATTCTGTCAGGGAGATTTTTACAATGCCGGTTTCCGGTCTGACCAATGGTGCGTCTCCGGTTATGAGTTATAATTATGGAAGAAAATCCTATGATCGGTTAAAGAAAGCGATAGTATTTGTCACAATTGTCTGTGTAATCTATACAATGGCCGCCTGGGGAATTTTGCGGATTTGGCCGGAGTTTTTTATCCGATTGTTTGACGGAAGCGGAACGTTGACGGAGGCAGGGGTTCCTGCTCTTCACATTTATTTTTTTGGTTTCTGCTTTATGGCTCTCCAGTTTACGGGCCAGTGTATTTTTGTGGCATTGGGGAAAGCGAAAAAAGCGACATTCTTTTCTATTTTTCGAAAAGTCGTGATTGTCGTTCCGTTAACGTTGATTTTGCCGATGATTGGCAATATGGGAGTGAATGGTGTATTTTGGGCAGAGCCTATTTCAAATTTAATCGGCGGACTTGCCTGCTTTATTACTATGTTGGTGACGATTATGCCTGAATTGAAGAAAAGAGGATGAAACCGGGGTTTCTTTTTTTAAAAGAATAGTGTAGAATATAGGCAAAGAAAGAGGGGCAGAAGTCGCCTAGAAAGGCTTGGTATGAACGATGAGATTAAGGAATATCCCAGGTGCGCGGGAAGCGATGCTGGAAAGTGAATATGTGATTCAGAATCCAAAGTCCCACCGCAACAACTGGAAGGAAGTTTTTGGAAATGATAATCCCATTCATGTGGAAATCGGAATGGGAAAAGGAAGGTTTATCACGACATTGGCATTGGAAAACCCAGATATTAATTATATCGGGATTGAAAAATATTCTTCTGTTCTTTTACGGGCATTGGAAAAAAGAGAACAGATCGAAGTATCCAATTTATTTTTTATCCGTATGGATGCGGAAGAACTGACAGAGGTTTTCGGATATCATGAGGTATCAAGGATTTATCTGAATTTTTCCGATCCATGGCCCAAAGACCGTCACGCCAAACGAAGACTGACATCAAAGGAATATTTTGCAAGATATGATCAGGTGTTGAAGAGTGAGGGAACGGTAGAATTTAAGACAGATAATAAAGATTTATTTTTGTTTTCTCTGGACAGTGTGGAACTGGCCGGATGGAATTTATTGCTTTCTACAGCTGATCTGCACCACAGTATCTATTGTGCAGACAATGTAATGACAGAGTATGAAGAACGATTTTCTTCCCAGGGAAATCCGATCTATAAAATGGTAGCAGACAGGCAGCCTGCGGCTACTGTAAATACGGGAGAATCGGTAATATAGACAATGCCGGATAGGGGATCATTGTTCTGGGCGGAATCATAGTATAATATGAAGTAAATCGTTATAATATGGAAATGATTTCAGGAGGATATGATATGGCCAACCGGTTTGGATGGAAGAAAAGTCTGGAACGATTGACATATGATAAAAAGCAGCTGCATAAACAGGCTCTGCGGATAAAAAAATCCCTGGATGAATTAAATCAGTATATTGATAAACGACAGGTAAAACCTAAAAAATAGAAAGAGGAATAGGATATGGCTAAGATTTTTACAGATGAGACATTTCAGTCGGAAGTATTGGCATCGGATGTGCCGGTATTGGTAGATTTTTATGCGGATTGGTGCGGACCATGTAAAATGCTGGCACCGGTGGTAGAAGAGCTGGCAGAGGAATATCAGGGCAAGGTGATTGTGGGCAAGGTAAATGTAGATCATAGTCCTAAAACAGCACAGCAATATGGGGTTATGTCCATACCTACCGTGATTTTGTTTAAAAACGGAAAACCGGTTAATCAGATAGTGGGTTTTCAGCCTAAAAATAATTTAAAGGCGATGTTAGATGCGTAATGACAGAACAAGAACGTTTTATGAAAGAAGCCATTCGCCTGGCAAAAAAAGCATATGCTTTGGAAGAAGTCCCCATTGGATGTGTGATTGTCCGGGACGGAAAAATCATTGCCAGAGGATATAATCGCAGAAATACGGATAAAACAGCGCTGGCTCATGCAGAGATCGCTGCCATAAAAAAGGCATGTCGTGTGGTAGGTGACTGGAGGCTGGAAGGATGCAGTATGTATGTGACACTGGAGCCGTGTCAGATGTGTGCCGGAGCCATAGTACAGTCCCGCTTGACAGAGGTGATTATTGGCTGTATGAACCCGAAAGCAGGATGTGCCGGATCCATTCTCAATTTATTGGAAATGGATCAGTTTAACCATCAGGTACAGGTGAAGCGGGGAGTTATGGAAGAAGAGTGTTCGGCAATGCTGTCCGGGTTTTTCCGGGATCTGAGAGAAAAGAAAAAGAAAGCAAAGAAAAAAGAGGAATAATTATCACCCCCATCACATACAATGTGATATGGGGGTGATTGCATGTCCGAATATAAAAGATTCGTATCATATATCTATGCATATACAAAAGAGGGAAAAGGAAATAATGCGGGATTTGCCAAGGTGGAAATCCGTGCCGGGAAAAAGAGAATATCCATTACCATGCGTGGGATCTCCAATATTCCTATGATGCATGTATGCGGTTTTTGCAGAAAGGAAGAACGTCTGGTTTGCGTACCGTTGGGAAGGATGATTTTAACCGGTGGTATGGGACAATTTCAATATGGGATGGATGGAGAATGGATTCCGGGCAGCCGGGTTCGCTTTGAGGAACTGGCTGGAATTGTCATTAGTGCATCGGATTCTTCTGGAGAGACGTATGCGACTGTTTGGGATGATGAACCGTTTCAGCTGTCCATGTTTGCTTGTGAGGAAGAGGAATTAGAAGAGAAAGAGCCGGAAGAGGAACCGTCAGAAAAAGAAGGATTAATAAAAGAATCAGAAGAAGAGCCTATAATCATTAAGCCTTTTGAAGAAGAGAAAATCAGTGAATCAATGGAAGAAGAGGAAGAAGCTGTGATGGAGAATCAGGAGTGCCATCAGTATATGGAACAGGATCCTGAGAATTCCGTTCAGGAAAGTGAAGTTTTACATTCTGCCCAATTTCAGGAAGAACAGGAAAATGAGGAAGAAGATTCTGAATTCTGGAAAAAAATGTGCCGTATTTATCCCAAAATCACTCCATTTTCCTATGAAAATCATATGGAATGTTTAAAGGTAAAACCCGGAGATATCGGGAGACTGCCCCGGCAAAATTGGATTTTTGGAAATAACAGTTTTCTACTGCACGGGTACTTCAAATATCGTTATCTGATTTTCGGAAGAATAAAAGAAGAAGAAAGCGGCGGCTATCTGATTGGTGTTCCCGGTACATACAGCAGCAACGAAAAATTCCTGGCGGGAATGTTTGGATTTTATGATTTTAAGCCGGTACAGAAAGGAAGTACAGCTACTGGAACGTTTGGATATTGGTGCACGCCGATGGAATGTCCAAAGAATTTTTAAAATGGTTTGGATACTTATGGGTGGCGGCAGAAAGCAGCCGCCCTGTTTTTCTTGCTATTTTCTTCCGGGATTGTTACAATAGAAAAAAAGCCGGAAGGAGTTGAGGATATGGAATATCCGATTATAGATACTCATGCCCATTATGATGATGAGCAGTTTGATAAGGATCGGGAAAAACTGCTGACCATTTTACCGGAAGTCGGAATTGAACTGGTGGTTAATGTGGGAGCAAGTATAGAAAGCAGCAAAACGACAATTGCTCTGACGAAAAAATATCCCCATGTATACGGAGCAGTGGGAGTACATCCCAGTAATACAGAAGAGCTGAATGAAGAGAATTTTCAGTGGCTTTCCCAGGCTGCCAGACAGGAGAAGATAGTAGCAGTTGGGGAAATCGGATTAGATTATTATTACGATGAGCCGGACAGGCAAATACAAAAGAAATGGTTTGAGCGTCAGATTGAGTTGGCAGAAAATATGGGATTGCCGATTATTATCCATAGCAGAGAAGCGGCACGGGATACATATGAAATTATGAAGGCAAACCATTGTGAAAATATAGGCGGTGTCGTTCATTGCTTTTCCTATAGTGTGGAGATGGCGAAGCTGTTTTTAGATATGGGATTTTATCTGGGACTGGGCGGAGTTGTGACATTTAAGAATGCAAAGACGGTAAAAGAGGTGGCATCGTACGTGCCTTTGGACCGGATTGTCCTGGAAACCGATTGTCCTTATTTATCTCCTGTACCCTACAGGGGAAAGAGAAACAGTTCCATGAATCTTCCTTATGTTATTGAAACCATTGCACAGATAAAAGAGATCACAGAGGAAGAGGTGCGCCGCGCAACCAATGAAAATGCAAGAAAATTGTATCGTTTGACATAAGAATACAGAGAAAGAGGAATAATAAATTTATGGCAGATTTGGGAAATCCGAAGAATACGATTGAAGTACTAAAAAAATATCAGTTTAATTTTGCAAAAAAGTTCGGACAGAATTTTTTAATTGATACGCACGTGTTGGAAAAAATTATCCGTGCTGCAGAGATTACAAAAGAAGATTATGTTTTGGAGATTGGGCCGGGAATCGGAACGATGACGCAGTATCTGTGTGAAGCCGCAAAAGGAGTGGTTGCTGTGGAGATAGACAGTAATCTGATTCCCATTTTACAAGATACATTGTCGCCATATGAAAATGTGACAGTACTCCATCAGGATATTCTGAAGGTGGATATCAATCGGCTTGTGGATGAAATGTGTGAGGGGAAACCGATTAAAGTAGTGGCCAATCTGCCCTATTATATTACGACACCAATTATTATGGGATTGTTTGAGAGTCATGTGCCCATTGAGAGTATTACTGTTATGGTACAAAAGGAAGTGGCAGTGCGTATGCAGGTGGGACCGGGGACAAAAGATTACGGTGCCCTTTCTTTGGCGGTGCAATATTATGCCGAGCCTTATATCGTGGCAAACGTACCACCCAACTGCTTTATGCCAAGACCGAATGTAGGAAGTGCAGTGATTAAACTGACGCGTCATGAGAAACCACCAGTAATCGTACAAGACGAAAAATTAATGTTTTCTTTGATTCGGGCATCGTTCAATCAAAGAAGAAAAACGCTTATAAATGGATTGTCCAATTCACCTGAGATTTCTTTTACAAAAGAGCAGATTACACAGGCGGTGGAAGAATTGGGATTGGGAATGACTGTGCGAGGGGAAGCATTGACACTGGAACAGTTTGCCCGTTTGAGTGATTGGTTTACACAATTGACAGCAAAATGAAATAGAAGGAAAGACATGAGGGAAATCATGAAACATACAGAATATGAAAGAGAATTGATTGACCGCAGAAACATGATGAAGGGATATAAAGAAGAAGAAAAAAACGAAGAGTATCCGGTCAGTGATCAGGACAACGGAGTTTTGGCACCACCATTGTTTCTTGCAAAAGGAGGAAAAAAGATAATTTCTTTACCAAAAAAGTTTGATGATGTGGTAAAGAATAACGATGTGATGTGCGTGATGGAGAAGAGAAAATCCAGGCGTTTATTCGATCGGGAAGAATTTTTGACAGTGACAGAGCTGTCATATTTGCTATGGATGACCCAGGGAGTGAAGGAAGTGGCGGGCAATGCTGTTCGGGTATCGGTAAGAGTCGTTCCGTCTGCTGGTTCCAGACATGCGCTGGAAACCTATCTTTATATTAATCGTGTGGAGGGATTGGATCCCGGGTTATATCATTATCTGGCAGAGGAGCATAAGCTGGAATTTATAAGCTACTATAAAGAACAGACGCAGGAACTCTCAGCTGCTTTCCTGGGACAAACCTACTTTGCAGGAAGTGCAGTTGCTTTCATATGGACAGCTGTTCCATATCGAATGGAATGGAGATATCAGGAATGGGCGGCGAAATATATTCTTTTGGATGCCGGACATGTTTGTCAGAATTTATATCTGGCAGGTGAATCGATTGGCTGTGGGGTCTGTGCTATAGGTGCCTATGAACAGGAATTGGCCGATGAATTTCTTGGTTTGGAAAAGAAACAAGGATATCAAAAAGAGGAAGAATTTGTCATATATGCTGCTTGTGTTGGGCGCTAGTGGTTGGCGGTAAGGGCTTGGAGTTTGCAGTGGAAGATGATTTCAGAAAACTTTGCCGATATTTAGCAGGCGTCATAAAGCGGATATTTTTAAATAAATGACAAAAACTGGAACAGTCGTACATTCCCACTTCGTTACTGATTTCCTCAATGCTCATTTGGGTGGTGCGGAGTAAAAGGCAGGCATATTCGATTCGTTTCAGGTGCAGATATTTAAGGGGAGCGACTCCCACATTTTCACGAAAAAGTTTAATTAAATAGGCACAACTGATATGAAGGCTGTCGGCCAGTTCGCTGATGCGTATGGGTTCCGTACAGTGTTTATGGATGTAGGCGAGAGCAGCATCGACATAGGGATTTCTCTGTGTGGGTGCTGTTTCTGCTAAGCGCAAAAGTTCCATTAAAGCAGTATAGACCTGGGCTGAGATCAGATGGGGATCGGGTTGGGTGGTGGATGTAAGGGCATGTAAAAGAGCAGTCATGGATTGAAGTACACAAATGCTGTCCATATCAGTGAATGTATATCCGTGACGATGAATCATGCTGGAAAATAATTCACGGCACATTCCACCCGATAGTTCCATCCAAATCAGACCCAAAGGTTCACTGGAAGAGTTGCGGTAGGCATGGGCCTGGTTGGGTGAGATCAGAAAAATATCACCTTTTTTTAATAGATAGTCCTGACCGGCTATGTGAAAAAATCCGCATCCGTCAAAAATATAATGAATGGTATAATAGGGATATTCTCTTTCCCGTGTAATGGAAAAATCATTGCAACAGTATGCACATCCTGCCCGGTTGACTTGGAAAAGAAGGGGATGGGGCAAGGTGGTTTTGGCGCGATAAGTGGTATCTGGTAAAAATTGCTGAACGGAAATCGTATTGGACATAATACCTCCTTATTGAACAGAGTGATTGTGTAGGAATTATAGCATAGTATGGGATAAATACAATATATTTTATAAAATCAGTTTAAAAATATACAATTTTAAGCTTGTTCCAACCAATGACGGATGGGGGATGGTGTGTTAAAATGAAAGCAAAATCAATGATTGTGTGGAGGAAAGACAATGACTTCAAAAGAAAGAGTAAGGGCTGTAATGGCACATCAGAAACCTGACCGTATCCCGGCTGCGTTTGAGGCAGTGCACAGTGTACAAGAGCGTTTGATGAAACATTATGGTTTTACCAGTAATGACCAGTTAATGGAAAAATTTGATATTGATATTATTCCGGCAGCACCCAAATATATCGGACCGGAATTGAAAAGTTATATTAATGAAAAAGGACAGAGGGTGCAACAGACCTATTGGGGATATGAGCAGACCGAACAGAAAACAGATCTTGATACATATTGGTCAACCACGTATTTCCCTTTGAATGATGTGGAAACTGTGGAGGATGTCAATCGTGCTACCTTCCCGGATCCGGACTGGTTTGATTATACACCCATCACAGAGGCTTGTGAGAAGTATGCAGATAAAGCGATTATTATTGGCCATCCGGGGCCATTCCAGATGGTAACATTTCTCATTGAAATGGATCGCTTTTTTATGTTAATGATTGACGAACCGGAAGCAGCACAGCGTATTTTGGATCGGATGGTAGAATTCGAATTGGAATACTATAAGAGATGTTTTGAAGCGGGGAAGGGAAAAGTAGACATTTTGCGTCCTCATGATGATTATGGTACACAGATTTCCATGCTGTTCAGCGTGGATATGTGGAGAGAGTTTTTTAAGGAAAATACGAAGAAATTAGTAGATCTGGCGCATCAATATGGTGCATTCTATCAGCAGCATTCCTGCGGAGCTGTGGGACCGATTATTCCGGACTTAATTGAATGTGGCGTAGATGCATTGGAACCTTTACAGAAAGTGGTGACATTGGAGCCGGAAGTATTGGCAGAAAAATTTGAGGGAAAAATTACATTCCATGGAGGAATTGATACGCAGGGAATTTTGCCTTATGGAACAGCAGATGAAGTACGTGCAGAAGTAAAAAAATATATGGAAATTTTGGGTAAAAACGGCGGATATATTTTAATGGCAAGTCAGGCATTTGAAGGGGATGTTCCCATTGAAAATATTGAGGCAGTTTATAGTGTGGAACGCTAAAAAAGAGACGATCGGAAAAAGAAGCATTTTAAACAAGGGCTGTTATGACTGAAATGGTCATAATGGCCCTTAAAACGTATCACGCATTTTCCTTGACAATAATTTTGAAAAAAATTATAATGAAAATGAAAAGATGTTTGTATTTTGCTTGAAAAGTACAAAATTGTTTGTGCAAATGCAAACAAAATAATCGGAAACAATATGGCTTTTCGGAAGGGAGGCAGGGGTATGAAGAAAAAAGTAGGTATATTCTGTATCGGGATGATTGTGATGGTAAGTGCATTTCTGGGATGCGAAAAGAAGAAAGAGACTACGGTATCTGCTTATCCGGATACACTGATTCAAGAAGAGGTGACCCGGACGGATACAGCATACGAATGGAAGAGGCTTTCCTGGTATACGGGAAAAGAAGATGCGGAAAAAACACTGACTGGGTATACAAAGGAAACGGATCAGAATGATATACAGATTTATTGGACAGACGGGACACTAAAAGATGGTACACCGGTGAAAGAACAGGTATTTGTGGGATATAAGCAGGGAGATAAGAACATGGAACTGGTAGGGGTGCAGATTACGGTGTTCATGGAGGATGAAGAAAAAGCAGCACAGCTTATGGAAACATGGAAGGATGCTCTGAATGACTGGAGAGAACAGGAAAACACACATGTAACCTGGAACAAAGATACGGTACAGTTATTGAATCAGGAAAGTGGTTCTTATATTGCTTTGTATGAGTACCCAAAAATCAGTGAAGAACGGAAAGAAGAGTTTTCAAATATAACCTGGGATACTTATAGTGCGGTATCGGTAAATTTATGGTGTCCGGAAGATCGGTTGGCAGGAGTGAAAAATATAAATTAAGAATAAAAGAAAAAGCACCAGCCCCGAAGCTCATATGTCTTCAAAACCGGTACCCTGCATGCGCCTCCAGGGGCTCGAACCCTGGACACCCTGATTAAGAGTCAGGTGCTCTACCAACTGAGCTAGAAGCGCAGAAAATATGAAATTTTGAACAAGAGTTCAATGCGCCTCCAGGGGCTCGAACCCTGGACACCCTGATTAAGAGTCAGGTGCTCTACCAGCTGAGCTAGAAGCGCATGATCTTCTCACGAAGACAAACGTTATTATATACCATCTTTTTTTAAAAGTCAACAACTTTCTAAAAAAAATTATCGCTTTCTTTCGCATAAAAAAAAGAACGGTAAATTGAGGGTAAAAAATATAAAAGAAACCGTGCCACAAATTCTATTTTCAGGGTATTGCGGCACGGTTTTTATGGGGAAATACGTTGCGGGAGGTTATGTTTTTGGATATAATAAATAATGAGGTGATGAGTTTGGAAAAAGAAGAAAAAAAACGAAATAAATTTGAGTCGAATAAAAAATATTTTACCATTTGTATCTATGCGTTTGGATTGCTTGTGGCAGGAGCCATTGCAATTAAACTTATTTTTAGCTGGGAGGACACCACAAAAGGAATTGGAAATTTTGTCAGTGCCCTTTCTCCATTTTTGATTGGCTTTTTTATTGCATATCTTTTGAATCCCGCTATAAAAGCAGTAGATTATTATATTTTTAATCGGATTTTTCATATTAAATCCAGAAATATAAGAGAAATTCTGGCCATGCTTGTGACATATCTTTTGGTGATAGGTCTAATTATTGTTTCGTTTGTATTTCTGATTCCTCAGATTGGGGAAAGTATTACAGATTTAATTAACCGGCTGCCTGAGTGGATCAATGAGACAAGTCTGTTTTTAGAGTCTCTCACACAGAAAAATCCGAATGCGGATCTGGCATGGATGGGGGATTTAATCAACGAAAATTTACCCAAAATTTTGGATACGGAAACCATAAAGCAAACAGTCATGTCCCTGGTTCCGCAAGTGATAGTAACTACCATGTCTGTGGTAAAATGGGTTTCCAATATTATTATTGCTATCATTGTATCCTGTTACATGATACGTGACAGACATACCCTGGGAACGGCCATGAATCGGTTACTTCATGCCGTGGTTTCTCCCAAGCGTGCGGATTCCATTATAAAAACAGCTGGAACCTGTAATGCCATTTTCAGTGGATTTATTAGTGGAAAGACCTTGGACTCTTTTATTATCGGTGTTCTCTGTTTTATCTTTATGTCCATTCTGCAGTTGCCGTATGCACTATTAATTAGTCTGATTGTGGGGATCACAAACATGATTCCTTATTTTGGACCATTTATTGGTGCTGTACCGGGGGCATTGATTATTCTTCTTATTTCACCGATTAAGGTGATTGTTTATCTGATTCTTATTTTGGTTTTGCAGCAATTTGACGGTCTGTATCTGGGTCCCAAGATTTTAGGTGATTCCACAGGTCTTCGTCCGATTTGGATTATTTTTGCCATCACCATTGGCGGAGCCATGATGGGATTTATCGGAATGTTTCTGGGGGTTCCCTGTGTAGCTGTAATATCTTATCTTATGGGTGAATGGATTGATAAACGTCTGGATAAAAAAGAAATCGATCATGATAGTTTAAAAATTCAGCCGGGAAAGAGATCGGAATCCGGTTGGAGACAGTCGAAAAAGTATAAGAAGAAAAGATGGAGTCAAAATGGTATCTTTATAAAAGCAGAAGAAAAAAAGGAAAATTTTGAGCAGGATATTGAAAAAAACGACGGGGATTCGGAAAAGTAGGATAGGAAAAGGACAACTTGGTTGTGGCTGTGAATTCTTTCATAATCTCTATTATTTTACGAGGAATTTATAAGGAAGAATTTGTGATTTTCGGGCGAAAAAAATACATCATTTGTCTGCTAATGTACATTCTTTTTTATTAATGAATTGATATAATGATAAAACACTTTAAGAGTGTGTAAAGAGATACCGGGAAAAAGAAAGCAGAGTGTATTGTAGGATGTAAAATCAGGCTTTCAAAATTCTCGAAGGTGAGAGAAGGAGGGATCCAGTATGACACCAATTCGATGGTTCATGTCCTATCTGAAGAAATATCGTTGGTACATGATCAGCGGTCTTTGTCTGGTTGTAGTAACGACAATGCTGGCTTTGATCAATCCATATATTTCTGGTCAGATCGTGGACGATGTCATCCAGGGGGGAGCATTTGATCTGCTGCCAAAATTAATTCTTGTGTTGATTGGCGTTACAGTTCTGCGCTCGGCACTGCGATTCACATTTCTGATGTTCTTTGAAACATCCAGTCAGGGAGTTTTGTATTCTCTGAGAGAAGCTGTGTACAAAAAATTTATGAAGGAGGATTTTGATTTTTACAATCATCATCGCACAGGCGATTTGATGTCGCGCCAGACGGGAGATATGGATGCAGTGCGCCATTTCGTTTCCCATGTAATTTATTTTTCATTTGAAAATGTATTGCTGTTTCTGTTTGCGCTTGTGATGATTTTCACGGTAAATATGAAACTGGCAATTTGTATGTTGGTTGTACTTCCGTTTACTGCGTTTATTACTTATCGTCAGTCAAAGGAAATCAAACCGGCATTTGGGCGGATTCGTCAGTGCTTTTCCAGCCTCAATGCTTTTGCACAGGAGAATATCAGTGGTAACCGTGTTGTAAAAGCCTTTGCGAAAGAGGATTTCGAAACAGAAAAATTTAATAAAGAAAATGATGCTTACCGGGATGCACAAATTAGTTCTTCTAATATATGGAGAAGGTATATTCCGATTTTTGAAATATTTTCCAATTTGTTGACCGTTGTTTTGATGGTAGTCGGTGGATACATGGTGATCCAGGGAGAAATGACCATTGGACAGTTCGTCACAGTAAACGGATACCTGTGGATGCTGAACAACCCGGTTCGTCAGTTTGGATGGATTATCAATGATATTCAGAACTTTGTGACATCCATTGAAAAAATTTATTCTACATATAAAATTGAGCCGGATATCAAGGAGTTGGAAGTACCTTTGCACAGTGAGCGGGTATCTGGAAAAATTAAATTCGAAAATGTGGACTATTATTCTTATGATGATGTTATTTTAAGAGATATTAATTTTGAAGTGGAGCCGGGACAGACCGTCGGTATTATCGGAGCTACCGGTTCAGGAAAATCCACTTTAATGAATTTATTATGTCGATTTTATGATGTGACAGATGGTCGTATCACCATTGGCCGTGTGAATGTAAAGAATTTTGATCTGCATTCGCTCCGTGGAAGCATCGGTATCGCCATGCAGGATGTTTTCCTGTTTTCGGATACCATAGAAGGGAATATCGCTTATGGAAATCCGGAGTGCAGTTTTGAGGAAGTGGAAAAGGCTGCTAAAATTGCCAATGCAGATGATTTTATCCGAAAGATGCCGGAAGGATATGATACCATAGTGGGAGAACGAGGTGTGGGACTTTCCGGTGGTCAGCGTCAAAGAATCAGTCTTGCCAGGGCACTTGTAAAAAATCCATCTATTTTGATTTTGGATGATACTACATCAGCCATCGATATGGAAACAGAATTCCAAATTCAGAATGAATTGAAAACGGTGGGAAAAGATCGTACCGTGTTTATTATTGCCCATCGAATCTCTTCCATTATGGATGCGGACCAGATTTTAGTTTTGGATAATGGCCGCATTGTAGAACGTGGTACCCATGAAAGCCTGTTGGAGCAGAAGGGGTATTACTATACGGTATTTAATCATCAGTATGGAGAATTTGATGAATTCCGTGCGCATCGAATGGAGGAAAGGGGGGATCAGAATGGCACGAAATAAATTTGATCAAGATGAGTCCCTTGAAGTGAAGTTTGATCTCAATCAGGTAAAACGTCTCTTAAAATATGTAAGGCCATATAGACAGAAAATGATTCTCACCATTGCGTTGATGCTGCTGTCCAGCGCGCTTGGAATGTTGATTCCGCTGTTTTTAAAGCAGGTAATGGATGTATATATTCCTGAAAAAAATATGAAGGCCATCATTGGAATGGCTGTTCTGACATTCCTCGTAATCCTGGCCGTGTCAATCATTCTGAGAATTAAGATTACATTGACCAGCCGCATTGGTCAGGGTGTGATTCATTCTCTTCGAAGGGAATTGTTTGACCATTTGCAGGAACTGCCATTTTCCTATTATGACAGCCGTCCTCATGGAAAAATACAGGTTCGTCTTGTTAATTATGTCAATAACTTAAGTGATCTGTTGTCCAATGGTATTGTGAATACCATTACCGATCTGTGTAGCTTGGTATTTATCCTTTTCTTTATGCTAGCATTAAATGTTCAGCTGACACTGCTTTGCATGTGTGGTATCCCTATTTTGGCAGTGTTGATTGCATTTGTAAAAAAACACCAGAGAAGAGGCTGGCAGATTTCCAGTAATAAGCAATCGAATTTGAATGCATATATTGCAGAAAGTATCAACGGAATCCGTGTTACCCAGGCATTTGTCAGAGAAGAAAGGAATACAGAAATATTTAATCGGTTGAGCGGAGAGTACAGAAAAGCATGGATGAGCGTAATCAAATACAATTTTATGCTTTCTCCGGTTGTGGATATTATATCGGTTATCACTATGGCATTGATCTATTACATAGGTGTAGAATGGCTGAAGGTGGGAAATGATGTGGTAACCGTCGGTACATTGGTAGCATTCAGCAGCTACATCGGCAGATTCTGGCAGCCAATCAATACGTTGGCCTCTTTCTATAATTCTCTATTGACGGCTATTTCCTATCTGGAACGTATTTTTGAAACGATTGATGAACCAATTTCTGTCAAAGATCTTCCGGGAGCCACAGAAATGCCGCCGATCAAAGGGGATGTGGAATTTAAGGATGTGGACTTCAGTTATGATGATGGGGTGAAAATCCTGAATCATGTAAACTTTAAGGCAAAAGCGGGAGATACGTATGCCATTGTAGGACCGACAGGAGCCGGAAAATCTACAATTGTGAATCTGATTAGCCGTTTTTATAACATTGACTCTGGCCAGCTTTTGATTGACGGAATTGATATCAATAGCGTGACCATAAAGTCACTGCGAAAACAGATGGGTGTCATGATGCAGGATAGTTTTATCTTTTCCGGTACGATCATGGACAATATACGGTATGGAAATATGGAGGCAACGGATGAAGAAGTCATTCGTGCGGCAAAAACAGTATGCGCCCATGATTTTATTATGGAGATGGACCATGGATACCAGACAGAGGTAAATGAAAGAGGAAGCCGGTTATCAGCTGGACAGAGACAGCTGATCTCCTTTGCCAGAGCACTTTTGGCGGATCCAAAGATCCTGATTCTGGATGAAGCTACTTCCAGCATTGATACTGAGACAGAGATTCTTTTACAGGAAGGTCTGGCAAGACTTTTGAAGGGAAGAACTTCCTTTATCATTGCCCATCGTCTTTCCACCATAAAAAATGCGGACTGTATTTTATATATTGACCGTGGTAACATTGTGGAAAAAGGAAATCATGATGAGCTGATGGCGAAAAAAGGAGAATACTATAAATTATATATGTCTCAGTATAGTTTCCTGGAAAAGACGCCGGAAATGGTTGGCCAAAATTAAAAATATTTACCTGAGAAAGAAAAAGGGGCTGCATCGATTGATGCAGCCTCTGTTTTGCGTGTAGACAACGAGCCGTGCGCAGATGCCGACATACGCATACGGCGATTGTTTGCGAACGTGAGAAATTGGCAAAGCGAGTTCCTCATCGTTTGTGCAGATGGGGCCGGATTTAGGGACGATAATCGGAACGAATAAATGGTTCCCGGATTGTTTCTTCCACAAGGGCATGATATTTGGAAGGATGCCGATAGGCATTGCCATGCACTTCACTTTTTCGATAGGCACGAATCTTGTCCATGGGAAAAGAAGCCAGATAAATACCTTCGTTTTCACCGGCTTCTACAATCAGAGTATCTCTGGATTCCACGATGCCGGGATGGATTTCGCCATAGGCGATTCCGTCAAAGGCAGAAGAATGGCCGTTGCAGTCCGGTTTGCCAAAGGCATAGTTGGCTGTGGCAATGCCCATCATATTTTCAAATGCCCGGGCACGCAGCTGGGTCAGACGGTTTATTTCCATGGGACAGGCATTGGGAACCAGAATAATTTCAGCACCTTTTAACATAAGAATTCTGGCACTTTCCGGAAATTCTCTGTCGAAGCAGATCATGGCACCGACTTTTACCATTCCTGCAGCCGTATTTAAATCGGCGGTATAAAAGTCATTTCCGGGAGTCAGCTGTGATTCAATACCAAAGTCACAGGTATGAACTTTTGCGTAGGTGAATAGGTGGCTGCCAAAACGATCAAACAAAGAGAAAGAATTTCTTGGAGAGGGATCGTACTGTTCCAAATAGGTGATGCCAATGGCCATATCCAGCTCTTTGGCAAGGTTCTGGAACGATTGAACAAATAAACTATCCCGTTTAATGGCCATTTTTTTCATTTGAACCGGATCCCAGTCCATTGTGTAACCGGTATTCCACATTTCAGGAAACAATGCAAGATCGGCTCCCATGCCTTTTGCACGACGGCAATATTCCATTCCTTTTTTCTGATTCTCTTCTTGCGTAGATGCCGGAAGCATTTGAAGAAGAGCAACTCGAAATTCATTCATAGATATCCTCTTTCTGCCCTTAAAGATCCATTCATTCCTGCGAATTTTAAAATAGCGGATTGCTATAAAACAGGGCTTTTTTTCTATTATACCTGTCATAAGACTTGGAAGCAATGGAATATTAGGATACCAGCCAATGTCCGAGAATGGTACTGGCAATGATGCCTGAAAGGGTGGATAGAAGAGCACCTGCCAGAGTATAGCGCGTTTTGGTTACTTTAGCTGCCATAAAATAGACAGACATAGTATAAAAAATCGTTTCAGTGCAGCTCATACTGATGGAAGCGATGGTGCCAATCAGGGAATCGGTTCCATATTGAGAAAACAAATCCAGAGCCAATCCGGTAGCAGCAGAGGAGGAAAACATACGCACAATGGAAAGGGGAACGAGAGGGGCGGGAAATCCCAATTGTTCTGCGGGTCTTGCAAGCAGATCAGAGATAAAATCCAGAAAACCGCTGGAGCGCAGAACCCCTACTCCTACCATCAATCCAATGAGAGTGGGGAGAATGGAGGCCACTGTTTTCATGCCGTCCTTTGCTCCACGGACAAAATCGTCATAGACCGGTCTTTTTTCGATGAGACCGGTGAAAACAATATAAAAAATTAAAAGGGGAATGATAATATTGGACAAATAAATAATAAATTGCATGTATAAGCTCCGATAATCAACTGGTATTATTCTAAATATATGAAAAAGAGAGAAAAAAAGACTGGAAAAATACAAATATGTTTGAAATATTAAATCAAATATTGTATAATGAAATAGAATAATACGTATGAAAAAGATTGAAAATAAGAGGAGGGGCAACAATGAAGAAGAAGCTAATTATGTTTGTTATGCTTGTGTGTATGATGATTATGGTGGTGGGGTGCGGAAAAAAAGATCCTATTATCGGAACATGGAAAGCGGATAAGGTAAAAGCTTCCGGAATTGAAATTAAGTTGGATGAATTTGCAGACCAGCTGGGCCAGGAAGACTTAAAAAATATTACGTTTACCTTTGAAGACGGAGGAAAAGTGACTGGTAGTGTAGCCGGGATGTCAGGGGAAGGGACCTGGAAGGCAGATCAGGATACATACAGTATTGAGATGGATGGTCAGTCGATTAATGTGAAATTAGAAGACGGAAATCTGGTCTTTGAACAGGATGGTGCACAGTTTGTCTGTGTGAAGCAATAATAGAAAATAAAAAGAGATGGGACAATACGCTTACCAATAAATGGTGGGTATGTATTGTCCCATCTTTTTATTTACGCGCAGACAACGAGCCATGCGAGGATGCCGTCGTTACACATTTTTACCGCAGCATTTCTTATATTTCTTTCCACTGCCACATGGACATGGATCGTTGCGGCCGATTTTTGGTGCCTTAACGATTGTAGTGGAAGACTTTTGTTCTTTGTATAATTCTTTTCTGCGTTCTTCTGTCAAAAGATTATCCCATTGTGGGAGATTGTAAAGCCATTCTGCTCTGGCTTCTACCATGTTATAATACAATTTTTCTTTGTCATAATCCAGGGAAAGTTCTGTTGTTTCATCCATGGTCTCAATTGGGTTTGGTGTCTTTAAACTGTCATTGATGCCATCGAGGATACCAACCATAATCATCTTGTCTACATTGTATTTTTCTGCCAGAGAAGGAATGGTTCCTGTTACAACTGTTTCATCCGCTAAAAGGGAAGCGTAAAATCCTTCTTCCAGTTTGAAATAATTTGCCCAGAAAGTCTGATATGCCTGGGATCTTTCATCCTGACCATAGGCAGCAGCTCTCCATTCTTCTAATAAACTCATGTTGACCTCTCATTCTGCCGTTTTCGGCGGCTTTAAAATTTATCCCCGCGAAACAATAAGCCAAACATCCAAATAACAGAAGAGTGGCTAATAGCGCGAGCGTATGGAACGAGATCATAAACAATCTCAGCCTCTAGTATACATGGTAGACGATGGGTTTGTAAAGCGTTTTATTTGGAATGATGGAGACATATGTAACAGTTCAGCCCGCGCCATTCGTAAAACCGCACTGCGTGCTTATTGTGGCTATCGCCACTGTTTTACTCATATACAGGCGCTCAGCTCATAGGTCTGACCGGTCAAAAAATTATGCAAGCATAATTTCCTCTCCCGTTACAGCCCTATGGTTGAACTGTTACAGACATATATGTAAATTATGAGAGTAGAAAATTAAAACACTGGACGGTTTTAAAAAGGTATGAATTTTCTTGAAGAGATGCTTCTGTTTATAGAATATGTTTCCTTAGACTGGCATAGGATAGAGTAGCAGTTTGAAAAAACAGACGGGCAAATATTTGGAGAATCCGTCCATCTGTCAGGCGTCCTTTGGCAGCGCTGCGTCAGGGACTTTTTAGGGAAAGCAGTGCAGAAATGAGGTAGGGCATGAATGATTGGGGAAGATCGGTGCTGGAACAGTATCCGGTGACTGTGTATGGGGTAAAGAAAGGAAGAGGAGTTTTAATTCTGGATACGGATCGAGGGTGTAAAATTTTACAAGAATATAGAGGATCAAAGCGTCATATGGAGGCAGAAGATCGGATTCTTTCCTTCTTAAAGGAAGAGCGGGGGCTTTTGGTAGATGCATACGTTAGAACGAAGGAGGGAGAATTATCGGCAGTAAACGAAGATGGTGTGCAGTACATATTGAAAGATGGTTTTTTATTTACAGAATGTAATGTGGGAAGCAGAGGTGAATTGGAGACCGCAGTACGGATGCTGGCAAAGCTGCATATGCTTCTGAGGGGAATGGATAGCAGAGAAATTCCAGATAGAACTGGTTTGGTGGGAAATTCACTGGTGGATGAGATGGAAAAGCATAATCGGGAGTTAAAGCGTATACGTGCGTTTATCCGCAATAAAAAGAAAAAAACAGGATTTGAACTTTGTATTATGAAGAGTTTTGACACCATGTATGCGCAGGCTGAGGAAGCCCTTCATCTTTTGTATGATTCTCAGTATCAAAAATTATATAAAGATGCTGTGGGGCAGGGACATATTTGCCATGGAAGTTATAATCAACATAATGTGCTGCTTCATTCCGGTCAGGTGGCAGTTATAAATTTTCAGCATATTTCCATACAAATGCAGATTTTTGATCTCTATCAGTTTATGAGAAAAATTCTGGAAAAACATAATTGGAGTTTGGAACTGGGAAGTATGATGCTGGAAGATTATAATCGGATTTTGCCTATTTCCAAAGAAGAGTCAAGGATTTTAAGAGCTATGTTTTTGTATCCTGAAAAATATTGGAAACAAATGAATTTTTATTATAGCAGTAATAAAGCGTGGATTCCACAGCGCAATATTGACAAATTAAAGCATGCCGCTGACCAATATACGGTGCGGACGGCATTTTTGAATCACGTGTTATAGGAAATAAGTTCCCTGATATGCCCGGATGGTATTTTATCGTCCGGGCATTTTTCTGGTGGCAGATATTGTACTGGTTAAGGGAAAATAGTATAATATAATTAGAATATATGGTCGGGAATGGAGGTGTATCTATGGCGGAAATTTGTGGGGAAAACTGCTGTAGTGTATGTAACAGAAAACAAGAATGCGGCGGATGTTCAGCAACAGACGGACAGCCGTTTGGTGGTATCTGTATTGCTGCAGAATGTATTAAAAAAGGGGGGATAGAAGCTTTTCGAAGGTTAAAAAAGACGTTAATTGATGAATTCAATTCACTTGGGATAAAAGATCTGCAGGTAAATGATCTTAACCTGCTGCAGGGGTTTTTCGTTAACTTAGAGTACCCATTGACCAATGGACAGACAGTAAAATTACTTGAGGATAATCATGTGTATCTTGGAAACCAAATAGAAAAACCGGTAGATGCGCGGTGTTATGGAATAGTGGCAGATGATACTTATCTCCTGGTGTGTGAATACGGATGCGGGGGAGAAAATCCGCAGATTGTGATATATAAGAGAAGATAAGGCCCTTTTTAGTAGAAAATTGTGTGAATTCTGTTGATTTTTATCGATACGGTTTGCGTTATCATACGAGGAATTGGATTATGAAAAGACGGATTTACTGGATTTTGGCTGTTGTCAGGATAATTTTATTAGTAGTATACATTTTTACATTTACGTATGGGAGATTTGGGATCTTTCTGCTTTTTATTCTGTTCTTCCTTGGAGATATCATAAAAATCAAGGAACTTAAGAATAAAAATACCAGAATGAAGCGGGGGGTGTCACTTGTAGCAGATGGTTTGATCATAGGATTGTTGTGGTTTACTTTGACGCCAGGGGCATATCCGGTCTTATATTACAAATCAGAAGAACTGCGATATCGTATTCTCCATACCCACTATCAACAGGCAGCAGAACAGATCTTGCCCCATTTGGATGAAACGGAATGGATGAATCGGAAGAGTTATCAGGTTGATCTTCCTTTTCTCACAGATGAATCCTTTCTCTCCTATAGGAAGAATGGAGATGCTATTTTGTTGTTGTTTGGTACAGGCAATGCAGATCGAGAGAGTGGTATTGCTTATTTTTCCAATGAAGAGGCTTATAAAATGATGGAATATTACCGCTACTATAATAAAGTAGATGAAAATTGGGCAGTGTACACCACAGAATAGAGTAAAGTGATTTGAGTTTTTCCTTCGAACCTTTGGTATATGAGGGAAATTAAGGAGAGAATGCGTATGAAACAGGTGAATCAGTCCAATGGTGTTTTTTGGAAAAAAACAGTTGTCCCTGTTTTTCTTATTATTCTGATTGGTCTGGCTGTTATTATAAGACCCTGGGAAAAACGGACAGATGTCAGACCACTGTCCATTCAGGAACTGAAAACAAAAACAGGAGCGGAATGTATTGCGATTTTGGAAGGATATGGATTGGTGCTGCCGGAGGTTTATCAGGCTGATCCGGAATTGGCAGAAAGAAGTGTGAAGGAGATTCTGGATGGGATTGATGGGGAAAAGGGTGTGCCTGCCGGAGTCGTATTTAGTTACACAGCGTTACAGGAACTGGCAGAACAGGTTTATGAAATTGTGGAAAAAAATATTGTGCAGTGAGGGATTTTCAGAAAGTGAAACGTGGAAATTACTTGCCCACATACCTTGACAATTCGTAAACTTTTGTCATATAATACAAGTGTTTTATGTACAAAGACTGCGATGGAGAGAGTACGTCCCTCACGGAACGTTTCAGCGAGCCGGAGACGGTGAAAGTCCGGTACCAGTACAGATGGATGGAAAATCACTCCGGAGTTGCGGACTGAAGGGAATCTTATATGTATGGATTCCATAGGTCTTGCCGGTTTTCTGCCGTTATCAAGAACTCATATTTTAAGTATGCAGTAGGTGGTTTAAGCGTAGGTTGCCTGCGTCCTGTCTGACAGGACGCAGGCTTTTTTGATAGAATCCACTGTATACTTTGCTGCCAGACAGCGGAAAGGAGTTAAAATGTTGTATAACAAAGTTTCCACGAATCTGAATTTTGTGGAGAGAGAAAAAGAAGTGGAAAAGTTCTGGAAAGAGAATCAGATCTTTGAAAAAAGTATTGAAAACAGAAAGGACTGTCCCACCTATATGTTTTATGATGGCCCGCCGACAGCAAATGGTAAGCCGCATATCGGACATGTTCTGACAAGAACCATCAAAGATATGATTCCGAGATATCGTACCATGAAGGGTTATCAGGTTCCGAGAAAAGCCGGATGGGATACCCATGGACTTCCGGTGGAACTGGAAGTCGAAAAGCTTCTGGGATTGGATGGAAAAGAGCAGATTGAGCAGTACGGATTAGAGCCGTTTATCGAAAAATGTAAAGAAAGTGTATGGAAATATAAGGGAATGTGGGAAGACTTTTCCAATACCGTCGGTTTTTGGGCGGATATGGATGACCCTTATGTAACGTATCATGATGATTTTATCGAATCAGAATGGTGGGCATTGAAGAAAATCTGGGAAAAAGGTCTTCTGTATAAGGGATTCAAGATTGTTCCATATTGCCCCCGTTGTGGAACTCCGTTATCCAGCCATGAAGTGGCACAGGGATATAAGGATGTAAAGGAACGCTCTGCTATCGCAAGATTTGCAGTAAAAGGGGAAGAGAACACCTTTATATTGGCATGGACTACCACACCATGGACACTGCCGTCCAATGTGGCTCTTTGTGTGAATCCTAATGAAGCTTATACAAAGGTAAAAGCAGCAGACGGACATATCTATTATATGGCAGAGGCTCTTTTGGACACCGTACTGGGAGGACTGAAAAAAGAAGATTCCGATGAACCGGCATATGAAGTTTTGGAAACATATGTGGGAAAAGATTTGGAATATAAAGAATATGAGCCATTGTTTGATTGTGCGGTAGATATCTGTGAAAAACAGCATAAAAAGGCATTTTATGTAACTTGTGATACGTATGTCACATTAACAGATGGTACCGGCGTGGTTCATATCGCACCGGCATTTGGTGAAGATGATGCCAATGTGGGACGTAAGTATGATTTGCCGTTTGTACAGCTGGTGGACGGAAAAGGTGAAATGACAAAAGAAACACCATGGGAAGGTGTGTTCTGTAAAAAAGCCGATCCAATGGTGTTAAAGGCATTGGAAGAAAAAGGACTTCTTTTCTCAGCGCCAAAGTTTGAACATAGTTATCCTCACTGCTGGAGATGTGATACCCCATTGATTTATTATGCGAGAGAATCTTGGTTTATAAAAATGACAGCCGTGAAAGAAGATCTGATCCGTAATAATAATACCATTAACTGGATTCCGGAAAGTATCGGAAAAGGCCGTTTCGGCGATTGGCTGGAAAATGTCCAGGATTGGGGAATCAGCCGTAATCGTTATTGGGGAACTCCATTGAATATCTGGCAATGTGAGTGCGGTCATATGCATGCAATCGGAAGTAAAGAAGAGCTGCGTTCCATGTCTACAGACTGTCCGGAAGAGATTGAGCTGCACCGTCCATTTATCGACCGTGTCCATGTGACATGTCCAAAATGCGGTAAGCCTATGACAAGAGTTCCGGAAGTAATTGACTGCTGGTTTGATTCCGGTTCTATGCCATTTGCACAGTACCATTATCCATTTGAAAATCAGGATGTTTTTGAGAAGAATTTCCCGGCAGATTTTATCAGTGAGGCAGTGGATCAGACAAGAGGATGGTTCTATTCTCTCCTGGCTATTTCAACGTTGTTGTTTAATAAGGCTCCTTATAAGAATGTTATCGTTTTGGGACATGTGCAGGATGAAAACGGACAAAAGATGAGTAAGAGTAAGGGAAATGCTGTAGATCCGTTTGAAGCGCTGGAAAAACATGGTGCAGATGCGATTCGCTGGTATTTCTATAATAATAGTGCACCATGGTTGCCGAATCGTTTCCATGACAAGGCTGTGACAGAAGGTCAGAGAAAATTTATGGGAACTTTATGGAATACGTATGCATTCTTTGTGCTGTATGCGAATATTGATAATTTTGACCCGACAAAATATGAATTGGAATATGATAAACTTCCTGTTATGGATAAATGGCTGTTGTCTAAGCTGAATACACTGGTAAAGAGCTGTGATACGTATCTGAATGATTACAAGATCACAGAAACATCCAGAGTACTGCAGGATTTTGTGGATGAAATGAGTAACTGGTATGTCAGAAGAAGCAGAGAACGTTTCTGGGCGAATGGAATGGAACAGGATAAGATCAATGCATATATGACATTGTATACGGCGCTTGTAACCGTATGTAAGGCAGCTGCTCCGATGATTCCGTTTATGACAGAAGATATTTATCAAAACATGGTTCGTTCCGTAGATAAGAACGCACCGGAAAGTATTCATTTGTGTTCCTATCCGAAGGCAGTGGAGAGTTATATTGATACGAAACTGGAAGAGGATATGGAAGATGTCTTAAAAGTGGTAGTCATGGGTCGTGCCTGCAGAAATACAGCAAACTTGAAGAACAGACAGCCGCTTAGCCAGATGTTTATCAAAGCGCCATTTGCACTGGATGATTTCTTTGTTGATATTATCCGGGATGAACTGAATGTGAAGTCGGTTGTGTTTACCGATGATGTGAGAGCGTTTACTACGTACACATTTAAACCACAGTTAAAGACTGTTGGACCTAAGTATGGAAAGATGCTCGGAAAGATCCGTACAGCATTAAGTGAACTGGACGGAAATGCTGCTATGGATGAGTTGAAAGCCAAAGGAGAGTTGGTTTTGAACTTTGGAGATGAAAGCGCCGTGCTTACCGAGGCGGATCTTTTGATTGATATGAGTCAAAAGCCCGGTTATGTATCGGAAAACAACGGAGATGTAACCGTTGTACTTGACAGTAATTTGACACCAGAGCTGGTTGAAGAAGGTTTTGTAAGAGAAGTGATAAGCAAGATTCAGACCATGCGTAAGGAAGCCGACTTTGAAGTGACTGACCATATTATTGTATCCCATAAAGATAATGATAAGATAGCAGCCATTTTTGAAAAATTTGCTGATGTCATAAAAGAAGATGTTTTGGCTGATGAAATTAGAGAAGGAAATGTGAGTGGCTATCAGAAAGAATGGGATATCAACGGTGAGAAGGTAATGCTTGGTGTGGAGGTCGCAGCAAAATAAGCTGCGGCCAAAGCCGGAAGTTTATGGTTCCCGCCGGAGTATAGGAGCGCAGCATGCGCAGAAAAGAGGAAAATCATGAACAAAATGGGTTTTGACAGAGAGGTTTTCAAAAAAAGTGTGTTGGATAATGTGAAGACTCTCTACCGTAAAACAATTGATGAAGCAACAGAAGATCAAGTGTTTCATGCAGTCTGTTATGCAGTAAAGGATGTTATTATCGATGAATGGATTGCGACACACAAAACGTATGAAAAGCAGGATGTAAAAACCGTATATTATCTTTCCATGGAATTTTTGATGGGGCGTGCTCTGGGAAATAATATTATTAATATTTGTGCTTTGAATGAAGTGAAGGAAGTCCTGGAAGAGCTGGGATTTGATTTAAATGCCATTGAGGACAGAGAACCGGATCCGGCTCTTGGAAACGGCGGTCTTGGCCGTCTGGCAGCATGTTTTTTGGATTCACTGGCTACACTGGGTTACGCGGCGTATGGATGTGGTATCCGCTACAAGTATGGAATGTTTGCTCAGCAAATCCGTGATGGATATCAGATTGAAGTGCCGGATAACTGGTTAAAAGACGGAAATCCCTTTGAAATCCGTCGGGCTGAGTATGCGACAGAGGTAAAATTTGGCGGATATGTGACTGTTCACAAGGATCCGGAGACAGGAAGAGATTTCTTCAGTCAGGAAGGATACCAATCCGTACGGGCGGTACCTTATGATATGCCGATTGTGGGATATGGAAATAATGTGGTAAACACATTGCGTATCTGGGATGCAGAGCCGATCAGCACATTCAATATGGAGTCTTTTGACCGTGGTGATTATCAAAAAGCGGTGGAGGATGAAAATCTGGCCAAGACGATCGTAGAGGTTCTTTACCCCAATGATAATCATTATGCCGGAAAAGAACTGCGCTTAAAACAGCAGTATTTCTTTATATCAGCCAGCATTCAGACTGCTGTAAAGAAATATAAGGATAACCATAAGGATATCCGCAATCTCCATGAGAAAGTGGTATTCCAGTTAAACGATACGCATCCAACGCTGACAGTTGCTGAACTTATGCGTATTTTAATGGATGAGGAAAAACTGACATGGGAAGAAGCGTGGGCAGTAACAACGAAATGCTGTGCGTATACCAATCATACCATTATGTCGGAAGCATTGGAAAAATGGCCAATTGAGCTGTTTTCTCGTCTGCTTCCCAGAATCTATCAGATTGTAGAAGAAATTAATCGCCGTTTTATTTTAGAAATCGAGGCAAAATATCCAGGCGATCATGAAAAGATCCGTAAAATGGCCATTATTTATGATGGTCAGGTGAAAATGGCACATTTGGCTATTGTAGGTTCATTCTCCGTCAATGGTGTAGCAAGACTTCATACGGATATTTTGAAGAAGCAGGAATTAAAAGATTTTTATGAGATGATGCCGGAAAAATTCAATAATAAGACGAACGGTATTACCCAGAGAAGATTCCTTCTTCATGCAAATCCGCTTTTGGCAAACTGGATTACGGATAAAATTGGAGATGAATGGATTACAGATCTGCCGCATATTAATAAGCTGGAAGTATTTGTGGATGATCCAAAGTCTCAGCAGGAATTTATGAATATCAAGTACCAGAATAAAATTCGTCTGGCAAAATACATTAAGGAACATAATGGCATTGATGTGGATCCCCGCTCGATCTTTGATGTTCAGGTAAAGAGACTTCATGAGTATAAGAGACAGCTGTTGAATATCCTTCATGTGATGTATCTTTATAACGAATTAAAAGCCAATCCAGATATGGATTTTTATCCAAGAACATTTATTTTCGGTGCAAAGGCAGCAGCGGGATATCGCCGTGCAAAACTGACTATTAAACTGATTAACTCAGTAGCAGATGTGATCAATAATGATAAGTCAATAAAGGGTAAAATTAAAGTAGTATTTATTGAGAATTACCGGGTTTCCAATGCTGAGATTATTTTTGCAGCTGCTGATGTCAGTGAACAGATTTCCACAGCCAGCAAAGAGGCATCCGGTACCGGTAATATGAAGTTCATGTTAAATGGTGCACCGACACTGGGAACTATGGATGGTGCAAATGTGGAAATCGTGGAAGAAGTAGGAGCAGAGAATGCATTTATTTTTGGTGCAAGTTCCGATGAAATTATTCGTTATGAAAATGAAGGTGGATATGATCCTATGCGTATTTTCAACGATAATCAGGGAATCCGTCAGGTACTGATGCAGCTGATTAATGGTTATTACGCACCGGATGATCCGGAACGCTTCCGCGAGATTTATAACAGTCTCTTAAATACGTATAATAGTGATCGCCCGGATACCTACTTTATTTTATTGGATTTCATGTCTTATCATGAAGCACAAAAGAAAGTAGAAGAGGCATATCGTGATGAAACACGTTGGGCAAAAATGGCTATGATGAATGTGTGCAGATCAGGCAAATTTACGTCAGATCGTACCATTCAGCAGTATGTAGATGAGATCTGGCATTTGGATAAAGTGGATGTGGAGTTAAACGCCTAATGAAAAAGAGGGGGTTGTCGGAAAATAGATAACCTCAAACAGGGGGCATTGTGACTGGATCGGTCACAATGCCCCCTGAAACTTTTTTCTTATATAAAAGAGAAAAAGATGGCTAACGACAACCATCTTCCTCTCTGTTCTATGTTAAAAT
>JAPFDH010000089.1 GCA_026169045.1 Lachnospiraceae bacterium | reverse complement strand
TTCTTATCCGCATAAGCATCCACCTCGCAGTGTCCCACACAGGTAAAACCGCCTGCACGTCTTAACCCTTCCCGGAATCCCCCGATCCCGCTGAATAAATCAAAAAATCGAATGGTTGCGGCTATCAACCTCCTTTGCTGAATAAAAAACAGACGGCATGGTTTTTCTCCCACACCGCCCGCTGGTTTTATAGTTCTATGTGTTTGGCATTATGCAATCTCTTCGGTTTCTTCCTCGGATTCTGGAATCTCTTCTTCCTCTGCATCCTCAGAAATTTCTGCATCCATCTCTTCCTCCGCGGATTCCACCACCTCTTCTTCACTAGTATCCTCCGCTTCTTCCAGATTATCTGTTTCTTCGATTTCCTCCGGCTGATCTAGTTCCTGCCATTTAGCTTCTACCTCTTCCACCGCTTTTTCGATGATGCGGATGATGAAATCTTTCTGTTTGACACCTTCCTTTGCGACTGCCCATTTGACTCTTTGGAATAATTCCTCTGTGACCTGTACTGCTAATGTTCTTTTTTCCATGCTTTCTTCTCCTTTGTTCTCCAGTCTGTTAAAGTGTTCTTCGATCACCTGTCGGATAAATATCTGTGTACTTGTTTCCTTTTCTTCGATCTCGGCTCGTACCTTCTCATGTAATTCCACCGGGATCTTTCCGCATATGTTCTTCATCTCTGCCATAAGCGTTTTCCCCTTTCGTTTTGTTATACACAACATACTCCAAAGTTCGAAAGAAAGCTATTCACAATACCCACTAAAGAATCCATGTCAAATGTATGCAAAACCAAAGCATATCCAACAATGCCATACTTTCCTTGCCCATAGGCCTCACCCCCTTTACTCCTGCTCCATCTGAAATAAAAAATCCAACATCTGACCGGGAATTTCTTCTTTTTCCTGTGCTGGCATCCGTTCCACATCGCCACATTTTAACTCTTCCCGAACAGCCTCCTGAATGAGTCTTTTTAAAGTTTCCCTCTCTTCTTGTTCCAGGATCACATCCACCAGATACTGGTTCCTCTGCCCTGCCGGAATTTCCATCAAAAGCTGCCACGCTTTTTCATGTTCCGGGTTCTTAAGGTTTGGGCGGAAGGAAAAGACCGGGCGGCTCACAGCGTCCTCATCTGCCCCACAATCCGTTCATATCCGGCAGCGTTGGCATGGACGTCCGTCAAGTAAATCGGGCGACACAGGCGGTCCTGCTCGCTTACACGGTGTTTAAAAATAGCAGCACCGCCTCCCATGAAAACGGAAGGGACTGCCCGCAGGTCAAAGCCTGCCTCGGTGATCGCAGACAGGATTTTTTCAATATAAAGCCTGCCCTGCCTCTCAATCAAAGACACCACTTCCGCAGGC
>JAPFDH010000095.1 GCA_026169045.1 Lachnospiraceae bacterium | reverse complement strand
TTCAGGAGATCAACGGGGAATTAAAAGAACTTCGGAAGAAGATCCGTTTAAGCCAGCAGATCGAGATCCAGTCGAAAGAGATGGAAGAGAGGTTAAAACGGGCAAAGGAACAGGAGCAGGTACAGGAATCGTCCGGGAAACAACGAAGGGAAGAAGAACGGAAGCGGTAAGGAGGTGAGAGCGTATGAACTATGGCGGTGATGCGGCAGATCAGATCGTCCGGTATTCCATGGAAGGCATGGAACACACGTTACGGATCAGCGGGAGCATTGCAAAGAATCTGGCGGTGCTGATCGTTGCAGTAATGAAGGACCAGAAAAAGACCAGGGGAAAGACCAACCTGCTTCGGATGTTAAAGGAACAGCGGGCAATGAAATTTTTCACCATTCCCCATGACAGGCTGCGGGAGTTTGCCGGGGAAGCCAAATCCAGGGGACTTTTGTATGTGGTCATCCGGGATAAGAAGAACCCCCAGTTTTCTGAGATCATGGTGTTTGCCGATGATGCGGCAAAGGTGAACCGGGTGCTGGACAAGATGAATCTGGACTTTGTGAGATCCGAAGCCGGGGAAGCGGTTGTGGAACAAGCGCCAGTCCGGGAAGCAGAGCGTGTGATCGATGCAGAGTTTACTGAGAAAACCGAAGCAAAAGAAGAACTTCCGGTGAAGACCGAAAAGGTGGTGCTGCCGGAAGGGACCATTGAGTTTGAACTGGATGAAGAAGAGCATCTGTTTGATGTAGGGGAAGTCTCTCCTTCGGAGGGAAATTTTACTCAGGCGGAGAAGGCAGGGAATCTGTCCGGACCTTCCTCGCACAGCAGCGGTTCTTTTTCCGGGCAGGAAACTAGCTGGAAAGGGGAGAAACCATCTGTCCGGCAGGAATTAAAAAAGATTGAAACGGAACAGAAACAGCGGCAGAAGCAACAGCAGAGCCGGAGAAAACCGAGAAATCAGCAGAGAAAGAAACATAAGAAAGTGAAAGGCAGGTAAGGCTATGGATTTAACGAACATGATCCCTGGTGGGGCAGGGGAAGAAAAAACTCCACAACAGCAGTTATCAAAAGAAGAATATGCAGCCATGAAAAAACAGCAGAGGGAAGAGGTGTGGGCAGAGGTAGATGCCCAGGCACAGGCGGTGTTCCAAAATGGGGATTCTTTAAAGGGATTTTTAGATTTTATGGCGCAGTGCAATACGCAGAAAACACCCAATCTTCTGTTGATCTACGGACAGAATCCAGCGGCAACGGTGGTAAAATCCTATGATTACTGGAAAAAAGAACACCGTTCCCCAAAATCCGGGGTGCATGGTTACACCTATATGGTCAGTACAGAATATGAAAAAGATGGGGAGATGCGGACAGGATATGCCATCGGTAAAGGATTTGACATCAGCCAGATGAGTGGAAAACCGCTGGAGGAACGTCCACAGCGTTCCATGGAAGAACTGATCCATGCAGTCTTAAAGGATCAGCCAGTGCGGATGCAGAT
>JAPFDH010000096.1 GCA_026169045.1 Lachnospiraceae bacterium | reverse complement strand
ATCCTCTGCCCGATGATTTCGATTCAAACATTCATAGGTACTGCGGTCATATCTCCATGCTCTGTCACCCTCCAGATTGGCAAGCAGATGTTCCCGGACATTTTTATATTCCGGTCCAATGAGCCCCAGCCGCAATAAAAAGGTACGGAAGGTAAATGCTGGATTCTCTGTGATCTCCGTTTTCCGCATCTGGGTGCATTTCTGATTGATGGCCTGGGCAGAGATGGCAAGAGCCAAAGTGATATTTGCCCGCACTTTTCCTGCATGGAGGGTACTCTCAAAACATCTCCACTCCAAAGTTCCTTTGGAAAATACTGCATGAAGGTTCAACGCATAGTACCGGGTGCTGTCATAATGACTATTGCTTCCGTCCCTGCCCTCATACCATACCCGTTTCAACTTTTCCATGGAAATGGTGTTGTTTGGCATCCGACGGATCTTCTCCAGCACAATGGGGCGTACCTTCTGGCAATACTCCTGTTCCCTTGATGTCTGTACCTTCAATGCCTTGAACAGGATATCCTCTTTGGAATACATAATGGTCATAGCATTTTTGAGGCTTCTTGGAGTATGGTTCGAAGCGTCCACATGCACATGCTGCCCGCAGGATGCATTTACCTTCGCCCCATGATGCCTGAGACACCGCACCACTTCCTGCAGCTTTCCCATTTCTCCATAGGACAATTTCGGACTGACCATTTCGGTGCTGTATTCACTTCCAGCACGAACCATGCGTCCACGCTCCCTGCGTTCCGTATAAATGCTCCCATCATACATGAACTTCCATTTCTTTCCTTCCTGATCTGTCACAGACCAGACCCCATAATATCCACCGTCGCAAACTGCCCTTGTTCCAAACAGTTCTGCTACTTTCTCCGCAGCCCTCTGCCTGGTGATCCCTGTCATCTCAATCTCTGTACCGAAATATTGATCCTGAATTCCAATTGCCATACTGCCTTACCTCTTTGTCTTTTCATCCTCTGCCCGGATTTGTGCATCTGCCTGCCGAAGAAGCGTTCCGATGGCTTCGATCACGTTGACGGTCACTCCATTTCCAGCCTGTTTATAAAGCTGGCTGTCCGAAGTATCCTGTTCTATGCGGTCAATCTGCCAGTCATAAAAACCCTGCAGCCGCAGACACTCCCTCGGCACCAGCCTCCGGATTCTGCCCCGATAGGCAACTCCATGCCGGTCTGTGGCAGTAATAGTGAACATCGGCTCTTCCGGCTCCTTCATCCTTCGGCCATTCTGCCGGGTTTCTTCCCTTCCCGGAGTCAGCACTGCCCTGGCGCCTTCCTCTTTTAAGACACCGGAGCATTCCCCTTTATGATTATGGATGCCGGACTGTCTGGTATTCAGACACCTGCACTGCTCTGTGACAAGAGGCGGCACAGACAGATCCACAAAATGAAGCGTTCCCTGCTGGATTCCTGTGGTAAGGGTATGGGCGATCTGATGCCCCACACGCCCTCTTCTGGTATTCATGCCTGCATATCCTAAGTCAATGCTGTCTCCCGGATACGCCATCTTATATCCCTGCTTGGTATTCTCCTTGATGGGAACACCCATCTCATACAATCCAGTTTTTCCACCCATACCGCCTGCCAGCGATGTCAAAGTACAGCTTAATCCT
>JAPFDH010000038.1 GCA_026169045.1 Lachnospiraceae bacterium | reverse complement strand
GATGCATATCACAAAGTGACAGGAAATTAAAATGACTTGCAGATTCTTTTGTCACAAGTTCCGCAAGTCGTAAACTGGTATATTCAGCCTCCATACAAGATAATTCTTCTTCATCTTGTATATTGGCTAAATTTTTTAAAATGTTTGTATGTGGATATACATATGGATCTCTCATTAACCCCACCTACTTCTTCATTTTATATTTTTTATCTAAAACTTTTCTCATATCATCTGTAGTCATCTCACCGCGTTTTTCTTTTGCAATCAAATTTTTAAACTCTGGAGACGGTTCTAATCCATCCACTTTAATGATTCCAAGAGCATAATCCCATTTTTTGTCTGCACTTACCAACATAATACCGTTCCCCTTTCTACTATTTTTTATCATTGTACCATGTTTCAGAGGCAATATCCACACAATTCACCACAACTTTATTTTGTCTCATTTTTACAACCTCTCAAATGCTCAATCCCATGTAAAATAAACAGTGCAAAAAATGAGACTGTTTTGTTCATACTATTTTCAGGAGGGATTAAAGATATGCCAAAACCAAAAACAGCTACCGGAGAAAAAAATCTGATAGGTCAAAGGCTCATAGAACTCCGCCGCGAACATCATATGTCACAGCGGCTCTTGGCTTACCAGCTTCAGTTGAATGGGTATGATATGGATAAAAATGTAATTACCAGAATTGAAACAAATAAGCGTTATGTTACAGATATCGAATTAAAAGCTCTGGCTGAGATTTTTCAGGTTTCTTATGATTATCTCATAGAAGGAAAAGAATAGTCCAGACTATATTTCAATAATTCATAAGTCTGTCCATTCCTGTTATCTATTTTCTTTTCCGAAGAAACCAAGGTGAATCCAAACTTCTTTGCCAGTCTGTTAGATGCTTCATTTTCTTTTCTTGTGGAATAAAAGAATTTTTTTGCGTCAAATTCTTGTTTGCAATATTGAATCAACGCTTCCAAAATCTGGGTTCCAAATCCTTTTCCCACATAATCCGGTCCCAAACAGATTCCTGTCTCCTGGTACACAAAAGGTTTTATCTTTTCTACTCCTGCGAATCCAATCGCTTTGCCACTTTTCTTTTCATAAACTGTATAGACATCATGGTTATTTTGAAATTCTATGGTTCGCATAATTCTCAGCTTTGCATCCTCTTGCGTTGTTGTAACCTGCCATGCCATATATCTTGCGCTTTCTGGTCTTGACCAGACATTCTCATACATCTCTTTCCAGTCTGAAAATTTTGCTTTATCTAAAATAAGATTCTTTGTTTCAATCATGTTAGCTCCTTCATAAAAAACAAATTCATGGTGCTGTGTTGCACTTCTCCTGGCTTTTGAATCTTATGAAATCCTGATTTTTCATACAAATGTATTGCAGCCTCCAGATTTGTATGTGTTTCTAAATACAGTCTCTCATAGCCAGCCTGAACCGCATACCCTTCTGCGGCTTCCATCAATGCTTTTCCAAGTCCTTTTCCCTTTGCTTCATCTGACAGATACAACTTCTGTATTTCAGCACACCTTGCAAATCCCGGAAATTCATCTATGCCAATACCTCCAAGAACCTTTCCTGTAGGATCTTCCACAACAAAATACGCCCTTTTCTCTGGATTTGCAGTGTAAGAACTGCTTAAATGGTCTAGCTGAGAATCAAAATATACGGTTCCCGGAATATCCAGGTGAAATTTTTCCAGATTTTTTCTGATAATATCTGCAAGCTGTACGTCATCCTTTTCTGTAATCAAACGGATGCTGTCCAAATGCTCTGTCCTCTCCATATGCTGTATGTTCCTTTCCTTTGAATCCGAAATTTTATACACTTATCATACTCCATTTTTCATTTCTTGCCAATCCTGAAATCTGCTTTCTTTTTCTTGACTTTGAAAACAGATACTTCTACAATGAAATTATCAAAATGTATGGGAGGTGCTTTCATGTTACACGAAGTGAATTTTAAGTCTTTTAATGAAAGAGATACTGTATACGGATGGATTTATGTTCCAGCGGCAAAACCAAAAGGTATCGTACAAATTATCCATGGATTCGGAGAACATTCCAGGAGATATCTGCATATGATTGTGAAATTTATAGATGCAGGTTACATTGTTGCTGCTGATGACCATGTGGGTCATGGAAAAACTGCATTGGAAAACAATACCTGGGGCGACTGGGGTGACAAAGGTGTGCATACCATGATGGAAGATGAACATACCCTCACAAACCTTGTAAAAGAAAAATATCCAAATCTTCCTTATTTCCTGTTCGGTCACAGCATGGGCTCTATGATTGCCAGAGACTATATAGCAAAATACGGTAATGAATTAAATGGTGTTACCCTCTGTGGAACCTGTGGTGTATTCCGCCACGCTGAAGAAGGCGCTGCCACTCTGAAGAAACTCCTTGATGAAGGAAAAGGAAAAGAAGCCGACCCCAACATCACAGGTTCACTTATGGGATGGATGTGCGAATATTGTGGAGAAGTGAAAATTGGAAATGAGTGGATCTGCGCTGACCCTTATGTACAGCAGGACCATGCAGCCGATCCCTTTGATGCTTTTACAAAACCTGTAAACAATCAGTCCATGTATGATTTCACCCAGATGATGTCTGTTATCCTTGGAACCCAATGGGCAGAAAAAGTCCCCACCTCACTTCCCATCTATAACATTGCAGGAGATATGGATCCTGTTGGAGAATATGGTGAGGGTGTATACCAGGTATCCAACTGGCTGCGGGCTACAGGACATAAAGTAAGAACCAAACTGTACTCTGGCTACCGTCATGAAATCCATAATTATGCAGCTATCAAAGATGAAGTAGAAGCCGGGATTATTGCTTTTATGGATGAAAATTTATAAAAGTCACCCATTATATCCTGGAAACTGCTCCGCAAACGCAATTCGGATTCAGAGCAATAATCAGCCGAAAATTCATTTGGACTGACTATTGCTCTTTCTGCATTTCAAGTCTGTCTATACATACTTTGTTATAATGTGCTGCTCAACCACTGTCTTCCCTAAAAGTGTGATTGCCTTTTGCGGGCATTTACTAATACACCGGTAGCACATCGTACACTGATTCCCTGCAACTGCCTTTCCGTCAAGCAGCGAAAGATTCTGTGTCGGACAGTTTTGAGCACATATCCCACAACCATTACAGTTCTCATGAATATTCAGATTTTTAGTATATGCTCTTGTTTTATGATAGAACCAAAGCCTTTGTCCAAACAATCCAATCACATGTGCCAAAAAAGACAGCCCCTCTTTCGGATATATCTGCCTTTTTATATCTGAAGCGACTTTTTCAATCTTTTCAGTAGCTTTTTCCACAAGCTGTTGATTCTCCTCAAATGATTTTTTCAACAATGGACTGTCGCATACAGAATCAGGCATTTTCACATGTACTCCGCCTAAGATCACTGCCCCTTTCTTTTCCAGCAACCTTGTGGCACATCCGGCACCATCTCCACTAAAAGCTCCCATTGTAGCTAAACAAAGAACCTTTTTCCCTTTCCAGATTTCACCATTCTCCTCTATAAATGTCCGAACGAAATACGGTATATTGGAAAATTGTACCGGATAACCAAATATAATCG
>JAPFDH010000062.1 GCA_026169045.1 Lachnospiraceae bacterium | reverse complement strand
GGCTGTAACGGGCGAGAAAATTATGCTTGCATAATTTTTCGACCGCTCAGACCTATGAGCTGAGCGCCTGTAAATGAGTAAAACAGTGGCGATAGCCACAATAAGCACGCAGTGCGGTTTTACGAATGGCGCGGGCTGAACGGTTACTATGTTTACGATAAAAGTAGAAAAATTGCTTGCATTTTTAAACGAATGTGATATACTAAAAAACAGTTGATTTATATTTAGGTTTGCAGATATAGTTCATCGGTAGAATGCTAGCTTCCCAAGCTGGAGAGGCGGGTTCGATTCCCGTTATCTGCTTATAAAAAAGTGCCGTGTTTACGGCACTTTTTTGTTTATAGGTTGTAGTACATATTTTTTGAAATAGCTGTTTGCGTCTGCTGATGCGGAGACGTTCTGCGTTTATTGATTTAACATTAAATGGTTTTTATATGATAATTCCTGAAGCAGTCTGTATAATTTTTGAACATTATATTTTTTCGGAAATTCCAGCGTGTGTGATGACATAGTAATATTATTACATTTATAATAGGGAGAGGTAATATATGTAAAAGTTAATTCACTGTCATCAAAGCCAAAGCCGGATGTTTCCATTTTGACGTCTACAATGGAACGTAAATTGATGGATTCAATACTCATTTTTGTTCCCGTAGCCCCTTGTTTGTCAAAGAAAATAAGACGCTGATTGGTAAAAATTAAGACATCGCGAACTAATTTAAAACCCATGGTAATCGTTTCACCTGCTATAAGGTATTCACCGTATTCTTTTGTCAATTCTTCCGGGGTAACTTCGCTATAATTACCCATTCCGCCGGACACTATTCCTTTCATCATGTTTCCAAGAGCCATTTCAAACACCTCCAATACTATTTAGTTAAGACAAATATATCATAGATTACCTTGAAAGTAAATAGATATTGTATTCTAATAAAAGAATCCTAAAACGATGAGAAACACGCTTTGCGAGTTTCCCACGTTCGCGGACAGTCGCCGCATGAGTACACAAGCATCCGCACACGGCTCGTTGTCTGTGCGTAAATAAAAAGACGATCTGTCTTGGATCGCCTTTTTGTTCATTGATGTAGTTTTAATATATGGAGGGAAAACCGTATCATGCTGTCGCTTCTATGTTAATAGGAATAAGAAAATTAATAGCGCTCTTTTAAAAAATTAGAAATATTTGTGTGATCATAGTGCTTCATTTTTTCAGCATAATCATCCAAACGTTTTCGATAGGATAATAGATCTTTCTCTTTTAATGCACCGTCATGTTTCATTTTTGCGTACAAATCTTCAGCTTCTTTGCGGGCAGAGATTGCGAGATCTTTATAATTATTTTCCAGGTTCATTTGCAGTTCTTTTAGTTTGTCATCTAAGGGATTACTTTTTTTTCGGAAAAACATGGCACTTTCCTCCTGAGAAAAGATATTGCATAGGATATCATTTGGTATCGAATACAAAAACAGTAATAATTTGATAATAAAAAAACCTTGTAAATACAACTATTTACAAGGAATGTAAAGACAGGGGTAAAGGGATTCGAACCCCTATTTACGGTTTTGGAGACCGTTGCTCTACCATTGAACTATACCCCTTTATGAATTGCTTGTCATCAACGACTTGTATAGAATAGCATATTCTTTGCATGATGTCAAGCAACTTTTTCTATAAATTTACATTTTTTTTAAAATCCTATACGTTGCCTTTTTTTTTTATACATGTTTCCATGAAATGTGCCTGAAAGTACATTGTATTACCAAAAGAAGTTATGTATAATAGTCGGGAAAGAAAAGGAGTAGAAATGATGAAATCACTTGTATTAGCTGAAAAACCTTCAGTAGGAAAAGATATTGCTAGAGTGCTGCAGTGCAAGAAAACAATATCTGGCGGACTGGAAGGAGAAAAATATATTGTAACATGGGCGTTTGGCCATTTGGTAACACTTGCGGATCCGGAGCAATATGAAGAACGATATAAAACATGGAAAATGGAAGATCTTCCCATGTTGCCAGAACAGATGAAATTGGAAGTAATCCGACAAACGGGAAAGCAATATCGTGCCATAATGGAATTGCTCAAGAGAAAAGATGTGGAACAAATTATTATTGCCACAGATGCGGGACGAGAAGGAGAATTGGTAGCCAGATGGATTCTTTTGAAAGGTGGCTGCAAAAAGAAAGTAAAACGACTTTGGATTAGTTCGGTTACAGATAAGGCTATCCGAGAAGGCTTTCAAAATTTAAAAGATGGAAAATTATATGATAATTTATATCAGGCAGCAATGAGTCGGGCGGAGGCGGATTGGCTGGTGGGAATAAATGCTACAAGGGCATTGACGTGTAAATATAATGCCCAGCTTTCCTGCGGGCGTGTCCAGACCCCGACTTTGACTATGATTGAAGAGCGGGAAAAGAGAATTAAAGAATTTCATCCGCAGACATATTATGGGATTCAGGCAATATGCGGAGAAAAAAATAAATGGATGACACTGACCTGGCAGCAGGAAAATGGAAACAGTAATAGTTTTGATGAAAGCCGGGTAAATAAAATTATAGAACGGATTCAGGAAAAATATGGAGACGTTTATGGTGTGGTAGAGCAGGTGAAAAAAACGGAACAAATTGTAGCAGCTCCGGCTTTATATGATTTAACAGAGCTTCAGAGAGATGCAAACCGAAAATTTCAATATTCAGCAAAACAAACGCTGAATATTATGCAGCGACTGTATGAAACTCATAAAGTTTTAACGTATCCCAGAACGGATTCCCGGTATTTGCCATCCGATATTCTAGGAACGATAAAAGAAAGGCTTCAGGCTTGCAGTATTGGACCGTATCGTTCATTTGCTGCAACACTTCTTAAACAGACAATGCCCAAGAAGCCAGCTTATGTCAATAATGAAAAAGTGACGGATCATCATGCAATCATACCGACAGAACAGTATGTGGATTTTTCATCCATGAATGGAGAGGAAAGAAAAATCTATGATTTGGTGGTACGCCGTTTCTTTGCAGTTATGTATCCACCAGTAAAATATGAGAATGTATCGATAAAGGTGAGAATTGGAACGGAACTGTTTTACCTGAAAGGGAAAACAGTGTTGCATTCCGGATGGAAAGCAGTCTATGAAGAACCGGAAGAAGAGATTTCAAATCTTCCTCCTGTACAAGAAGGCGATCGAATTCCGGTGATAAAATTGTCTGTGACAAAAGGGCAGACAAAACCTCCGGCAGCTTTTACCGAAGCAACGTTGCTGTCTGCTATGGAAAATCCTATTCCGTTTTTAAAGGAAAATAATCCGAAGAAAGCAGCCATTTTAAAGGAAACCGGTGGATTGGGAACGGTGGCGACGCGTGCAGACATTATTGAAAAATTGTTTTCCGGTTTTTTAATTGAAAAAAAGGGAAATGAGATATATACTACGGCAAAAGCACGTCAACTATTAAAGTTGGTTCCGGGAGATTTAAAAAAACCGGAATTGACTGCAGATTGGGAAGGAAAACTTTCAGATATCGCAAATGGAAAGCTGGATCGACGGATTTTTATGAAAAAAATTCGGGAATATACAAAGGAATTGATTGGTGAGATTAAAGATGGAGAAGGACAATTCCGTCATGATAACCTTACCAATAAAAAATGTCCTCGTTGTGGCAAACGTATGCTTTCCGTGAATGGAAAAACATCAAAAATGCTTATATGTCAGGATAGAGAATGTGGCTATAGGGAAACTGTTTCCAGAACTTCCAATGCCCGGTGTCCCGTTTGCCATAAAAAGATGGAACTGGTTGGAAAAGGAGAAAATGCTGCATTTTTCTGCGGATGCGGTTATAGGGAAAAATTGGAAAAATTTAAAGAACGGCGGAAAAAAGAAGGCGCTGGTGTAAGTAAAAAGGATGTGAACCGTTATCTGAAACAACAAAAGGATGCACAACAGTCAGTAAATACTGCATTTGCGGATGCTTTAAAAAACTGGAATATATAAGCTCCGATATAAAAAAAGAAAACAGGCATGAGTGACGAAAAAGAGACATACATTAAAGTACAGATTGTACCAATGGAATGGGAGGAGCTCATGTTTGAAGAAAAAGATATAAAAGAAGTAGAACGAATGCTGGATACCAATTTTGATGACGGGTTGACAGAAAAAGAGGCAGAACGAAGATATCGTGATGGGGCAAATGAACTGGTTGAAGAAGAAAAAAAGACAGTACTGGAAATGTTTATTGAGCAACTTTTGGATCCTTTGATTTATGTTTTGATGGGGGCGGGAGTGATCTCAGCATTTTTGGGCGAATGGCAGGATACAGGAATCATTTTTTTTGTTATCTTTTTAAATGCTATCATTGGATGTATACAAGAGGGAAAAGCTGAAAAAGCCTTGGATTCTCTTAGGAAGTTAACGAGTCCCTTGGCTCTGGTAAAGAGAGAAGGAAGAGTATATGAAATTCAGGCAGCAAAATTAGTTCCCGGAGATTTGGTGATTTTGGAAACAGGAAAACAGGTTCCGGCGGATATTCGTCTTACCAAATCGGTGGGAGTGATGACGGATGAATCAGCTTTGACAGGTGAATCTGTACCTGTGAAAAAAGATGCGGGTTTTGTAGCTCAGAAGGTTATGCCTGTTGGAGATAGAAAAAATACGGTATTTTCTTCTACTTATGTGGTTCGCGGACGGGCAGAGGGAGTCGTAATAGCGACGGGGATGGAAACAGAAATAGGCAGTATTGCAAAGGGATTGCATCACAATAGTAAAGAAATGACTCCACTGCAAAAACGACTCGCTGATTTAGGAAAATGGTTATCTGTAATTGCAGTTGCATTGTGTGTGATCCTGTTTGCTTTGGCGGTTGTACAAAAACGAAATCTACTGGATATGTTTTTGACGGCAATTTCGTTGGCGGTAGCAGCAGTGCCGGAGGGATTACCTGCTGTTGTGACGATTGTGTTGGCTCTCAGTGTCTCTAGAATGGTTAAGGTACATACAATTGTCAGGAGATTACCATCTGTTGAGACTTTGGGATGTGTCAGTGTTATTTGTTCCGATAAAACAGGGACATTGACACAAAATAAAATGCGGGTTGTATCCTGCTATATGTATGGAAAATGTTTTGAACCAAGACAAATAGAAAAACATTCTCATATGCATTTGGTGGAAGGTTTTTTGCTTTGTAATGATGCTTCTTTAGAAAATGATACAGCATTAGGGGATCCTACGGAAGTGGCGTTGTTGGAACTGGGAGATTATGTAGGAATTTCAAAAAGAGAATTGGAAGAGAAAATGCCGCGTGTGGATGAATATCCGTTTGACTCCGTAAGAAAACGAATGACGACGATACATAAACAAGGAGGAAAAAAATACACTTATGTAAAGGGTTCAGGAGAGACTTTGTTAAATCGATGCAATCGCATTTATTGGGATGGTAACATAATTGCGATGCAGGCTGATCATAAAAGAAACATTCGACAAGCTATGGAGCAAATGGCAAAACAGGCATTACGTGTTTTGGCGCTTGCCATGGATGAAGGAGAAAATACAAAAGAAGACAATCTTATTTTTGTCGGACTTGTCGGCATGATCGATCCACCCAGACCAGAGGCAGCCCGAGCAATTCAAATGTTTAAGAGAGCGTCGGTTAAAACGGTAATGATTACCGGGGATCATGCGGATACAGCATTTGCTATTGCAAAACAGCTTGGAATTGCACAAAAACCATCAGAATGTATGACGGGAAGCGAATTGGATGAGTTGTCTGATGGAGAATTACAAAATAGAATAGGTGCGGTTACGGTTTTTGCCAGAGTTTCACCCAGTCACAAAACAAGAATTGTAAAAGCTTTTCAAAGAAGAGGTGAAATTGTGGCTATGACCGGAGATGGCGTTAATGATGCGCCATCGTTAAAATCGGCAGATATTGGAATCGCTATGGGAAGAGAAGGAACAGATGTGGCTAAAAATGCTGCCGATCTTATTCTTACTGACGATAATTTTGCTACAATAGAAAAAGCGATGGAAGAAGGAAGGGGGATTTATGAAAATATAAAGAAAACCGTACTGTTCCTGCTTTCTTCCAATTTTGGAGAAATTATCACCATGTTTATTGCCATAGCTGTCGGGGTGGCTTCTCCATTAAAAGCCGGACACATATTGTGGATTAATTTGATTACAGATACTCTGCCGGCATTGGCTCTCGGGACAGATCAAAATGATACGGCTCTTTTAATGGAAGAAGAACCAAGAAAGCCAAAAGAGAGTTTATTTGCGGGAAATGGATTGTTTTGCACACTGTTTTATGGTAGCATTATTGGAGCAATTAGTTTGCTGGCTTTTTTTACTATTCCGATTATCAGTATGATTGAAAATGGGGGAGGATGGGATTTTGGTGTAATTCATGAGATATTTTCTGACGTGTCTAAACTGGAACGGGCACAGACATATGCATTTACGGTTTTAGGTTTATCTCAGTTATTCCATGCTATTGGCATGCGGGATACAACGGTTTCGGTTTTTAAAAGAAATCAAAAGAAAAATATTCTTTTATTGGCGACATTTGGAGTAGGTATTTTTTTGCAGATGGCGGTGACAGAAATCCCATTGTTTATTCAAATGTTTCATACGGTTCATTTATCAATAGATGAATGGATGGGATTGTTACTTTTGGCATCTGTACCGTTGTGGGCTCATGAAGGCCTATGTTTTAGAATAAAAAAAGAAACAAATTGATATAGCAAAGGGGCACAAAGGATGAAAATAGAAAATGATTTGGGAAGAGATGATATTAAAAAATTAGTACTTCGCATAGCAATTCCATCCATGTTAGCGCAGTTTGTTAATGTATTGTATAGTATAGTGGATAGGATGTTCATAGGAAATATTCCTGTAATAGGAGAGCAGGCTTTAGCTGGAGCGGGTATATGTGGTCCTGTGGTTACATTAATTACGTCGTTCGCATCGTTGGTGGGAATTGGTGGTGCACCGCTTTTAAGTATACGACTTGGAGCAAAAGATGAGCGTGGGGCGAGACAAATATTGGCTAATTGCTTTGTAATGTTATTAGTATTGGCAATTATTATTCCGGTATTGGTATTGAGTACGAAAAATGTATTATTGCGGGCATTTGGTGCAAGTGATGTAACATATCCTTATGCAAATCAATATATGACGGTATATGTTTTAGGGGCAGTATTTGCTTTGATTTCTGCCGGGATGAATCAGTTTTTGATATGTCAGGGATATGCGAAACGAGGCATGATTTCAGTGATGATAGGGGCAGTTACTAATATCGTTTTGGATCCCATTTTCATCTTTGTATTTCATATGGGAGTTTCGGGAGCGGCAATTGCTACATTGATTTCTCAGGCTGTTTCCAGTGTGTACATATTATATTATTTATTCTCAAATAAAGTTCCGATTCGAATTACATTTGGAGGCTATCGTATTTCTGTTATGAAAAAAATTTTATTGTATGGATTATCTCCGTTCATTATTATTGCCTTTGATAGTCTCCTTATAATAGGTATGAATGCCACGTTAAAATTATATGGGGGTACGGAAGGAGACATTTACATTACATGCGCAACAATTATGCAAAGCTTTTTTTTGATGGTGACAATGCCTCTTGGAGGAATTACCGGTGGAACCCAATCGATTTTAGGCTATAATTTTGGAGCGGGAAACGTAGAAAGAATAAAAAAAGCATTGCGGGTAATTGTAATTCTTTGTTTAGCGTTTAATGGATTTATGATGCTTATGGCATTTACGGTGTCACCACTTTTTGTACGTTTATTTACAGGAAATGATACATATGCTTCGTTATCCATTTGGGCTATTAAAATGTCAGTACTGGGATTAATTCCGCTGGCATTACAATATCCGTTTGTGGATGCATTTACAGGAATGGGACTTCCAGGATATGCACTTCCGCTTTCGTTTATGAGAAAATTTAATTATTTTCTGCTGTTATTTGTTCTTCCCATGATATGGGGGGCTAAAACAATTTTTTATGTGGAGCCGATTGTAGATATAATAGCAGGAATAATCACCACTACTATTTTTGCTCTTAAAATAAACAAAATATTGTCAAAAAGAAAGTTAGAAGTAGAAGCGGATATACAGTTGGAACAAGATAGTAAAATATAATCAATTTCGTATTATTTGAAAAAAGAAAAGAACCGGCAACGTGTTGTTTAATATGACACATTGCCGGTTTTTTTAAAAAAGTAACAGTTCAGCCCGCGCATTCGTAAAACCGTACTACGTGCTTATGGTGGCTGTCGCCACTGTTTTATTCATTTACAGGCGCTCAGCACATAGGTCTGACCGGGAGAGAAAATTATGCAAGCATAATTTTCTCTCCCGTTACAGCCCTATGGCTGAACTGTTACAAAAAAATGAAAAAAACAGTTGACAAATTTATCCAAATACGCTATCATATATAAGTCGCTTGAGACAAAAGAAATAAATACAAAAAAATGTTTTTGGTTTTTTGGATTGACAATAAAAAAATCAAAAATAACACAAAAAGATGTTGACAAAAGAAAAAAGATGTGATAACATACTTAAGTCTTATGACAACAAAACAGAACCTTGATAACTGAACAGTATAACCAACCCTGAAAATTCTGACGGTCGAAGCAAAAGCGGAGACCATGAGAAAATTCAGAACGGCAGAACGATTTATGGAGACATAAATGGATCTGCAACCTAAAAAACAGTAAAGCCTGTTGAAAAAAACAGGAACGGATGAATTAGCTAACGTTAATTCTGAAGGACGAACACTTTAACATGAGAGTTTGATCCTGGCTCAGGATGAACGCTGGCGGCGTGCTTAACACATGCAAGTCGAACGGAGTTTTTAAGAGGAAGTTTT